>NZ_CM001976.1:4673676-4829443 GCF_000406145.1 Dickeya dadantii NCPPB 898 | reverse complement strand
TAAATAGCTTTAAATGCCGGGTAAAACCAGTAGTTATCCAGATAATAACTCCAGATGGTTTTTTGAGCTGTGTATAATTACCCTTTCAGATCCCAGCTAATACAGGCTGGGATCACCGATCATTCACAGCTAGTGATCGGTAATAACCCATTGATCTTCTTTTTGGATCCCGCCTTATCCACAACCAACCGGGATCCTAATAAGAGATCTAATAAAGAGATCTTTAAATAAAAAGATCTTTCTTTAACTACCCAACGATCCAACAGGCTTGGTCGACGGCACAAACTTAAGTAGAATCCCCCACCCCAGGGCAAGTAACGATCGTTCGCAACCACGCGAGGTGTAGCACCATGTTTTATCCGGATCCTTTTGACGTCATCGTGATCGGTGGCGGTCATGCGGGCACTGAAGCCGCCATGGCCTCGGCCCGAATGGGACGTCAAACCCTTTTACTGACGCACAATATTGATACGCTGGGCCAGATGTCCTGCAACCCGGCGATCGGCGGTATTGGGAAAGGCCATCTGGTAAAAGAGATCGACGCCATGGGCGGCCTGATGGCGCGCGCCATCGATCGCGCCGGCATTCAGTTTAGGATACTAAACTCCAGCAAAGGCCCGGCGGTACGCGCCACACGCGCTCAGGCGGACCGGGTACTGTATCGTCAGGCGATACGCACCGCGCTGGAGAACCAGCCTAACCTGACGCTCTTCCAGCAGGCGGTGGAAGATCTGATTGTGGAAAACGATCGAGTGGTCGGCGCGGTTACCCAAATGGGGCTTAAATTCCGCGCCAAAGCCGTGGTGCTGACAGTTGGCACCTTCCTGGACGGCAAGATCCATATTGGCCTGGATAACTACAGCGGCGGGCGTGCAGGCGATCCGCCTTCCATTTCCCTGTCGCACCGTCTGCGTGAGTTGCCGTTGCGCGTCGGTCGCCTGAAAACCGGCACCCCGCCGCGTATCGATGCCCGTACTATCGATTTCAGCGTGCTGGCGCCGCAGCATGGCGACGATCCTATGCCGGTCTTCTCCTTCCTGGGCAAAGCCAGCGAACACCCGACGCAGATGCCGTGCTACATCACCCATACCAATGAACGCACCCACGACGTGATCCGCAGCAATCTGGATCGCAGTCCGATGTACGCCGGGGTGATCGAAGGGATCGGCCCTCGCTATTGCCCGTCTATCGAAGACAAGGTGATGCGGTTTGCCGATCGCAACGCGCACCAGATTTTCCTGGAGCCGGAAGGACTAACCAGTAACGAAATTTACCCGAACGGTATCTCCACCAGCCTGCCGTTCGATGTGCAGTGGCAAATCGTTCGTTCTATGGACGGCATGGCGAACGCGCGTATCGTTCGGCCAGGATATGCCATTGAGTATGATTATTTCGACCCGCGCGACCTGAAACCGACGCTGGAAAGCAAGTTTATCCACAATCTGTTTTTTGCCGGGCAGATCAACGGCACTACCGGTTACGAAGAAGCCGCAGCGCAGGGGATGCTGGCGGGATTGAACGCCGCCCGTCTGGCGTTTGATCAGGAAGGCTGGACGCCGCGCCGCGATCAGGCCTACATCGGTGTGCTGGTGGACGATCTCTGCACGCTGGGGACGAAAGAACCCTATCGCATGTTTACCTCCCGCGCCGAATACCGGCTGATGCTGCGCGAGGATAATGCCGATCTGCGCCTGACCGCGATGGGTCGCGAGCTGGGCATGGTGGATGACGAACGCTGGGCGCGTTTCAACGAGAAGCTGGAAAATATCGAGAAAGAGCGCCAGCGTCTGCGTGACGTGCTGGTCCACCCACAGACTGAAGGCGTAGAGCAGATCAACAGCCTGCTGAAATCGCCGTTATCGCGCGAGGCCAATGGCGAAGAACTGTTAAGACGCCCGGAAATGGATTACGCGCAGCTGACCGGTTTAGCGATGTTCGCGCCAGCGTTGAGTGACGCCGAGGCGGCCGAACAAGTGGAAATTCAGGTCAAATACGAAGGCTATATCGCCCGCCAGCAGGATGAGATCGAAAAGCAACTGCGTAATGAAAACACCTTGCTGCCGGCGGATCTGGATTACCGTCAGGTGACTGGTTTGTCAAACGAGGTGATCGCCAAGCTCAACGATCACAAACCGGGATCGATTGGTCAGGCATCGCGTATTTCCGGCGTCACGCCCGCCGCCATTTCGATTCTGCTGGTCTGGCTGAAAAAACAGGGTATGCTGCGCCGCAGCGCCTGAGAAACGCTACCGCTTACGTTGACGCATGGCCGCTTTTCGCGGCCATGTTGCATTAACCGACAATCAGGATTCATTCGTGCTCGATACACTCAACAGTCTGCTACAGCGCGCCGGAATAGCGCTGACCGATCGGCAGAAAGACCAGTTGCTTCAGTATGTGGCATTACTCCACAAGTGGAACAAAGCCTATAACCTGACATCGGTACGCGAACCGGAGCAGATGCTGGTCCGCCATATCATGGACAGTCTGGTGGTTGAGCCGCATCTGGCTGGAAGCCGTTTTATCGATGTCGGCACCGGCCCCGGCCTGCCCGGCGTACCGTTGGCTATCGCCCGTCCGGATGCGCATTTTGTCCTGCTGGATAGCCTGGGAAAACGGGTTCGTTTCCTGCGTCAGGTTCAGCATGAGCTGAACCTGGGCAACATCGAACCCGTGCAGAGCCGGGTGGAAGATTTTCCGGCACAGCCGCCGTTTGACGGCGTGATCAGCCGGGCGTTCGCGTCGCTGCAGGATATGGTGAATTGGTGCCATCACTTGCCGTCGCGCCAGCACGGGCGCTTTTACGCTCTGAAAGGCATTGTGCCGCATGACGAGATGGGATTACTGCCGCAGGGCGTGACGGTCGAGAAAGTAGTTCCATTGTCGGTTCCCGGACTGGAAGGGGAGCGGCATTTGGTGGTGCTTAAGCCCAACTGATTTTGTCATTTATCAAAAAAATCATGAATAGTTGTAAAATTCTCAGGCTGATAGCTAAAAATGAAATAATGACCTGAGTAACCTTCTGCATTCACCGAAATTTTACAACTCTGCTGTATAGCCTTTTATCGAGGAGGCTGAAAATCGATCTGGCGGTAGAATGCTTTCATGATTCTAAAGCGTTTTGATGGCAAAACTGTGTTAAAAACATGAGAAAAAAATATCCTGCTTGTCAACAGATGGTTTTGAGGCTGTATTCGTGCTGTTTTGTGAATGTTCTTTTTTAAATTATTGAAATTAAAAAAGATAAATGGCTTTTTTTGCTAAAGACAAAAAAAAATCAATTCAGATATAAAAGCATCAGTTCAATTTTATGTGAGAAATATCACATATTGTCGGCACCAGAGGCGCCAGGTCTCCAAAATGGACTTCGGGGATAGTTGGTGAAAATAAGGCTTCGGAAATAAATTTAAATAATCGTTCACCTTTTTGCTACTTATCGATTGAATTCGCATGGATGACCCGTATAATTTGCTCGTTTTTCGCTGCTTGACTCGGTACTGCAAAGGCAGTTTTATACGGTCATTCAGCATACCTCTGAAAAGGTACGGAGAATCGCCATGTCTGTATCCCTTTACAGTGGGAAAATAGCCCGGTTGTCACTGTTGTTGCAGCTAACGGTGATTCTTGTTGTCAGCGCGGCGTTCTGCGTCGGTGGCATTAAAGCGGGCGTTTCCGCACTGGCTGGGGGGCTGGCAGCCTGGTTGCCAAACATGGTGTTCATACTGTTTGCCGTGCGGCATCAGACGGACAAGCCACCGGAAGGTCGGGTAGCCTGGTCGTTTGCCGTTGGGGAAGCGCTGAAAATGCTCTTCACCATCGTGCTGTTGGTGGTGGCGTTGGGTGTGTTTCATGCGGCATTTTTTCCGCTTGGCCTGACGTACTTAGTGGTGCTGATCACGCAGATCGTGGCACCGGCTGTAATTAACCGTTACCGTAGTTAACAACAAAAGGGTAAGAGACATCATGTCTGCATCTACTCCGCAAGAGTATATCGGTCACCACCTGACCCATTTGCAGGTGGGCTCGGGATTCTGGTCGATTAACGTCGACTCGATGTTTTTCTCCGTGGTTCTCGGCGTACTCTTTCTGGCCGTCTTCCGCAAGGTTGCCAAGACCGCGACCAGCGGCGTTCCGGGTAAACTGCAAACGGCGGTCGAACTGGTGGTGGGCTTTGTCGATGGCAGCGTGCGCGACATGTTCCATGGAAAAAGCAAGCTGATCGCACCACTGGCGCTGACTGTTTTCGTCTGGGTCTTCCTGATGAACCTGATGGATCTGTTGCCTATCGATTTGCTGCCGCAAATCTGGGCGCATATCTATAGCGCTCTTGGTCATGATCCTGCGCATGCTTACCTGCGTGTGGTGCCTTCCGCCGACGTGAACGTCACGCTGTCCATGGCGCTGGGCGTGTTCATCCTGATTCTGTTCTACAGCATCAAGATGAAAGGCGTGGGCGGGTTCGTTAAAGAACTGACCATGCAACCGTTCAATCATCCTGTTTTTATTCCCATCAACCTGATTCTTGAAGGGGTCAGCCTGCTGTCCAAACCGGTTTCTCTCGGCTTGCGACTGTTTGGCAACATGTATGCGGGTGAGTTGATCTTCATCCTGATTGCCGGTCTGTTGCCGTGGTGGTCACAGTGGATTCTGAATGTGCCCTGGGCCATTTTCCACATTCTGATTATTACGCTGCAGGCTTTTATCTTCATGGTTCTGACGGTTGTTTATCTTTCGATGGCATCTGAAGAGCATTGATTTTTCACAACACTACAAACGTTTTAACTGAAACAAACTGGAGACTGTCATGGAAAACCTGAGTATGGATCTGCTGTACATGGCTGCCGCTGTGATGATGGGCCTGGCGGCAATCGGTGCTGCAATCGGTATCGGCATTCTGGGTGGTAAATTTTTGGAAGGTGCTGCCCGCCAGCCTGACCTGATCCCGCTGCTGCGTACACAGTTCTTTATCGTTATGGGTCTGGTGGATGCTATCCCGATGATCGCGGTAGGTCTGGGTCTGTACGTGATGTTCGCAGTGGCCTAAGCAAGCGTGAGCTTGCCAGGTAAAAAGACATCGACTCATTTAACTCATGAAAGAGGCATTGTGCTGTGAATCTTAACGCAACAATCCTCGGCCAGGCCATTGCGTTCGTCCTGTTTGTCTGGTTCTGCATGAAGTATGTATGGCCGCCGATTATGGCTGCCATTGAAAAGCGTCAGAAAGAAATTGCTGACGGTCTTGCTTCTGCCGAACGTGCCAAAAAAGATCTGAACTTAGCGCAGGCCAATGCGACCGACCAACTGAAGAAAGCCAAAGCGGAAGCTCAGGTGATCATCGAGCAGGCAAGCAAACAGCGTGCTCAGATTCTGGACGAAGCCAAAGCGGAAGCGGAAGCGGAACGCAACAAAATCGTGGCGCAGGCGCAGGCTGAAATCGAAGCCGAACGCAAACGTGCCCGTGAAGAGTTGCGTAAGCAGGTTGCCATTCTGGCGATTGCCGGTGCCGAGAAAATTATTGAACGTTCCGTGGATGAAGCTGCCAACAGCGACATCGTTGATAAACTGGTCGCTGAACTGTAAGGAGGGAGGGGCTGATGTCTGAATTTGTCACGGTAGCTCGCCCCTACGCCAAAGCAGCTTTTGACTTTGCCGTTGAAAACCAGGCGTTGGATCGCTGGCAGCAGATGCTGGCGTTTGCCGCTGAAGTCGCGCGTAACGAACATATCGCCGGGATGCTGGCCGGAGCTATCGCTCCTCAGACCATGGCGCAAACGTTCATTACCGTGTGTGGTGATCAACTGGATGAAGCGGGCCAGAACCTGATCCGGGTGATGGCTGAAAACGGACGTTTGCCGGTGCTGCCTGAAGTGCTGGAACAGTTTGTTCAATTGCGTGCGGAGCTGGAATCGACCGTGGATGTCGAGGTTATTTCCGCCGCCACGTTGAGCGAGCAGCAGTTATCCGGGATAACCGCTGCGATGGAACAACGTCTGTCACGTAAAGTGAAGCTGAATTGCAAAATTGATAAGTCTGTTATGGCCGGCGTGGTGATCCGCGCGGGCGATATGGTGATAGACGGCAGTATTCGTGGTCGTCTTGAACGTCTGGCAGACGTCTTGCAGTCTTAAGGGGACTGGAGCATGCAACTGAATTCCACCGAAATCAGTGAACTGATCAAGCAGCGGATTGCTCAGTTCAACGTCGTGAGCGAAGCTCACAACGAAGGTACGATTGTTTCCGTTAGTGACGGGATCATTCGCGTACACGGCCTGGCCGATGTTATGCAGGGCGAAATGATTTCCCTGCCGGGCAACCGTTACGCGATCGCACTGAACCTGGAGCGCGACTCCGTTGGTGCGGTAGTGATGGGTCCGTACGCGGACCTGGCCGAAGGCATGAAAGTCAAATGCACCGGCCGTATTCTGGAAGTGCCGGTTGGCCGTGGCCTGCTGGGCCGCGTAGTGAATACGCTGGGTGCGCCGATCGACGGTAAAGGTCCGCTGGAGCACGATGGGTTTTCTCCTGTAGAAGCTATCGCGCCGGGCGTTATCGACCGTCAGTCCGTTGATCAGCCGGTGCAGACCGGTTACAAGTCCGTTGACGCCATGATTCCGATCGGCCGTGGTCAGCGTGAACTGGTCATCGGCGACCGTCAGACCGGTAAAACCGCACTGGCGATTGACGCGATCATCAACCAGCGCGATTCCGGCATCAAATGTATTTATGTCGCTATCGGCCAGAAAGCCTCCACGATTTCCAACGTGGTGCGTAAACTGGAAGAGCATGGCGCGCTGTCCAACACCATCGTGGTGGTGGCAACGGCGTCTGAGTCTGCTGCGCTGCAATACCTGGCGCCGTATGCCGGTTGCGCCATGGGCGAATACTTCCGCGATCGCGGTGAAGACGCGCTGATCATTTATGATGATCTGTCCAAGCAGGCTGTCGCTTATCGTCAAATTTCCCTGCTGCTGCGTCGTCCGCCAGGTCGTGAAGCCTATCCGGGCGACGTGTTTTACCTGCACTCCCGTCTGCTGGAGCGTGCCGCGCGTGTTAACGCCGAGTACGTAGAAGCCTTTACCAAAGGGGAAGTGAAAGGGAAGACCGGTTCTCTGACCGCACTGCCGATCATCGAAACGCAGGCTGGCGACGTTTCCGCGTTCGTTCCGACCAACGTTATCTCGATTACCGACGGTCAGATCTTCCTGGAATCCAACCTGTTCAACTCCGGTATTCGTCCGGCGGTTAACCCGGGGATCTCCGTATCCCGTGTGGGCGGCGCCGCGCAGACCAAGATCATGAAGAAACTGTCCGGTGGTATCCGTACCGCGCTGGCGCAGTACCGCGAACTGGCGGCGTTCTCCCAGTTTGCTTCCGATCTGGACGACGCGACCCGTAAACAGCTGAGCCACGGTCAGAAAGTGACCGAGCTGCTGAAACAGAAACAGTATGCGCCGATGTCCGTTGCGCAGCAGTCTCTGGTGCTGTTCGCGGCGGAACGCGGTTACCTGGAAGACGTTGAACTGGCGAAAGTCGGCAGTTTCGAAGCCGCACTGCTGGCCTATGCCAGCCGTGAGCACGGCGAGCTTCTGCAGCAGATCGACCAGACTGGCGCTTATAACGATGAGATCGAGGGTAAATTCAAAAGCATCCTCGATACCTTTAAGGCAACCCAGTCCTGGTAACGCCCCGTGGCCTGCCTTAATGGCAGGCCGCTAGGCATTGAGGAGAAGCTAAGATGGCCGGCGCAAAAGAGATACGTAGTAAGATCGGAAGCGTCCAGAATACGCAGAAGATCACCAAAGCGATGGAAATGGTCGCCGCTTCCAAAATGCGTAAATCGCAGGATCGTATGGCGGCCAGCCGTCCTTATGCGGAAACCACACGTAAAGTGATTGGTCACCTTGCGTTAGGGAATCTGGAATATAAACACCCGTACCTGGAAGAGCGTGAAGTTAAGCGTGTCGGGTATCTGGTGGTGTCTACCGACCGTGGCCTGTGTGGCGGCCTGAACATCAACCTGTTCAAGAAGCTGCTGGGTGACATGAAAGCCTGGAATGAAAAAGGCGCCGAGATCGATTTGGCGATGATTGGTTCCAAAGGCGTTTCTTTCTTCGGTTCAGTGGGCGCAAACATTGTTGCTCAGGTTACCGGCATGGGGGATAACCCTTCGCTGTCCGAACTGATCGGGCCGGTGAAAGTCATGCTGCAGGCCTACGACGAAGGTCGTCTGGATAAACTGTACGTGGTGAGCAACAAGTTCATCAATACCATGTCTCAGGTTCCACAAGTTGTTCAGCTGCTGCCATTGCCTCCGGCAGAAGAAGGCGAGCTGACGAAGAAATCCTGGGATTACCTGTATGAACCCGATCCTAAGTCGCTACTGGATACCCTGTTGCGCCGCTATGTGGAGTCTCAGGTTTATCAGGGCGTCGTAGAAAACCTGGCCAGTGAACAGGCCGCGCGAATGGTAGCGATGAAGGCCGCAACGGATAACGGCGGCAACCTGATTAAAGAGCTGCAGTTGGTTTACAACAAGGCTCGTCAGGCAAGCATCACTCAGGAACTCACCGAAATCGTATCGGGAGCCTCCGCGGTTTAAATCAGGTTTTACGAATTACGTATTGTCGAATTACGTAGAGGATTCAAGATGGCTACTGGAAAGATTATCCAGGTAATCGGCGCCGTGGTGGACGTCGAGTTCCCTCAGGATGCCGTACCGAATGTGTACGACGCCCTTGAGGTAGAGAACGGGGCTGAGAGGCTGGTGCTGGAAGTACAGCAGCAGCTGGGCGGCGGCCTGGTTCGTTGTATTGCAATGGGTTCTTCGGACGGTCTGCGTCGTGGTCTGAAAGTCGCTAACCTGGCGCATCCGATCGAAGTACCGGTTGGTAAGGCTACGCTGGGCCGTATCATGAACGTACTGGGTGAACCGGTCGACATGAAAGGGCCGATTGGCGAAGAAGAGCGTTGGGCGATTCACCGCGCGGCGCCGACGTATGAAGAGCTGTCCAACTCCCAGGAACTGCTGGAAACCGGCATCAAGGTTATCGACCTGATCTGTCCGTTCGCGAAGGGCGGTAAAGTCGGTCTGTTCGGTGGTGCGGGCGTAGGTAAAACCGTAAACATGATGGAGCTGATCCGTAACATCGCGATCGAGCACTCCGGTTACTCCGTGTTTGCAGGCGTGGGCGAGCGTACCCGTGAAGGTAACGACTTCTACCACGAAATGACCGACTCCAACGTTATCGACAAAGTATCGCTGGTGTATGGCCAGATGAACGAGCCGCCAGGCAGCCGTCTGCGCGTGGCGCTGACCGGTCTGACCATGGCGGAAAAATTCCGTGACGAAGGCCGTGACGTTCTGTTGTTCGTGGACAACATCTACCGTTACACCCTGGCGGGGACCGAAGTATCCGCGCTGCTGGGTCGTATGCCGTCCGCAGTAGGCTACCAGCCGACGCTGGCGGAAGAGATGGGTGTGCTGCAGGAGCGTATTACCTCCACCAAGACCGGTTCAATCACCTCAATCCAGGCCGTTTACGTGCCTGCGGATGACTTGACTGACCCGTCTCCGGCGACCACCTTTGCGCACCTGGACTCTACGGTAACGCTGAGCCGTCAGATCGCGTCTCTGGGTATCTACCCGGCCGTTGACCCGCTGGATTCCACCAGCCGTCAGCTGGACCCGATGATTGTGGGTCAGGAGCACTACGATGTGGCGCGTGGCGTGCAGTCCATTCTGCAGCGTTACCAGGAACTGAAGGACATCATCGCGATTCTGGGTATGGACGAGCTGTCTGAAGAAGACAAGCTGGTGGTATCCCGTGCGCGTAAAATCCAGCGCTTCCTGTCCCAGCCGTTCTTCGTAGCTGAAGTCTTCACCGGTTCTCCGGGTAAATACGTAACGCTGAAAGACACCATCCGTGGCTTCAAAGGCATTATGGAAGGCGAATACGACCACCTGCCGGAACAGGCGTTCTACATGGTTGGTTCCATTGACGAAGTAGTGGAAAAAGCCAAGAAACTGTAACGCCTTGATAGGAGGGTGATATGGCTGCTATGACTTACCATCTGGATGTCGTTAGTGCGGAACAGGCAATGTTTTCCGGTCTGGTGCAGAAAATCCAGGTGACCGGTAGCGAAGGCGAACTGGGAATCTATCCTGGCCACGCCCCCCTGCTCACGGCCATTAAGCCTGGTATGGTGCGCATTGTTAAACAGCACGGCGAAGAAGAGTATATCTACCTGTCCGGCGGTATCCTTGAGGTACAACCGAACATGGTGACCGTGCTGTCCGATACCGCCATTCGTGGGCAGGATCTTGATGAAGCGCGTGCGCTGGAAGCGAAGCGCAAAGCGGAAGAGCATATCCGCAATTCACACGGTGATGTGGATTATGCTCAGGCTTCTGCCGACCTGGCAAAAGCCATTGCCAAGCTGCGCGTCATCGAGCTGACCAAAAAAGCGATGTAACAGATGCAGATTTAACCATCATGCAGATGTAAAAAAGCCAGCTGATTTAGCTGGCTTTTTTTATGCCCGACGCCCTGTCAGGCTGGTGTTGACGGGCGCCGGTTTCGGCGCCCTCTGGTTTATGTCGGTTATTTCTTCTTCAGAAAATCGCCCAGTTGCAGATTGCCTTTTTCATCGCGGCTGAACACCGCCGGCACCGTAACGGATTTGTAGTTCGCCGTCGTGATTTCCTTGCCCTGACTGTTGACCGAACGGTTATTCTTGATGAAGTAGTTGCTGGCGTCCACCCGGCCCACCACGGCATCGTCATACTTGCCGGGTTGAGTACGCAGTGACACGTTGTTTTTGAAAATCCCTTGTTTTTCCGGGCCATAATAAGGGCTTGGGCGGAAGATAAAGTTGAAGCGAACGTTATCCAGCGCAATGTTGTTGGAAACTTGCAGCGCGCCTGGGTTGAAGTTGTCGCTGAACCCGTCCATGTGGTTGCCGATAGCGATGCTATTTTTCACCTGATGGGCCACTGGCTGGCCTTCGCCCCCCAGTTTAAAGCCGTTGCTGGTGTTGTTGACCGAAATGGAATTCTCGATCACCACAACCCCGTTCGGGCCGTCTTCAATTTTGTTGAACAGGTCGAAGCCGTCGTCAACGTTGTCGTGGGAGAACGCGCCGCGAATCACGTTACCCTCGCCGACGCGCATTTTCACGGCGAAACCGTCGGCGTCTTTTTTGCTGGGATCCTGATTGCTATGCGATTCCGAGTTCAGAATCAGGTTATGGCTGGCCCACAGCGGACGGCCCACGCTGTCGTTGGAGGACACCTGAATACCGGTGTTGTCACAGTGGTGCGCCAGCACGCGTTCAATCTGGTTGTAGCTGCCTTCAATACGGAAGCTTTTTTCCGTGATTTCAATCCCTTTGACTTTCCAGTAGCTGGCGTTGAGCTGCAGGCCGTGGAATACCGCTTTTTTGCCGACTGGCATCAGCGTTTTAATGCCGTTGGCGTTGCCGCTGGCGCTAACCGGAATCACGGTGGCGCTGTAATCGCCGTCCATCAGCCACAGCGTGCCGCCGGCCTGCAGGGCGTTGATGGCCGTTTTGATATCCAGCGGCGCATCCTTGCTGCCGTTGTTGTCGGCTTTGCCTTCCGGAGAAACATACAACTTTTTGGCATCGGCCAGCTTGATTTTTTCCACGCTGAACGAGGTTTCTTTCGCCGTTTTGTCTTCGCCTTCACCCGGCACATAAACCAGTTTGAAATCCGACTTGGGCTGCGTCAGCTTCGCGGTAAGCGAAAAATAATCGCCGGCGCGAATCTGTTGCGGTTTGCCGAGCGATTTGCCGTTCTGGAACACTTCAATGGTGCCGCTGTAATTGACCCGCGCCTGTACCGGGTAGGTATCGCTGGCGGAAAGCGGTGAAGACGCTACCTGCAACAGCGGTGCGTTGGTTTCCGCTTTGAATGGGGCGGAAGGTTTGGTGTGGGCCGGGCTGGTGGTCAGACTGGCGTTGCTGATGGTGATCTTCGCATTACGGGAGGCGAAGAACCCTACATAGTAGTGATCCTTGTCCTGATGAGTGACTAAATCCGCACCTTTTACCGTCTTGCTGACCCACTGGTCACTGCCCTTGGGCGCATAAGAGGTGATGAACCCGTCGTCGGTGCGTTCCAGTTTCAGACGGAAAGTCGGCGTCTGTTCCAGATTGATTTTTTCCTGGTAGCTGGTGCGGGTGATCTGCGCGTTGGTATTACCCCAGGGTTGCGTAACGCCATCGCGGCTGATGAGCTGCATCTTCACTTCGGTTTTCGACTTCTTATCCTGCGTCATGATGGCGTTCATCACCATGTTCGATGCCGCCGGAAACTCTTCGTACCCTTCTTTCAATGGCTCCTGACGCGGCACGCCGAGAATATCGCGCACCAGCAGACCGGCGCCTTCCTGGGCGTTGGGTTTGGCGTCGCTTTCCGGGCCGAACTGATCGACCGTCACCTCGGATTGCAGCGTGAAATTCACGTTGGCGGGCAACTGGGTGTAGAAGAAGGTCAAACCGTCATGCGTATTGGCGATTTTTCCTCCCCGGCTTTCGATCGTGATCGGCGCGGAGAGATCGACCTTGTCATTTGCCGTCAGTTTTTTGCCATTGATAGTGACATCGTTGACGCCGACCTTGTCCGGCAGGACGTTGGTCGCGAAGTTCACATCCGTGGACTGACCGAACGCGATGCTGTGCCAGACTGGCGCGGTATCCTGAGTGGCGGCAAATGCGGTATTGGAACCCAGAAGCAAAAAAGAATTTAGGGCGACAGAGAGAAGCCCCGAAGCAGCGTATTTCATGTTTTCCCCATCATTATTTGTTATTGATCGACGTATTATGTCAAAAAATGAAACGCTGTTTCTTTTGTCTGCTTCACAAACTGAACGGTAAAATTCACCTGATGAAACAATTAGTTTTGTTTTGTTATACCGCTCTCGGTTTTCTGAAACGCCGGTTCGGTTGCTACCGAAGGGCGGTGTTTGTGCGCCGGATTAAGAAAACCGGCGGGCAGCGCGTTTCCCATTACCCAAACCCTGCCGGGTTGGGTAAACTCTGATTTATGATTTCTTTTCACTGATTACTATTTTTTTTCAGCCTGGAGTAGGTTCTAAGACGTATTTTTCGCTGAAAAATATGTAATAATCCGGCGCGATAACGGGTTTACTTTCGTTCGTCCGCCTTCAGTAGGACACCATTCAGTTTTTAGTCAGGATGCCTATGTCAAACAGTGCAATGAGTGTGGTTATCCTCGCCGCCGGCAAGGGAACCCGCATGTATTCCGATCTTCCCAAAGTTCTCCACCCTCTGGCGGGTAAACCGATTGTTCAGCATGTGATTGATGCCGCGATGGCAGTCGGCGCCCGGCGCATTCATCTGGTTTACGGGCATGGCGCGGATCTGATCCGGGAAACGCTGACGGAAACGTCGCTGAACTGGGTATTGCAGGCCGAACAATTGGGAACCGGTCACGCGGTGCAGCAGGCGGCCGACGGTTTTGACGATAACGAAGACATCCTGATTCTGTACGGCGATGTGCCGCTGATCTCCTCTGAAACGCTGCAACGTCTGGTGGCGGCCAAACCGCAAGGCGGGATTGGCCTGCTGACCGTCAATCCGGCCGACCCCAGCGGCTATGGCCGCATTGTGCGGGACAACGGCGAGGTGGTGGGGATCGTGGAGCATAAGGACGCCACTGAACAGCAGCGTGCGATCGCCGAAATCAACACCGGCATTCTGGTGGCGGGCGGCCGCGATTTGAAGCGTTGGTTAAGCCAGCTCAATAATCACAATGTGCAGGGCGAATATTATCTTACCGATATCATCGCCATGGCGTCGCAGGAAGGCCAGCGCGTGGTGGCGGTGCAGCCGTCGCGGCTGAGCGAAGTGGAAGGCATCAACAACCGCCTGCAACTGGCGACGCTGGAGCGCACTTACCAGCGCGAGCAGGCCGAGCAACTGCTGCTGGCTGGCGTCATGCTGCTGGACCCGGTCCGTTTCGACCTGCGTGGCGAACTGACGCACGGGCGTGATGTGACGATCGATGCCAATGTCATTCTGGAAGGCCGGGTGACGCTGGGTCATCGGGTTAAAATCGGCGCGGGCTGCGTGATCAAAAATAGCGTGATCGGCGACGATTGCGAACTCAGCCCTTACACCGTGGTGGAAAACGCGGCGCTGGAAGCGCGCTGCACCGTCGGCCCCTTCGCCCGTCTGCGACCCGGCGCGGTGTTGGAAGAGGACGCGCACGTAGGCAACTTCGTCGAACTGAAAAAAGCGCGGCTCGGCAAAGGATCGAAAGCCGGTCATCTGACCTACCTCGGCGACGCGGATATCGGCGCCGGCGTGAACATCGGCGCGGGCGTTATTACCTGTAACTACGATGGCGCCAACAAGCACCAGACGGTGATCGGTGACGATGTGTTTGTCGGTTCGGACAGCCAGTTGGTAGCACCCGTCAAGGTAGCCAACGGCGCTACCATTGGGGCCGGCACCACGGTCACCCGCAATGTCGGTGAAAACGAACTGGTCATCAGCCGCGTTAAACAAACCCATATCACCGGCTGGAAACGCCCGGTGAAGAAAAAATAGTCTTATCCCCCCGGATGCTGCGATCCACGCTGGCGCGTGTAGGAAACAGGATTCGGGGGGCTGAATGCGTCTTGAGATAAGACGGTTTTGGCCTGCGTTACGCTGGCGAGCGCAGGCCAAAACATAATAATCCCCATTCTCTACAAGGCTCGGGGAACCCGGAATAAACCGGAACAATCAGGTCTAAAGACATCGTGGTGACACAATATGTCACTTTTACAGGAATACAACCGATGTGTGGAATTGTAGGCGCTGTTGCGCAACGAGATATTGCTGAGATCCTGCTGGAGGGGCTACGCCGCCTCGAGTACCGTGGTTATGACTCTGCCGGTCTGGCGGTGGTGAATGGCGAAGGACAGGTGTCCCGTCTGCGCCGTTTGGGCAAGGTGCAGGTGCTGGCACAGGCGGCGGAAGAACAGCCGCTGGTGGGCGGAACCGGTATCGCTCACACCCGCTGGGCGACTCACGGCGAGCCGTCCGAGCAGAATGCGCACCCGCATGTGTCAGAACACATTATCGTGGTGCACAATGGCATCATTGAGAACCACGAGCCGCTGCGCGAGCTGCTGGTATCCCGTGGTTATCGTTTTGTTTCCGAAACCGATACCGAAGTGGTGGCGCATCTGGTGCACTGGGAACAGCAGCAGAACGGCGGTTCGCTGCTGGACGTCGTGCAGCGCGTTATTCCGCAGCTGCGCGGTGCATACGGCATGGTGCTGTTGGATAGCCGCGACCCTAACGTGCTGGTCGCCGCGCGCTCCGGCAGTCCGCTGGTGATTGGCCGCGGCGTGGGTGAAAACTTCATTGCCTCCGACCAACTGGCCCTGCTGCCGGTAACCCGTCGCTTCATCTTTCTGGAAGAGGGCGATATCGCCGAAGTTACCCGTCGTACGGTGCGTATCGTTAATCGCCAGGGGCAGGACGTTAATCGCGACGAGATTGAATCGAAAGTACAGTACGACGCCGGCGACAAAGGCGCGTACCGTCACTACATGCAGAAAGAGATCTACGAACAGCCGCTGGCGATCAAAAACACCCTGGAAGGGCGTTTCAGCCACGGCGAGATCAACCTGTCCGAACTGGGTCCGCAAGCCGATGCGTTGCTGGCAAAAGTCCAGCATATCCAGATCATCGCCTGCGGTACCTCTTACAACTCCGGCATGGTGTCGCGCTACTGGTTCGAGTCGCTGGCGGGGATTCCGTGCGACGTGGAAATCGCCTCGGAATTTCGCTATCGCAAACCGGCGCTGCGCGCCAACAGCCTGATGATCACCCTGTCCCAGTCCGGCGAAACCGCCGATACGCTGGCGGCTTTGCGTTTGTCGAAAGAGCTGGGGTATCTGGGTTCGCTGGCGATTTGCAACGTGGCGGGGTCGTCGCTGGTGCGTGAATCGGATCTGGCGCTGATGACCCGCGCCGGTACGGAAATCGGCGTGGCGTCCACCAAGGCGTTCACCACCCAATTGACGGTGTTGCTGATGCTGGTGGCGCGTATCGGTCGTCTGCGCGGTATGGATGCCCGTATCGAACACGATATCGTGCACGCTTTGCAGGCGCTGCCGGCGCGTATCGAACAGATGTTGTCGCAGGACAAGCTGATCGAATCGCTGGCGGAAGGCTTCTCCGACAAGCACCACGCCTTGTTCCTCGGTCGCGGCGACCAGTACCCGATCGCGATGGAAGGGGCGCTCAAGCTCAAGGAAATCTCCTATATCCATGCGGAAGCCTATGCGGCGGGTGAACTGAAACACGGCCCGCTGGCGCTGATCGACGCGGATATGCCGGTGGTGGTGGTGGCGCCCAACAACGACCTGCTGGAAAAATTGAAATCCAACATCGAAGAAGTCCGCGCCCGCGGCGGTGAACTCTACGTGTTTGCCGACGAACAGGCCGGCTTCACCTCCGATAGCGACATGATGAAGATCATCCAGCTGCCGCACGTGGAAGAGGTGATTGCGCCGATCTTCTACACCGTGCCGTTGCAACTGCTGTCTTATCACGTGGCGCTGATCAAAGGCACCGACGTGGACCAGCCGCGTAACCTGGCGAAATCGGTGACGGTGGAGTAAGGTTTTTTCCGTCGTAAAAATTAAAATAGCCAGCATCAATGGAAACCTAAAGTTTCGATAGTTGATGTTGGCTTTTTTGTGTCAGGGATCTGTAAGGACTCCATCTGAGTTAGCCCCTGCCCTGTGCTCCAGAGCGGGGGCTTTTTTATTGGCACCATTCAGGTTTGGAAATAGATGGATATGAATTTATTTTAAGTAAAATAGATCAAATCAAATTAATAACACATGGTATATTTATTTTTTACAATGAATATACGCAAACAAATGGATTGAGATAATTCTTAATTATTTTATTCTTTGTCGTGAAACCCTATTCTATAAACTCATATCTTGTTGAAATAAATAAATATTCATATTTCATAAACGTTCTTATTAATCTTTTATATTTTTTCTATTTGACAACAAAAATACGCGAAGCTAATTTTGGTTAACGAAATGTTTGTTTTTTGTTTATTGATCGTGTTACCCGATTTTTAATCCGGCACGTTTAACATTTTATTTTTTAAAACATTTTTTAAGTTCTACGGAAGCACGCTTTCCATGCGTTGATTCTTGTCATCCCCTTTTAATCAGGATGTGTAACAAACAAGGACGTCGATCATGAGTGATAGTCATCAGGCAGCACATGAAGTTTTGGTCGCCAGTAAAGTTCAGATTCCTATTACCATTGGGGATTGGTCGGATAACGGCGCCCAGTTTTATGGATTTGAAAATCTGGTGGACGGAAAGGAACATATCGCTATCGTTTTCGGTGATGTTGAAAATAAAAGTCATGTTTTGGTCAGAATGCATTCCGAATGTTTGACGGGCGATGTATTCGGTTCATTACGCTGCGATTGCGGTCCACAATTGCATGAGTCGCTAAAATCATTGTCTGCCTCCGGCGGCGTTCTGCTGTATTTACGTCAGGAAGGGCGCGGCATTGGTTTGATTAATAAACTGAAAGCCTATGAGCTGCAGCGAAAAGGCATGAATACCTATGAAGCAAATAACGAGTTGGGATTTCCGGATGATTTGCGAAATTATGAATCAGCTGCACAAATGCTCAAGGCGTTAAATGTTACCAGTATCAGCTTGATTACTAATAATCCGGATAAAGCAAAGCAGCTTCGCGCCTATGGCATCACGGTTGTTGAGATGAAAAACACCGGTTGTCACTCGAATGAAAATAACCTGGATTATCTGAAAGCCAAAAAAGAACACACACATCACACTTTATCAATTTGATCGCTATGAACATATTATTTTTTAATGGAAGTTTAAGAGATGACTCGCAGACCGATGCCATTATTCGTTATTTTTCTTCATTGCTGGGAAATGACGCCAGGCAGGCCTACTGGTCACTTCGGGATAACCCTTTACCTTTTATGGATCCCGAGGTTTATGGTTGTGAGATAGAACATCACCCCAATGAAAATGTTCGACGCTTTGTCGGGGAAATTCAGAAATCAGACGTGATATTCATGGCTTGCCCAACGTATCACGGCACGATTAGCGGCGCATTCAAGAATGCGTTGGACCACTTGCAAAAAGGTATCTTTTCAGGAAAGTCGGTAATAGTGGCAAGCACGGGCGGCGGTATAAGAAGCAGCACCCAGACATGTGATGCGATTCGAGCCGTGGTCAGAGCATTGGGTGCTAATTGCCTTATTGAACATATTGCTTCTGGCGGCCCGGATTTTACTCAACTGGATGGGCGAACAGAATTGACTGAGCCGGGCGTGCAATCACGCTGTCAGGCTGCCTTTGATGAACTGCGCCTTGCATATTAACGTAACCTTAGATTAAGGAATAATACCGTGAGCGAACAAGGAAGTTTCAAGGCAAAAGCCGTTGATATTCTGAATAGCTTTAAGTCTTTGGTCACACGTACCGAGCTGATTCAGATCCCATCGCGTTTTCAGCAAGGGGGAAAGGTTTTTGTAAAACTCGAAAACCAGAATTATTCCGAGACAATAAAAGCCCGCACGGTATATGCAATGATGTCCCGCGTTGTCGCTGAAAAATCGGATGCGGAACTAAAAGAGACACATATCATTGAATATACCGGGGGAACATTAGGCGTTTGTCTGGCGAAAATTTGCCAGCAAATGGGTATTAAACTGACGCTGGTATTACTGGATAAGACCCCCGATTCCCTTCAACAGCAAATGATAAACTGCGGCGCGACGCTGGTTAAAGTTCCGGCGAAAGCAGGGTTTTATCAGGTGATTGAAGAAGCCAAAGCGCTGGCTGAAAAAAATCCGTCTCTCACTTTTCTTTATCAGCATGAAAATCAGGCAAACCCTGAATTTCATCGGCTTCAGACCGCGGCTGAAATTACCGAACAATTACGTCGGCACGGCGTACAAAACGTGAGTGCCTGGTGCGCCTCGATGGGAACGGCCGGAACGCTGATTGGCACCGGGCTGGGGCTAAAACAAACCTGGCCGGAGTGCGAAATATACGGTATTACGCCATCGGAATTGCCTTACGGTAGTTTCAGCGAACCCAACGGCTTGCCGAAATATCTCGGCTCCGGCGGTGTCGGCTACGGTATTAAACAACGTTTTGTCAGAGAAAACGAACCGGTGGTAACGGGGCATTTTCATTACAGTTTCGAGCAATCCATCGACGCCGTAAAACAGATTTATGCCCTGACCGGATTAAAGGTCGGCTCCTCTTCGGGTGCGAACTGGCTGGCGGCCACACTACTGGCGCGTGAATTATCCGCGGATGAATGTGTTGTGACGGTCTTTCCTTCCGGCACCAACGATTACGAATGGTCGAAGGTGGACACCGGCGCCTCTTGACGGCGTATGCGGACAGTAGAGCACGCGGGTTTTCGAATAATCTTTGCATGGATTTGAATTGACGAGGGTGTCATGAAAAAACGTCTGTTGATTCTCGATCGCGGAGGAATGGCGCAGTATTTGTCGAAAGAAGGGGGCTCGGTTTTTGATCGTGCTCACTACTTTATCGTTGTCGTCACCAATGCATCAAAAATATCGCAATTTGATAAAGCCTTTTTTGATGAAATACATGTATGGGATACCGATAACGACGATGACGGGCTGATTAATTTTGCTGTCGCACTGCATGCCAAAACGCCTTTCCACCGAGTGATTGCCTGTTCCGAGCGGCTGTTATTACCTGCGGCCCAAATACGTGAAATTATCGGGTGTGGTGGCGATCGTTATCAGGATATTGTCGGCGTGCGCGACAAAGCCGTAATGCACGGGATAGCGAAAGCGCATGGGTTGAATGTGCCCCAACAGTGGCCGGCCTGCGATTATGCGGAATGCGCCGCCGCTTTATCGCAAGGCGTATCGCTGGTGGTGAAACCCCGTAGCGGCATGGGGTCGCGCGGGATATGGCGGGTAAATGACGAGAAGGCATTGCGCGCCGTCATTGCCGAGCTGCTGCAACAGGACACGGATCTCGATACTTATCTGATAGAAACCTACATCGAAGGCAGCGTATTCCACGTCGATACCGTTATTGCCGATGGCGTTATTCTGTTTCAGGTAGGCTTCGAATACTTGTCTTCACCGATGCAATTTACCGATGCCAAACCCCGGGCGGCTATTATGCTGTCGAATTCTGAGGTATCCACGGCGATTTATCAGGCGAACCGACAGGTTATTTCAGCCTTTAATATCCGTGATGGCGTCACCCACAGCGAATATTTCTATACGCCGGAGGGGGAAGTGGTGTTTGGCGAAGTCGCCAAGCGCGTCGGCGGCGGCGCTATCAGCGAAACCATTTACCAGTTATCCGGCGTTGATCTTAATAAGGCGATGGCCCAGTCTCAGCTTGGCGATGCCATTAGCCTGGCGCCGAACCCGACATTGCAATACGGCGGCTGGTTGCAGTTTCATCCCCGCCCAATGACGATTTCCCGTTTATCCAATATCAGCGATTTCAGCGATGACTGGGTTAAATTCTGCGTGATCAAAAAGCAAATCGGCGATCAATTACATGCGCCTTATATGACAGGCGATACGATTGCCGACTTTGCCATCGCAGCGTCAAACGAACCGCTGTTACGCGCCAGAATCAACAGTGTAATCAACAAATTCTACTGCGAGTAATAATATGAAAAAGGTCGCATTGATTGGCGGGTGGGATGCTCTGGTGGATTTGGTGGTTGATCAGGGGCACGCACTGTATCTGTATTATTTTAATGATGACGACTTTAATGAGATAAGCATCAGTCGCTGTCAGATGGCGATGAAATTATCACATGTCAACAAACTGGATGATGTTATTTCCTCTCATTGTAAGCGATATGGTTTTGATCTGATTTATTCTCATAAAGAAGTACATCAGGAGAAAGTGGCGAAACTGGCCGAAGCGCTGGAAGTTAACGGGCTAAATTTTCAGGCGGTTCACGCCTTTAAGAACAAATTCGCTTTCAGGTCGCTATTGGAAAAGTTGACACATCACTCCACCGCCTGGAAAGAGGTTAATTCCAGGGAGGAGATCGCTCATTTTATTGAGCAGGTCGGCAGTGATATTATTCTTAAGCCCCATGATGGAATGGGTAGCAACAATATCAGAAAAATAAGTCACATCAACGAACTTGAAAATATTCAAGATTTCCCCTTGCTGGCTGAGACTTTCGTTGGCGGTAATGAGTACAGCGTGGAGTTTATTTCCTGTAATGGACAGCACTATCCTGTTGGCATTACGGAAAAAGTGACGTCCGGTCAGCCTTATTTTTTTGAAATAAGCCACACATTTCCGGCTGAGTTGTCAGTCCATCAGGCCGAAAATGTGTATAGCGCTACCCGCGCAATGCTGAGTCTGGCTGGTTACCAGAATGGCGCCTCGCATACCGAGTTTAAAATTCAGGATCAGCAGGTGTTTTTAATCGAATCACATACGCGTGTGGGGGGAGACAGAATCCCTGTTCTGATCAGTGAATCATCGGGCTATGACATTATTAAAGAAAATATGAATGCCCTGCTGGGAGAACCGGTCCATCTCCCTGTAGATATTCATTATCAGAAAAATGCGTCAATTATTTATTTTCACGGGGACGGCGGTGAATTAATCAGTACCAGTTTTCTGGATGAGATCCGTAGCCGATGCGGTGAAAAACTGTTGCTGTTGAAATTTGACTATAAATTGAATGATCTGATTCCCGAAACGAAATCTTCATCAACAAGATATGGTTTTGCCATTATCTCCGGTTCAGAAAAGGAACTTGTCGAAAAAATTATCAAGCTTTCCGATATAAGTACTTTTTTGAAGAAATAATCAACCACTTGGTTCATCAGCAATATCATAAGGAGTGTGAGATTGGTCATTCAATTAAAACCCATCTGTCAGACAGAAATGACAGATCGGGAGGCACTGGGTTTGCCTGATAACTACATCGATACACCTATTTCTGAAAATAATCTGAGTCAGACTCATTTTGCCGCTTTCGATATACCGGGGCTGATCGATGTTGTTGAAAGCGATAAGCCGTTGTATGAACGCTATTATGCCGGTCTGTTGTTGTCATTATCAGGCGACCCGCGAATAGACGTGTTTAATCCGACAATGATTGCCATTGCGGCGACCGAGTTTGTCATGGGCATTGATAAGGCGCGCGCCGATCGCGTTGTTGAGCAATATAAGCATCTGGGCGTACTTCCTGAGTGGATATATAAAGAATGCCCGGCACATAGCGTGCGTTGCGCGCCTTTCAGTATCGCCAAATATCCGGTTACCAATGCCGAATACCGCGCTTTCTTGCTGGAGACGAAACACACCGGGCTGCCGAGTTCGTGGCGTTTAGGGCAATTTCCGGTTGAGAAGGCCAATCACCCGGTTTACAGCGTAACGCTCGACGATATTGAAAAATATATTGCCTGGCTGAACCGGAAAACGCAGGGAAATTATCGTTTGCCTACCGAAGCCGAGTGGGAATTGGCTGCATCGGGGGGCGTGCCGCGCGAATTTCCGTGGGGCGATGTATTTGATGCTTCACGGCTGAACACGGTTGAAACCGGCATTTATACCACAACCCCGGTCGGCATGTTTCCTGGTGGACAGTCCCCCTTCGGCGTTATGGACATGGCGGGGAATGTCGAGGAATACGTAGCTGACGATTATTACGTTTATCCGGGTGGGGAGCGTCAGAAAGACCACCTGAATGAAACGACAGAAACCTATCGGGTTGCCCGTGGCGGCAGCTTTGCCAGATTTGCCGACCTGGCGCGCAATGCGCGTCGTCACGGCAAGTTCCCCCGCTTTGATCGTGAAATCTTTGCAATGGGCTTCCGGCTCGCTCAATCATGAAGGATAAGGATATGATTCATACAGCGCCAATCAGCGGCATCGCTGCTTATAAAAATCGTTATGTTGCTACTGCAGGTTATGACAACCGCCTGATTCTTTGGGATGCACAGACGCATAACGCAATTGCAATGGGGACGCACGACCACCTGGTGAACCAGTGTGCGTTCTCGCCATGCGGTACGAAGCTGGTTTCCGCCAGCAGCGATTATAGCGCCCGCATATGGCAGCTACCTGAAATGCGGTTGCAGAAGGTCATCAATTTTCATCAGGACGATGTACTGAAAGCCGACTTCAGCCCATCGGGCGAATATATCGCCACCTGCTCTTACGACTGTACGCTGACGGTATCGGATCTGGACGGTAATCTGGTTAGCCGGATGGTCGGTCATGAAAATATCATTGAAAGTTTTGACTGGTCGCATGACAGTTTAACGCTGACCTCGGTCGGAATGGACGGCACCGTCAGAACCTGGGATATCAAAACCGGGGAGCAAATTAATATTGTCAGCAACGGCAATACCGATATTGATGCCATCGCCCATATTTCGGCCAAAACCAAGATTGTCGGCGACAATGAAGGCTATATTTCTCTGATCCGCGAGGACGGTGAAACCAAAATCAAAGCTCATAATTCCGCGGTCAAAAAAATTGCCATCAATAAAGACGCCAGCCTGTTTGCCACGACATCCTATGATGGTCGGCTGATCATCTGGGAATTGGTCGGCTATGATCAGTTGGAAAAAGTGAACGAAACCGAATTGCCGAAGATCGCCTGGCCGCGTTCGGTGGCGTTTCTGGACGATAATACGCTGGTTATCGGCACATTCGCTTCCAGTTATCTGGCCTGGAATCCCTATACCAAACAATGGATGAACAGCGAACTCATCCCGTCCCAAAGCCTGAATTCCATTCATATTGAAGGCGATGATATCTATGCGATTGGTGATGCCGGGCGCACGCTTAAAAATGGTCAGGATATTGGCGGGCCTGGTTCGCTGTGTAATTTCATTACCCGTTTTAAATCACGTCTGGTATGCGGCGGGCAGACCGCGACACTGTATGACGCCGTTACCGGCGAGAAACTGTATGATCTTGACTCACCCATTAACTGTGGCGTCAGTTTTTCATCAAACGACGACACCCTGCTGGCGGTAGGCACCTATTCGGGCAATATTTTCGTCTTTTCGGAAAATGAGCGCTTTGAATATGTGACCGTGATTAAAGCACACAGCAATGCGATTAAAGGCATTTCGTATGATGGCACATCGCTTTTCGGCGGATGCGCCGATGGTGAATTAAGCATTATCGATCCTGATAAACTGGCAATCGTGAAGGTTATTCATGGCGCCCATGATGGAATACTGAATGACTGTTCTCCTTTCGCTCATGGGTTTGCCACGATATCCCGCGACTTGCACCTTGGTTTGTGGGGGAATAATGACAACACCAGCAAGGTGAAAAGTCGTCATACCAACTCAATTAAATGCGTAGCCGCCAGTGATGACGGGTTATTTATTGCCTGCGGCAGCTACGTGGGAGTCGTCGATATCTATTCGGTCGCAGATAAAAAATGGATTGGTTTGCCCAAACGTCCCACCCATGCGGGTATTTCATCCTTATGCTGGAGCAATAAGAAGAATGCGTTTTTTGCTTCATCCTATGATGGAAAATATTATCAGGTGAATGTAACGGAATAAATAACCCGACGGGCAGTGGCATCACTGCCCGTCGTGGAGGGAAATAATGGAACATATCCTTTTTATTGAAACCCGGGGAATGAACCCGACAGGGATTTTAAACGCGGCGATTGCCCGTGGATATCATCCCGTTATTGCTACAGTGCAGGGTGACGAGTGGCGACAGCGCCTGCGGGAACAGCATATCGAGGCGACGTTATTGACGGTGCCCTGCCTGGCTCCGCAGGATATTCTGGCGGCATTGCCTTTCCGGCCGGTTGCAGTAATTACGCTTTCTGATCAGTACATTGAAATCGGCGCCGATGTCGCCCGCCAGTTGGACTTGCCGCATACCCCCGTTGACGTGCTGGTGAGTTGCCGCGATAAGCAGGCGACGCGCAAGCTGGTGGCGGCGACCACCGTCAAGCAGCCTGCGTTCGCCAGGATAGAAAGTCGGGAGAATATGCATGATGTTGTGCTGTCTGAGCTTGTCGGTTTTCCATTAATATTCAAACCGTTGTTAGGGCACAGCTCGCTGGGGGTCCACAAGTTTTATGCTCAGTCCGACGTGGATGATTTCTTTCGGCAAGAGACGGACAGATTCGATTTTCCCTATATTGTTGAGCATCTTATCGAAGATGCCGAACTGATTAGCGTCGAAGGCTTTGTTGATCGCATCGGGGTTCACTTTTTGGGATGCAGCAGCCGCCTGCTTGGCGGAGAAGGCGATTGCGTAGAGCTGGGCGGCATTTTCCCTTATCGGCCCTTCGAAGCCCTTTTATATCAGGCCAGCCGGGAGATTATCCGGGCGATCGATATGTCATTTGGCGCGTTCCATATCGAGTATCTGGTGCGAGATAATCAGGTCTATCTGGTTGAAGTCAACCCGCGATTCCCCAACGGTCCGGCGCCGAGTAATATTTCACGCGCGTTGGGAGGTTCTCTCGATGATGTGATTATCGATCTTTTTGTTAATGGGTTCTCAGCATCCAGACCTATTCCTAAATATGTTTCGATAGCACGAGCGTTATATTCTGAGCAGGGTGGAACGATAACAAATATTCATGTTCCTGATGATATTGATGCTGACGTTTTCATTTCTTCATCAACACCATTTAAGGTCAATCGCATCAGAAGCAATGCCGACAGATTTGGTTTTGTTATAACTGCGTCAGACGATGTGGCTCTGTTGGATGACAAAGTGAATGCAATCATGAAGCAAATAGCGATAGAGATTGGTTGATAACGAGCACAGGTGACGTGGTATGGTTTATAGTATCAAGGATGTTAATTTAATACGGCTGGTTTCCATACCCTGGGGATTTCTGCTTTTAAATGGGATTACCTTCCCATTTTTGATCCATAAAGGGCTATCGGTAAGCGAAGTTTTCATGATTCAGAGTATCCTCGCTTTTTCCATGGTGGTTGCCGAGGTACCCAGCGGTCTGTTTACCGATAGATTCGGCAACAAAAGCGCGCTGCTTCTGGCCGGCCTTTTCAAAGGCATCGGCGGCATGATGGCCTGGGCGCTCGATGGTTTTTTTGCCATGGCGATTACCTGGATTTTTATCGGGCTGGCAAACAGCTTTTACTCCGGAACCAACCTATCGGTCATCTATCGTTCTTCATTAAATCAGGAGCGAAAGACCGGTATTTTCTCAGATATATATCAGTGGGGGAATTGCAGCTTTTATCTGGCGATATTCCTTGGCGCCTGGATCTCCAAATACTCGATAGAAATCGCCGCGTTGATTAATGGTCTGGTAGCCTGTACGCCGGTGGTGATCTTTTCCTTCATCTCGAAAGATTCACGATTTGAAGTAGTAAAGAAAGAAGTAAATAAGACATCGGTACTGGAGAAAATAAAACTGTCTTTCTCTTTTTCAGGCAATAAAGGCATGGTTTTATCTCTGTTTGCCTTTTCCGCCGTGTTTTGCGTTATTTTTAACCAGTCGTCTAACCTGGTTCAGGTGTTTCTGTTAGCTAAAGGGTTTGAAGCGCATCAGATTGGTTTGGCGGTTGGCGGGCTTGGTTTGCTGGGGCTTTTTCTGACCAAGCTGCTTTCCCGGAAAATTTTAGCGCTCTCGGTCAGTCAGACGGTTTTTTTGGTTATTGGCTTAACGCTGGCCGCGCTTTCCTTGTTTATGAATGGCGTTGTCGCGGTTTTTATTGCGGGGGCTATTCTACTCGAATTGGTTAAATATCTCACCGAAGTCTACATTGTCGATGCTATTAATCGCTCGTATCAGGGGGATATGATTGCTTCGCTGAACTCTTTATTAAGTCTGGTGAAGCGCTTTGCCGTCATGCTGTTTGCGCCTTTAATCGGTGTGCTCCTTGAAAAGCATGGCCTTGATATAACGCTGAAAAGCTTGACCTGTTTTTATCTGGTCATCTCAGCCATGGTTGCCGCATCGATTTTTTTTATGTCGTTAAAGTTAAAAAAACACACCTCCAGTGAAAACCGATTAGTAAGGACAGCCATGAAAAAGAGTGATGTTGTTGAGCAGATCCCTGAGTTTGGCGAATATCAGCAAACGCTTTATGCAAGTTTTGACCAGCATTATAAAGAAGGGCGCGATGGGTGGTCAGGTGCGGAAGCCAGTCGCAAAACCACATTAAAATTGCTGGGATTGCTGAAGCGTTCTTCATCGGTATTGGATATCGGCTGCGGTAAAGGAATTGAGTCTAAGGTGATCGCCGAACAGGGCCATAAGGTGTTGGGGATTGATATTATCGACAGCTTTGAGTTTCCACCTGACCGAACGCTTGACCTGAATTTCCGGGTGGGGAATTTCCTCGGCGACAGTCTGGTGTTCGAAAAATACGATGCCGTTTTGGATAATGGATGTTTCCATCATCAGCATCCGTCGCTTTATATAACCTATTTGCAGAAAGTCTATGACTGCCTGAATGACGACGGTTTTTTTGCCATCAGTATTTTTGCCACGGAAGATGAGCGGCAGGATAAAGGCGAGATCTATGTGCATAAAGATGGCCGCCTGGGTAAAGAATTCAGCGCGGCGGAAATTATGGCGCTCTTTTCTCAGGCAGGATTCACCGCGTGCTATCAGGAACGCTATATCCGCGACAACATCCCGCTTCCCAACTACCTGTGCGTCTTTCAGAAAAATTTGGCCGCTGAGGGGCGGGCATGAACCCGGTGTTTTCTGCGTTTGGTCGTGATTGCATGGCTCGGGCTATCGACATTGCCCGCTATGGACGATACACCACGGGCTACAACCCCAACAGGTATTCTCTACTACCGGTGCCAAAGGCCATATAACCAAAGCCCTGAGATTTATCTCAGGGCTTTTTCATCACACAGCGACGATCATTATTCTATTTTTTTCTGCATTTCATTGATATCACGGGTTTGAATTCCCGAGCGACAAATATCCTTACCAAACCAGAGAAATCTGTCTCTGCTGCTATTTCCATACCACCCGATTGCGGCCGGCGTTTTTGGCTTCGTACAGCGCGTCGTCGGCCCGCTTCATGTCGCTTTCGAAGCTGTCCTTCAGGCTCTGAACATTACGGTGTTTGATAAAGGTTGCGCCGATGCTGACGGTAAAATGGAAGGAATAGCCGTCAACCGTGAACAGGGTGTTTTCCACTTCGGTACGAATCCCGTTCATGATGGCATCGACATTATCGAGATTGGCGTTGTGGACGATCAGACCAAACTCTTCGCCGCCCAGCCTGGCGACGAAGTCGTCGGTACGTAGTTTGCCGGTAATGATCTCCGCCAGGCGGCAAATCGCCACGTCTCCAACGTGATGACCGTACTGATCATTAACCTTTTTGAAGAAATCGATATCGATGATCGCCAGTGCGGTATTTTTCTCATGATTGCGGTAGCACTTTTCCGTTTCCAGAATATAGGCGCGCCGGTTATGGATGCCGGTCAGGACGTCGGTGTTGGCCATTTCCAGCAGTTTTTCTTCCAGCTCTTCTCTGGCCCGCTGGGTTTCCAGCGCGTAGAACAGCGAACCCAGCGTGTCGACGAACGGGCTGAGAAAGCGCAACTGCCGCTCGTTGTAACCGTCGAAGCGGTTGCCCAGCCCGATCATCCCTACCACTTCATTGCGAAAATAGATGGGTAACCCCATGAACTGGCGCAGGATTGGATGGCCTGACGGCACGCCGCGCGAGGCGGAGTGGGAACGCGGCGAGTTGGTGATAACCGGTTTGCCGGTAATCACCACATGCCCAAACAGGTTGTCCAGGCTGGTGAACTGCAGTCTGTTTTGCAAAAAGGTATCGTAAGAGTTTTTGCTGTCGCCGTTCCAGCTGACGTTGGAAATAGCGACGATGTGCAGCACTTTCTTCTCATCGTGCTCTCTGACCTGACCGATGAAACCGAACTCCGATTCAGAGATAGAAAGCAGGTCGTCAAAGATAGACATGCAGGCTTCCTGAATATCGGTTTTTTCCAGAAAGATTTTTTGGGCCCGGTTAATCAGCTCCAGCAGGCGTTTATCCGCCTCTTCCTGTAATTCTTTGTTTTTCTTTTCAGTAATATCCCGATGGGTGCCGGCGACCCGAATGGGTTTGCCTTTTTCGTTGTATTCCACCACCTTGCCGTAGGTTTCAATCCATACCCAGTGGCCTTTATTATGACGCATCCGGTATTGCTCGTTGATCAAGGTTGCCTGGCCGGTGATGCAGGCTTCCGCCGCCAGCACCATTTTTTCCCGATCCAACGGGTGCATCAGCTGTTGCCAGTAATCCATTGAGGAATCGAACTGATCCTGCGTGACCCCCATCATTTCGCACCACTGTTTATTAACGCGAATGTTGTGCCGCCCCAGATCCCAGTCCCAGGTGCCGAGACTGGACGACTCCAGCACCAGTCTCATTTGGTTGTTGGTGTCCACCAGCAGTTTTTGCAGGTATTTCTGATGGGAGTTATCAATCAGCAGCGCCTGCACGTGGCTGAGTTTGCCGTTGTGGTGATAATTGGCGATGGAAAGCTGGCGAATCCACAGGGTTTTTCCCCTGGGCGACAGAAACCGGTATTCGCATTCCAGATTCGCCACGCCTTTTTTATGGTTATCCAGCGTAAACAGTAGGTTTTCATAGTCGTCCGAGTGGACATAGCTCTCCATCACCGTGTTGTTATGTCTAAGTTCTTCTTCGGTAAGGCCCAGAACGTGCTGCGCGTTGGGAGAAATGTAGGAAATGTGCAGCATATTATCCTGCTGCCAGTTGACGAGCACCACGGACGAGTTGTTCAACAGCCGGATTTCCTGTTCCCGATGCAACTGTTCATTGTGCAGCTTGAACAGGGATTCGGTGGTGCTGGCGACGAAGGACGCGGTTTCGCGCGTCGCCTCATCCAGGTTACGCGGCTGATAGTCGATGGCGGCGAGGGTTCCTACCACGACTTTGTCGAGCACCAGAGGGATGCCAAAGTAGCTGCGAATATGCGGGGCGCCGGTAACCAGCGGATGTTCGCGAAACTGACTGTTCGTCAGCGTGTCGGGAATACACATGGTGGCGGCGGTGGCAATCACCGTGTTGCAAAACGCCACTTCCCGGTCCGTACATTCGATATTGAGGCCTTCGCTGAAGATCAGCCACTGCTTATCGTGATCGATAATCGAGATAAACGCGGCGGGGAAATTCAGTATGCGCGCAAATAATCTGACCTGGTTTTGAAAGGATTGCTGTAAGTGTAAGTCGAGCAAATGATATTCATTGATCTTTGCGACGCGCTGAGCATCGGTATTATATTTTTTCATTGTCACTCTTCCTATAAAAATAAATAAAAATCAGCGCATTATGTCCTGGCGGCGAAACAGAAAAGCGCGAATGCCAAGCTCAGTTATAAAAGTGGGAACATCCTGTAGGAGGGCCGATCCTGAAGTGAGAGTGTTGTTTTTTCAGCTACATATCTGAGTATAGAACAGGATTTTTCATCGCTGTGCGACAGGGAAAGCGAACAGCGCTAAAAATAAAACATACCTTTAGATTGCGGCGTTAAAAAGGGATGGTCTGATGTAGAACCATTTTGATGAGTAATGCAGCCATCGTCTGAGGCGACAGCGCAGCGTTTCGACTCTTTGAGAACATATCTTTCTTGGCATTATTACTCTTCTTTCAGGTGATACTGGTCGGTATCTGATAGTAGCCAGACTATGGCGGACTACCGAATCTGACTCCCATGTCACACAACTGTCATATTAAGTACATTTTACTGTCACTGAATTGACCTATTTTCTCCACCAGCAAACTACACTCTGATTAAACAATAGCTCCGGGTCTACACGTCTACATATCCCACAGGAGGGATTATGAAACTCATGCGTACCACTGTTGCCAGTATCGTTGCTGCAAGTTTTTCTCTGACGGCGGTTTCTGCTTTCGCCGCGGCAAACCTCACTGGTGCAGGTGCGACATTCCCCGCTCCGGTTTATGCAAAGTGGGCTGATTCTTACGAAAAAGAAACCGGCAACAAAGTTAACTATCAGGGCATCGGTTCTTCGGGCGGCGTGAAACAGATTACCGCTAAAACCGTGGATTTCGGCGCCTCCGATGCACCGCTGACGGATGACAAGCTGGCTCAGGACGGCCTGTTCCAGTTCCCGACCGTGATCGGCGGTATCGTACTGGCTGTCAACGTGCCGGGCGTGAAAACCGGTGAGCTGACGCTGGACGGCAAAACGCTGGGTGATATCTACCTGGGCAAAATCAAGAAATGGAACGACGAAGCCATCGTCAAACTGAACCCGGGCGTTAAACTGCCGGATCAGGACATTGCCGTGGTGCGTCGTGCAGACGGTTCCGGCACCTCCTACGTGTTCACCAGCTACCTGGCTAAAGTGAACAGCGAGTGGAAAGAGAAGATTGGCGCGGGCAACACCGTAAACTGGCCGACCGGTCTGGGCGGTAAAGGCAACGACGGCATCGCGGCGTTCGTTCAGCGTCTGCCGGGGTCAATCGGTTATGTTGAATACGCGTATGCCAAGCAGAATAACCTGGTTTACACCAAGCTGATTTCTGCCGACGGCAAGGCTGTCAGCCCGACTGAAGGGTCTTTCAGCAACGCTGCTAAAGGTATTGACTGGAGCAAGTCTTTCGCACAGGACCTGACCAACCAGAAAGGCGCCGACGTATGGCCGATCACCTCTACCACCTTCATTCTGATTCACAAAGAGCAGAGCAAGCCTGAGCAGGGCAAAGAAGTGCTGAAGTTCTTTGACTGGGCTTACACCAAAGGCGGCGATCAGGCCAAAGCGCTGGATTACGCTACGCTGCCGAAAGAAGTTGTGGCGCAGGTGCGTGCGGCATGGAAAACCCAGATCAAGGACAGCAGCGGTAAAGCGCTGTACTGATTGCGGTTAGCAGGATCCATTGTGTGAGTACCGAGAGGTGGATAAACCGGAAACGGGGTATCCACCTCTGACATTCATTGGGGTTTCCTTCTTCATTGGGGTTTCCTCCAATGACCTGATTAAAGACGCAGTTATCTGAAAAACGCAGTTATCTGAAAGAAGAGAGACGTATGGCTGAACACAAGCCAACCATTACACCTCCGGGAAAACAGGGCGACATTCTCTTCGGGGCGCTGGTTAGACTGGCGGCCCTGTTGACGTTGCTGCTGTTGGGCGGAATTATCGTTTCCCTGATTTTTGCCTCCTGGCCAAGCATCAAAACGTTTGGCTTTTCCTTTCTGTGGACCAAAGAGTGGGATGCGCCCGCCGGGCAATTCGGCGCGCTGGTGCCGATTTACGGCACTATCGTGACTTCGCTGATCGCGCTGATCATCGCCATTCCGATTAGTTTCGGTATTGCGCTGTTCCTGACGGAACTGGCGCCGGGCTGGCTGAAACGTCCGCTGGGTGTGGCGATTGAACTGCTGGCCGCGATCCCGAGTATCGTTTACGGCATGTGGGGGCTGTTTGTGTTCGCCCCGTTGTTCGCCAGGTATTTCCAGCAGCCGGTAGGCAACGTGCTTTCCAGTATCCCACTGGTCGGTAACCTGTTCTCCGGGCCGGCGTTCGGCATCGGTATTCTGGCGGCCGGGGTGATTCTGGCCATCATGATCATCCCTTACATCGCCGCTGTAATGCGCGATGTGTTCGAACAGACGCCGGTGATGATGAAAGAATCGGCTTACGGCATTGGCTGCACCACCTGGGAAGTTATCTGGCATATCGTGCTGCCGTTCACCAAAAACGGCGTGATTGGCGGCGTTATGCTAGGGCTCGGCCGCGCGCTGGGCGAAACCATGGCGGTGACGTTCATTATCGGCAACACCTACCAGCTCGACAGCTTCTCGCTCTATATGCCGGGCAACAGTATTACCTCCGCGCTGGCCAACGAATTCGCGGAAGCCGACACCGGGCTGCATACCGCCGCGCTGATGGAGCTGGGCCTGATCCTGTTTGTGATTACCTTTATCGTGCTGGCTTGTTCGAAGCTGATGATCATGCGTCTGGCTAAAAACGAAGGAGCGCGCTGATGGCGAGCATTGGCATTGAAAACCGTTCTGACTCGCTGGAAACCCGTCGCAAGATGCAGGCCTGGCGCCGTCAGAAAAACCGCATCGCGCTGTGCATGTCGATGCTGACGATGGCGTTCGGCCTGTTCTGGCTGGTGTGGATTCTGATGTCCACCGTGACCAAGGGCATCGACGGCATGTCGCTGTCGCTGTTTACCGAAATGACGCCGCCGCCTAATACGGCCGGCGGCGGTCTGGCGAATGCGATCGTCGGCAGCGGCCTGCTGATTCTGTGGGCGACGCTGTTCGGCACGCCGCTGGGGATTCTGGCGGGCGTCTATCTGGCGGAATACGGCCGTAAATCGCTGATCGCCGAAGTGATCCGCTTTATCAACGACATTCTGTTGTCGGCGCCGTCGATCGTGGTGGGGCTGTTCGTCTACACGCTGGTGGTGGCTAAAATGGAGCACTTTTCCGGCTGGGCGGGGGTGATTGCGCTGGCGCTGTTACAGGTGCCGATCGTGATTCGTACCACCGAGAACATGCTGAAACTGGTGCCGGACAGCCTGCGTGAAGCGGCTTACGCGCTGGGTACGCCGAAATGGAAGATGATCTCGGCGATTACCCTGAAGGCGTCGGTTTCCGGCATCATCACCGGGGTACTGCTGGCCGTGGCGCGTATCGCCGGAGAAACCGCGCCGCTGCTGTTCACCTCGTTGTCGAACCAGTTTTGGAGCACGGATCTGATGCATCCGATCGCCAACCTGCCGGTCACCATCTTCAAGTTTGCCATGAGTCCGTTCAAAGAGTGGCAGGGGCTGGCGTGGGCAGGGGTACTGCTGATCACCCTGTGCGTGCTGCTGCTGAACATTGTGGCGCGCGTGCTGTTTGCCCCAAAAACACATTAATCGTCTATAAGAAAACACATTAACCGTCACCCAAAAGACAGATTAACAACGCAATATTAATGAATATCCGGGCGTCGCGCAGGCGGCGTTCGCCAGAAGAGAGAAGTCTTGATGAGTATGGTCACAGAGACATCCGCCAGCAAAATCCAGGTGCGCAACCTGAACTTCTATTACGGAAAATTTCATGCGCTGAAAAACATCACGCTGGATATCGCTAAAAACCAGGTGACGGCGTTTATCGGGCCGTCAGGGTGCGGCAAGTCCACCTTGCTGCGTACCCTGAATAAAATGTATCAGCTCTACCCGGAGCAACGCGCCGAAGGCGATATCCTGCTGGATGGCAACAATATCCTGACCGATAACCAGGATATCGCGCTGCTGCGTGCCAAAGTAGGGATGGTGTTCCAGAAGCCGACGCCGTTCCCGATGTCGATTTACGACAATATTGCCTTTGGGGTGAAGCTGTTCGAGAAACTGTCGCGTGCGGAAATGGACGAGCGCGTACAGTGGGCGCTGACCAAGGCGGCGCTGTGGCAGGAAACCAAGGACAAGCTGCACCAGAGCGGTTACAGCCTGTCCGGCGGTCAGCAGCAGCGTTTGTGCATCGCCCGCGGTATCGCCATTCGCCCGGATGTGCTGCTGCTGGATGAACCCTGCTCGGCGCTGGACCCGATTTCCACCGGCCGCATCGAAGAGCTGATTTCCGAATTAAAGAAAGACTATACCGTGGTGATCGTGACGCATAACATGCAACAGGCGGCGCGTTGTTCCGACCATACGGCGTTTATGTATCTGGGCGAGCTGATTGAGTTCAGCGATACCGATACCCTGTTTACCGCGCCACGGCAGAAACAGACCGAAGATTACATCACCGGTCGTTACGGTTGATTACGGGAGTATCATGGAAAATCTCAATCTGAACAAACATATTTCCGGTCAGTTTAATGCCGAGCTGGAAAGCATCCGCACCCAGGTGATGACCATGGGCGGGCTGGTGGAACAGCAACTGACCGACGCCATCACCGCCATGCATAACCAGGACGCGGAACTGGCGCAGCGCGTGATCGAAGGCGACGCCAAAGTAAACATGATGGAAGTGAGCATTGACGAGGCGTGCGTGCGCATCATCGCCAAACGCCAGCCTACCGCCAGCGATTTGCGTCTGGTGATGGCGATCATCAAGACCATTTCCGAGCTGGAGCGTATCGGCGATGTGGCGGACAAAATCTGCCGCACCGCGCTGGAGAAATTCTCCCATCAGCATCAGCCGCTGTTGGTAAGCCTGGAGTCAATGGGCAACCACACCGTACAGATGCTGCACGATGTGCTGGACGCTTTCGCCCGTATGGATCTGGATGAAGCCAAGCGCATCTACATGGAAGACAAGAAGGTGGATAAAGAGTACGAAGGCGTTGTGCGTCAGCTGATGACCCACATGATGGAAGACTCCCGCACCATTCCCAGCGTGCTGACCGCGTTGTTCTGCGCCCGTTCCATCGAACGTATCGGTGACCGTTGCCAGAACATTTGCGAGTTTATTTTCTACTTCGTTAAAGGCCAGGACTTCCGTCATCTGGGCGGCGACGCGCTGGAAAAAATGCTGGCGCAGAAAGACGCTGAAAAACCGGAATAAGTCTGGCTTATTGATTGCCGGCTTGCCGACGATGTTCTCAACGCCCCGCCCGTGCGGGGCGTTGTCGTTTGTGAGGCTGTAATGGTAACGCCGCATCGCACCCTGTCACCCGAGGTTGCCAGCGACCGGATATAACATAAGTTCATATTATGGGTGTTTATGTTATTTCCGACGCGCCGGGGCCGCTGTTAGCCTGCATTCATTGGATTAACGATCGTTTCAAAATCGTTTATGAACAGCGGCTTATAGGCGGATAATAAAGATGAAAAAATCTCTTTTGGCATTTTCCCTTCTGGCAGGACTAGTTTCTCTCGCAGGCAACGCGCAAGCCGACAAGCTGGATGACATCCAGAAAGCGGGCGTGGTGAAAGTGGCGGTGTTCGACAGCAATCCGCCGTTTGGCTATGTCGATCCGCAAAGCAAAAAGCTGGTGGGCTACGATGTGGACGTAGCGGAAGCCATCGGCAAGGCGCTGGGCGTCAAAGTAGAGCTGCGCGCCACCAATCCGGCCAACCGTATTCCGCTGCTGACCTCGAAGAAAGTCGATCTGATTGCGGCCAACTTCACCATTACCGATGAACGCGCCAAACAGGTCAATTTCAGCGTGCCTTATTTCGCCACCGGCCAGAAGTTCATCGCCCACAAAGGCGTGCTGAAAACGCCGGATGACATCAAGAATTTGCGCATTGGCGCCGACAAGGGCACCGTGCAGGAAATCACCCTGCGTGAGCACTACCCGACCGCCAAAGTGATTTCCTACGACGATACCCCGCTGGCGTTCACCGCGCTGCGTAACGGCAACGTGCAAGCCATCACCCAGGACGACGCCAAGCTGGTCGGGCTGCTGGGTAACCTGCCGGCGGCGCAGAAAGCCGACTTTGAAATTTCTCCGTTCAGCATCACCAAAGAGTATCAGGGCATCGGTATTCCGAAGGGCGAGGACCGCCTGACGCAGAAAGTGAATGACATCCTGCTGAATCTGGAAAAACAGGGCGACGTGGTGAAAATTTACAATCGCTGGTTCGGGCCGGAAACACCGTCTGCCCAGCCGCGCGGCGATTTCAAAATCGCGCCGCTGGATCAGCAACCCAAGGCTTGAGTACGCTGTCACAGTATTCTCAATCCGATAGTTGTTACCGTAGTTTCTTACTTGATGGTTGTGATTTGCCCCCGGACCGATCCCGGGGGCCTTCTTGTTTATGATGACTGATGAATCTATCCGACAATGGCTGACCGACTGGCTGCTGGCGCCTCAGTATCTGCAATGGCTGTGGCAAGGCTTTCAGGTCACGCTCGGTATCGCCGCCGCCACCGTGGTGTTGGCGACCGCGCTGGGTCTGGTGCTGGCGGCCGGCCGCGACAGCCGTACGCCGCTGCTGCGCTGGCTGGCTATCGCGTATTGCTCCTTGTTTCGCAACACCCCGCTGCTGGTGCAATTGTTCTTCTGGTACTTCGGCGCGGCGCAGTGGCTGCCCGCCGGGCTGATGCAGTGGCTCAACAGCTCGCACGTGATTCCGCTGCTTGGGCTGAACGGGCCGTCGTTTGAGTTTCTGGCCGGACTGTTTGGCCTGACGCTCTATTCCGCCGCCTTTATCGCGGAAGAGATTCGCGCCGGCATCGCCGGCGTGGCCCATGGTCAGAAGTACGCCGCCTGCGCGCTGGGGCTGACCGACTGGCAGGTGATGCGTTATGTGGTGTTGCCGCAGGCGCTGCGCATCGCGCTGCCGCCGTTGCTCGGTCAGTACATGAACGTGATTAAGAATTCATCGCTGGCGATGGCGATCGGCGTGGCGGAACTGTCCTATGCTTCCCGACAGGTGGAAACCGAAACGCTACGCACGTTTCAGGCGTTCGGGGTGGCGACGGTATTTTATATCGCGGCGATCGCCCTGCTGGAAGGCTGGGGACAGTGGCGTCAGCACCGGCAACCGCTAAAGGAGCACTGAAATGGATTTTTCGATCATCCGCGACAATTTTAGCTACCTGATGTGGGGCACGTTCCCGGAAGGTCCGTTGGGCGGCGCAGCGCTGACGCTGGCGCTCAGTTTGATGGCCGGGATCGCATCGGCGGTGTTGGGTACGGGGCTGGGGGTCGCGCTGGCGATGTATCGCGGCTGGGCTGGCGGACTGCTGGCGATGGTGCTGGGCTTTTTCCGCGCGATTCCGGTGATCATGCTGATTTTCTGGACCTACTTCCTGCTGCCGATGCTGTTTGGCGTCGATATCCCCGAAATCACTACCGTGGTGTGCGCGCTGGCGTTCATCGCCTCCGCCTATCTGGCGCACGGCGTGAAGGCCGGCATCGTGGCGATAGGCCGCGGTCAGTGGCAGGCGGGGATGTCGCTGGGGTTGGGACGCTGGCAGACGTTGTGGTACATCGTGTTGCCGCAGGCGCTGCGCATGATGGTGCCGTCGTTCATCAACCAGTGGATTTCGCTGATTAAAGATACCTCGCTGGCTTACATCGTCGGCGTTGGCGAACTGACTTTTTTGGCGACTCAGGTCAACAACCGCAGCATGGTCTATCCAACCGAAGTGTTCCTGTTCGTCGCGCTGGTCTATTTTATCTTTTGCCTGTTGCTGGACCTGCTGGCGCAGGGCGTCAGCAGGCGTTTTCGCGCCGGACCGAAACCCGCCCGGCGTCGGCTATTCGGTAGACGCAAACCGGTCAGTACGCCGGAATCGCTGTCGCACGAAGCCGGCTGAGCCGTCAGGCGGCGGTCAGCGCCCAGCCGCGGGCCTGCCACAGCGCCGGTAACTGCGCCATGTCGTGGAACATCGTCACCAATGGGTGATGGATCGGGGCGTTATGTTCGTCGGCGCAGTAGTAGAACACCGGTATGCCGGCGGCAATGCCGGCCTGCGTGCCGGAAACCGAATCTTCCACCAGAATGCAGTTTTCCACCGTCACTCCCATCTGCTGCGCGGCGTGATGCAGCAACGCCGGATCCGGTTTCCATTTGCCGATGTCGTAGCCGCTGTACAGGTGCTCGCCAAAGAACGGCAGCAGGCCGGTCAGCCCCAGTGAATGCTGCATTTTGCTGACCGGGCCGTTGGACACCACCGCGGCGGGCGCTTGCAGCGCCGTCAGTACGTCCCGCACTCCCGCGATCGGCTGTAACGAAAGGTCGAACAGTCGCGCCACTTCCTGGCGGAAATGGCGTTCCATCTGCTCCATTGAAACCGTCAGGCCGAAACGCTCGCTGATGCGTTCGATGATGTCGTAGAGCTTCATGCCTTTGAAGGTTTTGATGACCTCATCCAGCGGCAACTGCACGCCGTAAGGAATAAAGATATTGATGTAGGCCTGGCAGCAAATAACTTCGCTGTCCACCAGCGTGCCGTCGCAGTCGAAAAATACGCATTCAATCCGGGACATGGGCATTCCTTGTTGAGGGACGAAAATCCCCACTTTACCTGACTGACGGGATAATGCGATGTTTGTGAAAACAAGCGACTCGTCACCCCTTATCTCTGTGGCAGACAAACGTTTTCCCGTCGGGAAGTGAGGCGAAACCGCTGCGAACAGGCTGGAGATATAGAAAATTGTTATCGTCGGGAAAAAAAAGCCCGCCGGCGCGTTAACTGCTCCGCATTTTGGTATAGGATACCGGGCGATTATCTTTCCTTTCTTCTCTTTGGGTCATTTATCATGGATAAATCTCAGTCTGGTTCCGCTGCTGAGCAGGGGCTGCTGGATCGCGTGTTCAAACTGAAGCAGCACGGCACTACCGCTCGTACCGAGACTATTGCCGGGTTCACCACCTTCCTGACGATGGTGTATATCGTTTTTGTTAACCCGCAGATTCTGGGCGCCGCCGGGATGGACACCAAAGCGGTGTTTGTCACCACCTGTCTGATCGCCGCCTTTGGTAGTATTTTCATGGGCCTGCTGGCTAATCTGCCGGTGGCGCTGGCGCCGGCGATGGGTCTGAACGCGTTTTTCGCCTTTGTGGTGGTCGGCACCATGGGTTTGCCGTGGCAGGTGGCGATGGGCGCTATCTTCTGGGGCTCGGTCGGTTTCCTGCTGTTGACGATATTCCAGGTTCGTTACTGGATGATCGCCAATATTCCGCTCAGTCTGCGCTTGGGCATCGCCAGCGGCATCGGGCTGTTTATTGCTATGATCGGGCTGAAAAACGCCGGGATTATCGTGCCGAATCCGGAAACGCTGGTGTCGGTCGGCAAGCTGACCTCGCATAGCGTGCTGCTGGGCGCGTTGGGCTTTTTCATTATCGTGGTGCTGGCGTCCCGCAATATTCATGCGGCGGTGCTGATTTCCATCGCGGTAACCACGCTGCTGGGCGCGTTGCTGGGGGATGTGAAATTCGCAGGCGTGTTCTCCATGCCGCCGAGCGTCAGCAATGTGGTCGGTCAGGTGGATCTGGCCGGGTCGCTGAATCTGGGCCTGTCCGGGGTGATTTTCTCCTTCATGCTGGTGAACCTGTTTGACTCCTCCGGCACCCTGATTGGCGTGACCGACAAGGCCGGTCTGGTGGATGCCCGCGGCAAATTCCCGCAGATGAAGCAGGCGCTGTATGTGGATAGCATCAGCTCGGTGGCCGGTTCGTTCATCGGCACCTCATCCGTGACCGCGTATATCGAAAGCTCTTCCGGCGTTTCCATCGGCGGTCGTACCGGCCTGACGGCGGTGGTGGTGGGGATTTTATTCCTGCTGGTGATGTTCCTGTCTCCGCTGGCGGGCATGGTGCCGGCTTATGCGGCGGCGGGTGCGCTGATTTATGTCGGTGTGTTGATGACCGCCAGCCTGGCGCGCGTTAACTGGGATGACCTGACCGAATCCGTACCGGCGTTCGTGACCGCCGTGATGATGCCGTTCACCTTCTCTATTACTGAAGGCATCGCGTTGGGCTTCATTTCTTACGCGGTAATGAAAGCCGCGACCGGCCGCTGGCGTGATATCAGCCCGTGCGTCATCGCCGTGGCGGTGTTGTTCCTGCTGAAAATCGTGTTTATCGACGCCCATTGATCATCCGCGAGCCGGGGTTACCCGGCTCGCTACGGCTGACTTCTTTTTTTCCTGCGGTTGACCTACTTTTTTCGCGTTCCTGTCGCTACATCGCCAGCAGCGGTGAGGCGTTTTCCGTCGCGTGGCTGCTCAGTTTGATATAGCGCCGCGACTGACGCTGCTGTTGGACGATTTCGCCGGATTTCCGCATGCCGTAGGCCGAGGTGTAGTTCCACATCACCAGACGGTCGAGGCGAGGCGTATGGGCACAGGCCCAGGCCAGATAATCATCAATGTCGCTGATCACTTCCACATCCGGAATATGCCGCGACCGCAGACGGCCGGAGGCCGGATGCAGCTTCAGCGATTCCGGCCCGCCGGCGTTGAAACCGGGAATTTTCAGCACCGACTGACGAATAGTGCATAATTGGGTGGCGGCTTCCAGCGGATCAAGCTGGGCGTCGATCCAGGCTTTTTCCGCGTGGGTCTGCGTTTGCAGATGCGGCGGCGTTTCACGATTCCAGACGCGGACAATTTCCACGTCCATCCCCACTTTCCCTTCCTCGCTGAGCAGGATTGCGATGGTGTTTCCTGCGTAGCCGAGGCTGAAATCGGGCAGATGCGGATCAACAAAACAGGGTCTGCCATTCGGCGAAACCATTAGGGGCGGAAGAACTGGATAACCGAAGAAATAAAACATCATCTCTGCCAGCAGCGCGCGGCTTTTCAGATAACGCTCGCGGCGCTTCACTGAAAAACTGTGCGTGGATGAAATCAGATCATCCGATAACCGCTGCAGATCGGGTAACGCTTCCGTGCTTGCCCACCTGACGAAATGACAGGTCATATTCACTCCATGATGCCAACGAAAAAACCTGATAATTTTTAGTAGAATGACTGCTATGTGAAGTTGATTTCCGACGCAATGGTCAGACAAATATCTGTGCCAAAGAGGAACTGGCGGATAAATCGGCGATAATTATCCCTGCCCGAGCAGAATACTTCAAAAAGCACATTTTATTAAAACTGATTTTATTTTATTTGAAACAAAAATCGGGCTTACATCACATCATGTCAACAGGGCGCAGCGACACGGCCTGCGCCGCTTGCCCGTGAACGCGTCCTGGCATCACGGGCAATAAGGCATCAGCGCAAACGGATATCCGCGTGATGCCATGCGGAACGTTGCTGTTTTTCAAGAACCCGTTCGGTCATCGCCTGCGGCGTCACCAGCGTCAGCGCCGACGTTGGGCATACGCGTACACAGGACGGGCTGTCGGCGACGCCGATGCAAAGATCGCATTTATGGACTTCACTGCCTGATAGCGATGGGGCAGGCGTTTCATCATCGGATGGCCGCGTCACCACATTGATGGCGCCGAACGGGCAGGCGATTACGCAACTTTTGCAGCCAATACACCGCGACGAGATAACCTGAATGCTGTCTTGATGCTGCACCAGTGCATCGTGCGGGCAGACGCTGGCGCACGGTGCGTTTTCACACTGGTGGCACAACACAGGCGTGCTCACGTTAGCATTTTTAATTACTTTAAGGCGCGGAAAAAAATGCGATTTATGCAATTTTTGTTGGTTCCCGCCCGCGTGGGCGACGGCACAGGCGATTTCACAGGTGCGGCAGCCAATGCATTTGGCGGCATCCGCGATCACAAACTGATTCATGGCCGATTCTCCTGTTGAACCACCGCGTTGACCGGTAGCGACATGTCCTGGCTCTCCAGCCCCATAACCCGCAACATACCTTGTGCGGCCTTACGGCCATCGGCGATGGCGGTAACCACCAGATCGGCGCCACGTACCGCGTCCCCACCGGCGAACACCTGGGGATGGTTGGTCTGGCAAGGGAGCCGGTTGCCGGGTTGCGTGGTCGTGATGTGGCCCCAGCGATCCAGCGCGATATGAGCGTCCTGTAGCCATGGCATGCTGTGCGCCTGAAAACCGAACGCGGTGATCACCGCCTCTGCCGGCTGAACGAATTCGGAGCCGGGCACCGGTTTTGGCCGGCGGCGTCCGCTGGCGTCCGGTTCGCCCATTTCAGTACGGATCAGGCTGACGCCGCACACTTCTCCGTTATCATTCAGGCAGATCTTGAGCGGCTGTACGTTAAACAGAAATTCCACGCCTTCTTCACGGGAGTTTTTGACTTCCTTACGCGAGCCAGGCATGTTGGCTTCGTCACGACGATAGGCGCAGGTGACCGACGCGGCGCCCTGACGAATCGACGTGCGCAGGCAGTCCATGGCGGTATCGCCGCCGCCCAACACCAGCACTCGCTTACCCTGCATCGACACGTAAGGCTCATCAGGCAGTGCCGGCAATTCCATCACCCGCTTGGTATTGGCGATCAGAAACGGCAGTGCGTCGTACACGCCGGGAGCGTCTTCATTTTCCAGCCCGGCTTTCATCGAACGGTAGGTGCCGACGCCGAGGAATACGGTGTCAAACTCCGCCATCAACTGCGCCATGCCGATATCGGTTCCCACTTCGGTATTCAGACGAAACTCGATCCCCATGGCGCTGAAGATTTCCCGACGCCGGGTCAGCACTGACTTGTCCAGCTTGAAGGCCGGAATGCCGAATGTCAGCAGCCCGCCGATTTCAGGATGCCTGTCAAACACCACCGCCTGTACGCCGTGCCGCGCCAGCACATCGGCGCAGGCCAGCCCGGCCGGTCCGGCGCCGATGATGGCCGCCCGCTTGCCGGTGGGTTTGACCCGGCTCAGATCCGGCTGCCAGCCCATGCTCATCGCGGTATCGGTGATGTAGCGTTCGATGTTGCCTACGGTCACGGCGCCGTAGCCTTTGCCCAGCGTACAGGCGCCTTCGCATAGCCGATCCTGCGGGCAGACCCGGCCGCAAATCTCCGGCAGGCTGCTGGTGCGATGCGACAGTTCGACGGCGTCGAGAATGCGCCCTTCCTGCACCAGTTGCAGCAGTGCGGGAATGTTATTGTGCAGCGGGCAGGTCCATTCGCAGACGGCGTGCTGACCGCAGTGCAGGCAGCGGCTGGCCTGATCGAGGGTTTGTTCGGCGCTGAAGCCGTGATAGATCTCGCCAAACGTGGCCACCCGTTCTTCCAGCGGTTTTTTTACTGCATCCCGGCGCGGCCAGTTTTTACGCTTATCCAACGGGCGACAGGCTATCTCGGCAAAGGTAGGGATCGCGCGCATCGTGCCGGGTATGGCGGTTTGCGCCATCCGCAGCTGTTTTGTGCGGCGTTGTTCTTCTAGTGAGCGTTCACTTACGAGATGAAGCGCCTGAGTCGGGCAGGCTTCCACACAGGCCTGTCCTTCCGGACGACCAATGCAGAGGTCGCATTTGTGGGCGATGGCGCCCTGTGACTGGGTTTCGACGCTAATGGCGCCAAACGGGCACGCCAGCACGCAGGTTTTGCAGCCGATGCACTTTTCGGCGACCAGTTGAATGCCGTCCTGCTTTCTGACCAGCGCCTGGGTGGGGCACACTTTCGCGCAGGGGGAGTCTTCACAATGGCGGCAGGTCACCGCGGTATGCTGTTCTCCCTGATGAAACACCCTGATCCGGGGGTGAAAATCGTCCCTGTTTTCCGGATAACGCCCGTGATTATGGGAAATCACGCAGGCAATCTCGCAGGCATTACAGCCGATACAATCCTTCGCATTTGCGATAACAAACTGATTCATATCCTCTCCCGACATGTACAGCATGGGTGTGCGTATGACCCGCCGGTCATTTTCAGGCATGCCTTCATCAAATTAAGTAAGTGTGTGCTCACTTAATCAATGCGGGATGTCCGTTGCGATTACAGGCTGCGTTGCGCCGGAACTGCATGCCGGGCAGGCGAAAGATGACGAAACCAGCCTGAGCGGGTCACTCAGAAAGTGATTTTGGAAGGGGCCTGGTACCTGTCTCGTCAGGAGAAAAAATAACGATCCCCTCAGTTATTGGGGTTTATCCTAGCGACTAGAGTCGGCATGAATCTTGATATAGAACAGATAATATGGGGTAAAAATAACCAAAATTTTTCATGCAGTTATCAAAAAAGACAAAAATAGCCTGATATAGCAATACGTAGTGAAAGTTTTATTAATCGAAAAAGGATAGTGAGAATCTTTATGTTTTTTCAGGATATTTAATTTAGTTTTAGATGTGAAATATGTGGTTACTTATCTTAACGTTAAGCATAATAGTTCCCGCCGTTGGCTGGATGCCGGTGTTATCAGGCATTTACCTCATTCATGGGAAACGCTGACCGGTATAACAATAAATTGAATAAGGGATTGGTCTATGAATAAAAAGGTTGTTTTTTGTTCTATGGTCATTACCGCCACCCTGTTGGGCGGATGTGCCACTGAATCTTCACGTACCGTGGAAACACCTAAAGTCGTGTCCTACAACACGCCTTATCAAGGCGTCCGCAGCCCGATTTCTGTTGGGAAATTTGAAAACCGCTCCAACTATATGAACGGCATTTTCTCCGATGGTGTAGACCGTTTGGGAAATCAGGCTAAAACCATTCTTGTCAGCCATCTACAGCAAACCGGCCGCTTTAATGTGTTGGATCGCACCAACATGGATGAGCTGAAAACGGAAGCAGGTATTAAAGGCCAGGCGCAGACATTAAAAGGTGCCAATTACGTTGTTACTGGGGATGTAACTGAATTTGGTCGTAAGGAAGTCGGCGATCAGCAACTGTGGGGCATTCTGGGTAGAGGCAAATCACAGATCGCCTATGCCAAGACCACACTGAATATCGTGAATGTTCAGACATCCGAAGTGGTGTATTCCGTTCAGGGCGCGGGTGAGTATGCGTTGTCCAACCGTGAAGTTGTCGGGTTTGGCGGTACCGCCAGTTATGACTCGACGCTGAATGGCAAAGTGTTGGATTTGGCGATTCGCGAAGCGGTTAACAATCTGGTTGCGGGTATTGAAAGCGGCGCATGGCGCCCATCGAATTAAGTGAATGGGAAAATAATAATGTTATTCAATAAAAAAACACTGCTGTTGTTGGCCGCAACTTTATTGGCAGGATGCGCTTCCGAACCTAAGACCATCTATAGCTGGGATAATTATCAGACTACACTTTATCAATATTATCAGCAGGATAAAACCAGTCCTGAGGAGCAGATTGCTTCTTTGCAGAAGTCAGTAGAAGTTGCCAAATCACAAAACAAGCCGGTTCCCCCAGGATTACATGCCCAACTGGGCCTGCTGTATGCCAAAACAGGCCGCGGTGTTGATGCTCGTCAGCAGTTCGAGACGGAAAAATCATTATTCCCTGAATCCGCCCCTTTCATGGACTTTCTGTTGAGCAAGAATAAAGGAAAATAACCAATGAACCGTTTTTTAGCATTAATCAGTCTGATGGGTGTGCTGGTTCTTACTGGCTGTGCCAAGCCGCAACCTTATGATTATACTTCATTCAAGCAGAGCAAACCGAGAACTATTCTGGTATTGCCGCCGCTTAACCATTCTCCGGATGTAAAAGCTGGGACTAGCTTTCTTAGCCAGGTGACTTACCCGTTAGCAGAATCAGGGTATTACGTGTTGCCGGTTGCCGTGACGGACGAGACCTTTAAGCAGAATGGTCTGACAACGGCTCAGGATATTCATGCCGTTAGCGTAGCGAAATTGCACCAGATTTTTGGAGCGGATGCGGCTCTGTATATTGATATCACTGACTATGGCTCAAAATACATGGTCATAAATAGTGAAACTCGTGTGACAGCCAGTGCGCGTTTGGTGGATTTGCGCAATGGTAAGGAGCTATGGAAAGGCAGTGCGACCGCTTCCTCCAGCGAACAGCAGTCGAATTCTAACGGCGGCATTGTTGGTTTGCTGGTTCAGGCTGCCGTTACACAGATTGCTAACACTATCACCGATAAAGGTCATGATATTGCAGGTATCACTAGTGTGCGTTTGCTGACAGCTGGTGGACCTTCTTCTCTGCTGTATGGCCCGCGTTCACCGATGTACGGGAAAGAAGCTAAATAATTATATTATTTCCTGGGCTGATAACGAAAAACCGTCCATTGCAACATGGACGGTTTTTTTACTTTTTATGCATACCGTTTCCGATCTTTTGCACCCAAAATGACCGCCAACCCGGTTGCCATATCAGAAAACCTTACTATGCTTTGTTCATGATAATTAAAGAATATGAGAGAACCGCGGGGTGAGCGGCGGCCAGTGATGGGCAAGAAATAACCTTTATATCCGCGCACTATTTCATAGCAAGATAAGTAGTTTTTATGAATAAGATTTATTTCCGCGTTGTTATTTTTTAATAACATTGCAAGAAATCGTAATTCTTTTCTTGTTTTGATGTCAGTGTGATTGCTGTCACGAAAAAAATCTTATTTTTCGTGTGTTTATATACGGATGAGGATGGATGAATGTTTGCGGCTGAACACCATTTTATTGATGATGGGTTTAAACATAGCTTGCTATTCTTCTCGCGGATTGAACATCAGTTAAAAAGAAGCATCTTAATATTCAACTAAGAAATCTTCGTTATGCTCATCTGCCAAGATTAGATGAACAACATTATTGATGGTCATATTACTGTCATTAATTGCTTTTCTACTTATCCTTCGCAAGGACTAAGGAGCGGTTTTCCCTGACGTATTTATCCCCAGATCCGATTCCGATGGCGGGACGGCGATGTTAGCAGAGTGTATATACCCAAAATAATTCGAGTTGCAGCCAGGCGGTAACCGGGTGCATCTTCAGGCGCTTACATGAGTAAGTTGCCGTGATTGACAACGCTGCCGGGAACTGCGTTGAGCGCGGTTTGCTGCGGCCCCGCAGGGCAAGACCCATGAACGGGCCGCGTAATGAACCAACGCCCCTGCAACTTGAGCTATGACGGGTATAAAGATTTATCTCGCCACACCAATAATCATCGATTTAACCTGAGAGTGAATTTTTACATGGCTGATTTTCTACCTTTCTCGCGCCCCGCGTTAGGTGAGGAAGAACTTGCCGCGGTTGGGCAGGTTCTTCGTTCCGGATGGATTACCACTGGCCCCAAAAATCAGGAACTGGAGCAGCAGTTCGCCGTGCTGACTGGCGCGAAACACGCCATTGCGGTCAGCTCCGCGACCGGCGGCATGCATGTCACCCTGATGGCGCTGGGGATTGGCGCAGGCGATGAGGTGATCACACCGTCGCTCACCTGGGTTTCCACCCTGAACATGATTGTGCTGCTGGGCGCCGAGCCAGTGATGGTAGACGTGGACCGCGATAACCTGATGGTGACGCCGGAAGCGATTGAAGCGGCCATTACTCCCCGCACCAAAGCCATTATCCCGGTTCACTACGCCGGCGCGCCGGCGGATATTGACGCGATTCGTGACATCGGTCGCCGTCACGGCATTCCGGTGATTGAGGATGCCGCCCACGCCGCGGGCACCTACTACCGCGGCCGTCACATCGGCGGCGAAGGCACGGCGATTTTCTCCTTCCACGCCATCAAGAACATGACCTGCGCTGAAGGCGGTCTGGTGGTGACGGACGACGACGCGCTGGCCAACCGCATTCGTAGCCTGAAATTCCACGGTCTGGCGGTAGACGCGTTCGATCGCATGGTGCAAGGGCGCGCGCCGCAGGCGGAAGTGGTTTCGCCGGGCTTCAAGTACAACCTGCCGGATATCAGCGCCGCTATTGCGCTGGTGCAATTGGACAAGCTGGCCGCCAACAATGCGCGCCGTGAAGCGCTGGCGCACCGTTATCTGCAAAAGCTGGCCGCCTTGCCGTTCCAGCCGCTGACGTTGCCGTCATGGCCGCACCAGCACGCCTGGCATCTGTTTATCATCCGGGTGGATGAAGCGCGTTGCGGCATCGATCGCGACGGGCTGATGCAGGCGTTGAAAGATCGCAATATCGGCACCGGCCTGCATTTCCGCGCCGCTCATACCCAGAAATACTATCGTGAGCGTTTCACCAATCTGCACCTGCCGAATACCGACTGGAACTCGGCCCGTATCTGTTCTCTGCCGCTGTTCCCGGATATGCGCGACGAGGATGTGGATCGCGTAGTGGATGCCTTAACCGAACTGGCGGGGAAACGCTGATGTCAGACATGGAAGCAATCAATAAAGTCTCGGTGGTGATTCCGGTTTTCAACGAGCAGGAGAGCTTGCCGGAGCTGATTCGCCGTACCACCGCCGCCTGTGATCAAATGAACCGCGATTATGAAATTCTGCTGGTGGACGACGGCAGCAGCGACAATTCGGCCGCGTTGCTGACCGAGGCGGCGCAGGCGCCGGGCAGTCATGTGGTCGCGGTGATTCTCAACCGCAACTACGGGCAACATTCGGCGATCATGGCCGGGTTCAGCCATGTGTCCGGCGACCTGATCATCACGCTGGATGCCGACCTGCAAAACCCGCCGGAAGAGATTCCCCGGCTGGTGGAAACGGCGGATCAAGGGTATGACGTGGTGGGCACCATCCGCGAAAATCGTCAGGACAGCTGGTTTCGTAAATCCGCTTCGCGCATGATCAACCACCTGATTCAGCGCACTACCGGCAAGGCCATGAACGATTACGGCTGTATGCTGCGCGCTTATCGCCGCCATATCATCGACGCCATGCTGCATTGCCATGAGCGCAGCACCTTTATCCCGATCCTCGCCAATACCTTTGCCCGCCGCGCTACCGAAATTATGGTGCATCACTCCGAGCGCGAATTTGGCGATTCCAAATACAGCTTCATGAAGCTGATTAACCTGATGTACGACCTGGTGACCTGCCTGACCACCACGCCGCTGCGTTTGCTGAGCGTGGTGGGCAGCGTGATTGCGCTCTCCGGTTTCACGCTGGCGCTGCTGCTGATTCTGCTGCGCCTGTTTTTTGGCGCGGCCTGGGCGGCGGACGGTGTGTTCACGCTGTTCGCCGTGCTGTTCTCTTTTATCGGCGCCCAGTTCGTCGGTATGGGGCTATTGGGGGAATATATCGGACGAATCTACAACGATGTCCGCGCCCGTCCCCGCTATTTTATTCAACGTATTGTTGGCAATGATCCACGATCTTCTGAACAGGACAATGAAGAATGAAAGCTGTTGTTTTTGCCTATCATGATTTCGGCTGCGTGGGACTCCGCGCGTTGGTAGCAGCGGGCTATACCGTGGAAGCGGTGTTTACCCACGCGGATAACCCGGCGGAAAATCAGTTCTTTGGATCGGTAGCCCGCACCGCGGCGGAACTGGGCATCCCGGTATTTGCGCCGGAAGACGTTAACCACCCGTTGTGGGTGGAACGCATCGCCGCCATGTCGCCAGACGTGATTTTCTCCTTCTACTACCGTCACTTGCTGAGCGACGCCATTCTGCAGAGCGCGGCGCACGGCGCCTACAACCTGCACGGTTCGCTGCTGCCGCGCTATCGCGGCCGTGCGCCGTTGAACTGGGCGCTGGTCAACGGCGAAACCGAAACCGGCGTGACCCTGCACCGCATGGTGGCGCGCGCCGATGCCGGCAATATCGTGGCGCAGCAGCGCGTGGCGATCGACGAAAGCGATACCGCGCTGAGCCTGCACCGCAAGCTGCGTGATGTCGCCGACCAGTTGCTGAAAGACACCCTGCCCGCCATCGCCGCCGGTAAAGCGAATGATATTCCGCAGGATGAGAGCCAGGCTACCTACGTGGGTCGCCGTACCCCGGAAGACGGGCGTATTGAATGGCAGAAGCCAGCGCGTACTCTGTATAACTTGGTGCGTGCGGTAACCGAGCCGTGGCCGGGCGCGTTCAGCTTCGTCGGCACGACGAAATTCATTATCTGGCAGGCGAAAGTGCGTACTGATTTCGCCGCCGCCAAACCGGGCACCGTGCTGAGCACCTCGCCGCTGGTGGTCGCCTGCGGCAGCGATGCGCTGGAGATTGTCACCGGTCAGGGCGACAACGGTATTTATCTGCAGGGTGCGCAACTGGCCCAAAGCCTGGGTCTGGTGACAGGCGCTATCCTCAACAACTCGCCGGTGGTGAGCGTTAAACGCCGCACCCGCGTATTGATCCTCGGGGTGAACGGCTTTATCGGTAACCACCTGACCGAGCGTCTGCTGCAGGAAGACAACTACGAGGTGTTCGGCCTGGACATCAGTTCCGATGCTATCGAGCGTTTCCTCGGCAACCCGCGTTTCCACTTTGTGGAAGGGGACATCAGCATTCACTCCGAGTGGATCGAGTACCACATCAAGAAATGTGACGTGGTGCTGCCGCTGGTCGCTATCGCCACCCCGATCGAGTACACCCGTAACCCGCTGCGCGTATTCGAGCTGGATTTCGAAGAAAACCTGAAAACCATCCGCGACTGCGTGAAGTACAAAAAACGCATCATCTTCCCGTCCACCTCCGAAGTATACGGCATGTGTACCGACCCGGTGTTCGACGAAGACAACTCCAACCTGATCGTTGGGCCGATCAACAAACAACGCTGGATTTACTCGGTGTCCAAACAGCTGCTGGACCGCGTGATCTGGGCTTACGGCGAAAAGGAAGGACTGCGCTTCACCCTGTTCCGTCCGTTTAACTGGATGGGGCCGCGTCTGGACAACCTGAACGCCGCGCGTATCGGCAGTTCCCGCGCCATCACCCAGTTGATCCTGAATCTGGTGGAAGGGTCGCCGATCAAGCTGGTGGACGGTGGTCGCCAGAAACGCTGCTTTACCGATATCAAAGACGGCATCGAAGCGCTGTTCCGTATCATCGAGAATAAAGACGGCGTGTGCGACGGCCAGATCATCAACATCGGCAACCCGGACAACGAAGCCAGTATTCGCCAGCTGGCGGAACAACTGCTGGAGAGCTTTGAGAAGCATCCGCTGCGTAATCAGTTCCCGCCGTTTGCCGGTTTCCGCGAAGTGGAAAGCAGCAGCTACTACGGTAAAGGCTATCAGGATGTGGAACACCGCAAGCCCAGCATCCGCAACGCCAAACGCCTGTTGCACTGGCAGCCGACCATCGAGATGGAAAAAACCGTGGCGGAAACGCTGGATTTCTTCCTCCAAACCGTTGAAACCGGCCGATTCAGTCAGGACAGCGAATGAGAAAAGTAGGGTTACGGATCGACGTTGATACCTGGCGCGGCACGCGGGTGGGGGTGCCCCGCCTGCTGGAGTTGCTGGACGTCTATGGCGTCCGGGCCAGTTTTTTCTTCAGCGTCGGGCCCGACAACATGGGGCGCCATCTTTGGCGCCTGATTCGACCGGTGTTCTTGTGGAAGATGCTGCGCTCGCGCGCGGCATCGCTGTATGGCTGGGATATCCTGCTGGCGGGCACCGCCTGGCCGGGCAGGGTGATCGGCCGCGGTTTGCCGGAGCCGATTCGCGCGGCGTCCCGGCAGCATGAAGTCGGGCTGCACGCCTGGGATCACTTCGCCTGGCAAACCTGGGCCGGGGTGTGGGATCAGGCCAAAATGGAACAGCAGATCCGGCTGGCCTATGACGCGTTGCAGTCGATCACCGGCGAGCCGGTAGTGTGCTCGGCGGTGGCGGGCTGGCGCGCGGATCAAACCGCGGTGGAAGCCAAACAGCAGTTTGGTTTTCACTACAACAGCGATTGCCGCGGCACCGCGCCGTTCCGCCCGCTGCTTAACGACGGCAGCACCGGTACGGTACAGATTCCGGTCACGCTGCCCACCTGGGATGAAGCGGTCGGGCGGGAAACCAACGCCGCCGACTTCAACCGCTATATTTTGGATAAAATCCATCAGGATCAGGGTACGCCGGTCTATACCATCCATGCCGAAGTGGAAGGCATTGTGATGAGCGATCAGTTCAGCGAACTGTTGGCGCTGGCGGAGCAGGAGGGCATTCGCTTTTGTCCGCTTAGCGAATTGCTGCCGGAAGATACCACTACATTGCCGGTCGGGCGCGTGGTGCGGGGTTCCCTCGCCGGACGCGATGGCTGGTTGGGATGTCAGCAGACCGTGGAGGCGGCCTGATGAAATACGCACGTCAGACAACGTTGTGGCTGGTGTTGTTACTGCTCTACTACTTCATTCCCCTCAATGGTCGCCTGTTATGGCAACCGGATGAAACCCGCTACGCGGAAATCAGCCGGGAAATGCTGGCGGGCGGCAACTGGATTGCCCCGCATTTTCTGGGGATTCGCTATTTTGAAAAACCGATCGCCGGTTACTGGGTGAATAACATCGGCCAGTGGCTGCTGGGCGACAATAACGCCGGCGTGCGCGCCGGCGCGGTGTTCTCCATTTTGCTGACCGCGGCGCTGATTTACTGGCTGACGCAGCGATTGTGGCAGCAACGGCGTACCTCGCTGCTGGCGGCGGCTATCTATCTGAGTTGCCTGCTGGTGTACGGTATCGGCACCTATGCGGTGCTCGATCCCATCGTCACCCTGTGGCTGGCGGCGGCGATGTGCAGCTTCTGGGGCGCGGCGCAGGCCGCCACCCGCGGCAGTAAAATCGGCGGTTATTTGCTGCTGGGCGTGGTGTGCGGCATGGGCTTCATGACCAAGGGCTTTCTGGCGCTGGCGGTGCCGGTGATTGCGGTGCTGCCGTGGGTTGCTCTGGAGCGGCGCTGGAAAGAGGTGCTGCTGTACGGCCCGCTGGCGATTGTCAGCGCGGTGGCGGTGTCGCTGCCGTGGGCGCTGGCGGTGGCGCGTCAGCAGCCGGATTTCTGGCACTATTTCTTCTGGGTCGAGCATATTCAGCGCTTCGCCGATTCCGCGAATGCCCAGCACAAAGCGCCGTTCTGGTACTACCTGCCGGTGTTGATCGCCGGGGTGCTGCCGTGGCTGGCGTTGTTGCCGTCGTCGCTGTTACAGGGCTGGCGCGAGCGGCGTCAGGAGAGCGGCGCGTTCTACCTGCTGGGCTGGGTGGTGATGCCGTTCCTGTTTTTCAGCATCGCCAAAGGCAAGTTGCCGACGTACATTCTGCCCTGCTTCGCGCCGCTGGCGATCCTGATGGCCAGACGCGCCACCACCTTGCTGAACCCGCGCCTGCTAACCATCAACGGCTGGATTAACCTGGCGTTTGGCCTGCTGTGCGCGTTGATTGTAGTGCTGGTGCTGGCGCCGTGGGGGCTGTCGCATCGTCCGCTCTATCAGCCGCAGGAAACCGTCAAGGTGGCGCTGGGCGTCGTGGCGTTCCTGTTCTGGGGGCTGGTCGGCTGGTGGACGTTGCGCCATGCGGCGGCTCGCTGGCACTGGGCAGCGGTCTGCCCGCTGGGCATCGCCCTGTTGATTGGCATGGCGATCCCGCAGCGGGTGATGGAGAGCAAGCATCCGCAGTGGTTCCTGCGTGCGCCCGAGGTTGAATCCCGTCTGTCGCAGAGTCGTTATATTCTGGCGAACAGCGTGGGCGTAGCCTCTGCCGTTGCCTGGGAACAAAAACGCGGCGATATCCTGATGTACGATAATCAGGGTGAACTGGAATACGGCTTGTCGTACCCGGACAGCGCCAGTCGCATGGTGCCGGCCGATGCGTTTGCCGATTGGCTGGCTACGCATCGCCGCGAAGGCAATGTATCGCTGGTGCTGATCTTCTCTTCGGCGACTGATCCGATCACCGGCGTACCGCCGGCGGATTACACTGACCGGAAAGGGCGAGTCGCCTTATTGTGGTATCGTCAGCAATGACCAATTACCTGCTGATTCTGCTGGTCAGCCTGTTGACCTGCGCCGGTCAGCTTAGCCAGAAACAGGCCGCCAGCTGGCAGAGCGGCGGCCGTTCACGTCGCGCTCACATTGTGTTGTGGATGGGGATAAGCCTGCTGTTGCTGGGGCTGGCGATGGTGTTGTGGCTGGCGGTGTTGCAGCGGGTGGCGGTAAGCGTGGCGTATCCGATGTTGAGCCTGAATTTTATTCTGGTGGCGTTGGCGGCGCGCTGGCTGTGGCGGGAAGCCATCAGTCTGCGTCAGTCGGTGGGTATTGTGCTGATTGTTGTCGGCGTAATCTTGATGGGAGGGATCGCGTGAAAGGCTATGGATGGGCGTTGCTGAGCGTGTTGCTGGTCAGCGCAGCACAACTGTCGATGAAATGGGGGATGTCTCAACTGCCCTCGCTGACGGAGCCACTGCCGTTTATGTTCGCCATGCTGGTGTTACCAGTCGCCGCCGCCGCGGTACTGGTGGGGCTGGCGGCGTATGCTTTCTCGATGCTGAGCTGGTTTAACGCCCTGCGTTTTTTGCCGTTAAGCCGGGCCTACCCATTGCTGAGCCTCAGTTACGTGCTGGTGTGGGGGCTGGCGGTGGCGCTGCCGATCTTTCCCGACACGTTCAGCACCGGCAAGCTGTTGGCGATCGCGCTGATTATTGCCGGCGTATGGCTGGTGTGCAGCCGGCAGGCTTCACAGCTGGATGACGAGCACTGATATTCACGCACCCTTCTTGCAGTTCGCGCGTTACCTTTCTAATTACGTTGACGCGGCTGGCCGGGAAAGCGGCGCCAGCCGCTGAATCTGCGCCGCCAGCCAGCGGTCGGCCGCTCGCCGCTGATGACGCTGGTGGTAATAGATTTTGACGTGGTAAGGCGGCACCGGGAACGGCAGCTCATGGAGGGTACACCCGGTGAGCGCGGCAAGGTGGCTGGCGGCAAAGCGCGGCAGCGTCATCAGCAGGTTGCTTTGCCCGATAATCGCGGGTGCCGCCAGCAGTGACGGCATCCGCAGCGCGATAGTGCGCTGTTTGCCCAGTTTATCCAGCTCGTAGTCGATGGCGCCGCGCATTTCATTCCAGGGCGTAATCACCAGATGACGAGCGTTCAGGTACTCTTCCAGCGATAACGGCGTCTGATTGTCTCTGAAGCGGGTTGCCGTGATCGCCACGTAATCATCCTCCATCCAGTCAATATCATGAATGTCTTCATGCATGTGGTCAGCGAATTCGGTAAAACCGAGGGCGAAATCGACGCGGCCGGCCAACAGCTCTTCAAAGGCGACTTTCTGATCGCTGTGAATCAACTGGAATTGCAGGTGGGGCGCCAGCGACTGGATCGTGGCGGTTAATGCCGGAAAAACGCAAAACGCCGTATAGTCGGTCACCGAAAACGTAAAGGATTCATGGCTGCTGGCAGGGTCAAAGCCGGGGCGCAGGCTGAATCCCTGTTCCAGCAAACGCAGCCCGTCGCCAATGGTGGCAGCCAGCTTTTGCGCGAAGACCGTTGGTCGCATTTCCTGACCGGAACGGTAAAACAGTTCGTCATTCAGCGTCTTGCGTAATCTGCTCAGGGCATGACTTAACGCCGAGTTGCTCATGGCAAGTTCAGCGGCGGCGCGAGTGACCGACTGATGCCGGAAGATGGCATCAAACACCAGCAACAGATTGAGGTCGAGGCGCCGTAACTGAGGATGCATAATATTCACCATGAATTGATAATATTGCACTTCATGCATTATAACCTGGCGATTAAGCTTGCAGCCTGACGAATCCATCACAGAGATCTTTTTATGACCTTACATATCCGTTGGGCGGCGCAGCAGGATTCCGCCACTATCCTGAATTTTATTTGTGAACTGGCTGAGTACGAGAAAGCGCTGCGCGAGGTGAAGACCAATCAGCAGGAAATCGAGCAAACGCTGTTTGGCGAAGGTACGTCTACCGAAGCGCTGATTTGCGAATGGAACGGCGAACCGATCGGGTTTGCGGTGTTTTTCACCAGTTACTCCACCTGGTTGGGGCGCGACGGCATTTATCTGGAGGATCTGTACGTGTCGCCGCATTATCGCGGCCAGGGTGCCGGCAAAGCGCTGCTGAAATATATCGCACGTCTGGCGGTTGAACGCGGTTGTGGACGGTTGGAGTGGAGCGTGCTGGACTGGAATCAGCCTGCTATCGATTTTTACGACAGTCTGGGCGCTGCGCCGCAAAACGAGTGGATCCGTTACCGGCTGGAGGGCGACAGCCTGCGACAGGCGGCGCAGGAATAGACCGGGTTATTCGCGGCGGTAAAAAAACAGGCTGCGGGAAACCCGCAACCTGCCGAGGGAAAAGAGATTCAGCCTGGACACAGGATGCCAATCTCCGTCACATCGGGTGTGACTCAGTAGCCAACGGTGAAGCGCTGGCGGATGTGCCGCGGTGTTTCCACTTCATCCACCAACGCAATGGCGTAATCCGCGAAAGAGATGCTGCTGCCTTGCTCATTGGTCAGCAGATCGTCCTTACCGAGGCGGAATGTGCCGGTACGTTCACCGGGAACGAACATCATGGACGGCGACAGGAACGTCCAGTCCAGATCGGTGACGGTTTTCAGCAGACCGAGAAAATCGGCGCCTTTGGTGGCTTCCGCCTTGTAAGCCTCCGGGAAGTCCGGTTGATCCACCAGACGCTGGCCCGGCGCCACTAACAGGCTGCCCGCTCCGCCGACCACCAGATAGCGTTTCACACCTGCGGCGCGCACGGCGTCGATCAGAATCTGCGGATCGCTGCTGGTAAAATGAACGGAGCTGATGACCGCATCGTGACCTGCCAGCAGTGACGTCAGCCCTGCTACATCAAATACATCCCCTTGCTTGGCGGTGACGCCGGGCAGCGCGGCGATTTTTTCCGGGTGACGGGCAATCGCGGTTATCTGATGACCACGTTCAGACAGTTCTTTTAGAATCTGTGAACCCGCGTTGCCGGACGCGCCGATAAGTGCAATATGAGCCATGTTCCATTCCTTATAGTCTTCATTAAGGGAAAGGTCTAATATGTAGACCATTGGAAGGATTATGCGCAAAGCCCGATCGCTGCGCAAGAAGTCACCCATTTGTTATCTGGTCATCAACAACTGACCATGTGGAGTGTGTGTGGTGCCGAAAACCGTTGCTGAAAAAGATGTTTTTGTATTTGAACAGGCTTGTCCGATACGCGATGTGCTGGATCGCATTGGCGATCAGTGGAGCCTGCTGGTGCTGGAAACGCTGAGTGATGGCACGCTGCGGTTTAATGAACTAATGCGCCGTATTGGCGATATTTCCAAGCAAATGCTCTCCAAGACATTGAAGCTGTTGGAGCAGGATGGATTTGTCCGGCGCACGCTTTATGCCGAGGTGCCGCCACGGGTGGAATACCAGCTCACCGAGCTTGGGCGCTCTTTTCTGCAACCGATGAAGACGTTGGTGCAGTGGGCGGATGCGCATCACCGTACCATTTGCGAAGCGCGCAAAATCTATGAGCAAAAAAATGGGTAATACCTGGGGTGAACACTTAATTGCGCGCCAGCCTCGATAATGTCGTCGGTATTCAATCGGTGAAACGGCCTTGTTCATTTCCACAAGGCCGTACCCGAACGAATAAATGAAATACGAATAAGTGCTATGCGGCTCCGGTGGCTTTGATTTCACCACGCGCCAGCTGGTCGCGCTCCATGGATTCAAACAGCGCCTTGAAGTTGCCTTCACCAAAACCGTCGTCGCCGTCCCGTTCGATGAATTCAAAAAACAGCGGGCCGATCAGGGTTTCCGAGAAAATTTGCAGCAGCAGTTTTTTCTGCCCGTTGCGGGTATTGCCGTCAATCAGAATGCCGCGCGTCTGCAGGGCGGCGATATCGCGGCCGTGGCCGGGCAAGCGTTCCTCCACCATCTGGTAGTAGGTATCGGATGGCGCGGTCATCAGTGGTAACCCCGCCTGACGCAGCCGATCGAGAGTAGTCAGAATATCGTCGGTTTGCATCGCGATATGTTGGATCCCTTCGCCATTAAAACGGCGCAGGAATTCCTGAATCTGTCCGTTGCTGCCTTCCGCCTCTTCGTTTAATGGAATACGGATTTTACCGTCCGGCGCCACCATGGCTTTAGAATGTAATCCGGTATATTCACCCGCAATATCAAAATAGCGAATCTGCTGAAAATTAAATATTCGGCTATAGAATTCAGACCAGTAATTCATTCTCCCCTGATAGACATTATTGGTCAGGTGATCAAGGGTATGCAGCCCGAATCCTTTCGGTTTTCTTTCCACGTCGGGAATAAAGGTAAAGTCGATATCGAAAATATCTATGTCTGTGTGATATTTCTCGATGAAATAGATTCTCGAACCGCCAATGCCTTCGATAGCCGGTATCAGGACTTCCCCCGGACTGGCGGTTTGGCTTGCCGGCCTGGCGCCTGACAGGAGTGCCTGTTCATAAGCCTGAGTCGCATCTCTGACGTAAAACCCGATGCCACAGGCGCCAGCGCCGTGTTCCTGCAGGAACGTTTGCGGAAAACCGGCGGCGGTATTGTTAACAAGAAAATTGATGTCGTTCTGTCGGAAGAGTGAGATATCGCGGTGGCGATGGTGCGCCACTCGTGTAAATCCCAAAGAAAAAAATAACGATGAGAGCGTTTCCGGAGCGTCGGTGACAAACTCGATGAAAGCGAATCCATTCAGTTCGAGCGGATTGATTAATAATTCGTCCATATTATTTCCTTTGTCCTTAAAGGAGATTGATAAATAAATCGATGACGGAATTGTAATAATGAATATAGCGTGAGAGACCATTTTATGATAACAAGTTTTTCTTATTATAAATTTAATAGATAAATCTAAAGTAATTACGTTTATTAATATTCATGGTTTATTACATCGGTAGATAACCGGCGAACCACGGTTTGTTGAGGAGGCGGTTTGGCCCGAATATATCGATAAATGACCTTCGGGCCACTGCCGGCTGCTCGGTTTTCCGAGCAGAATGACGGCTATCTGCAATGGTCTTAACACTAAGGCATACCGTCATGAATATTACCCAGATCAGAAACGCCACGTTGAAAATCAACTTTGCCGGTAAAACGTTTCTCATCGACCCGATGCTGGCCGAAAAAGGCGCTTACCCCGGTTTCGACGGCACGCTGAACAGCCACTTGCGTAATCCGTTGGTGGACCTGCCGGTCACGCTGGAGAGCCTGTTTGCCGGTGTGGATGCGGTGATTGTTACCCACCCCCATCTCGATCACTGGGATGAGGCGGCTGAAATCCATCTGCCTAAATCATTACCGATATTTGCCCAGCACGAACAAGACCGGGAAACGATTCGGGCCGCCGGGTTCAGCGATGTTCGCCTGTTGACCGAACAGAGCGTGTTTGGCGATATCACGCTGATCAAAACACCGGGTCAGCACGGCAGCGACGCGATTATGGAAAAGTTACGCGACAGGCTGGGCGAGGTGTGCGGCGTGGTGTTTCGTCACCCGCAGGAAAAAACGCTGTATCTGGCAGGCGATACGGTCTGGAATGCGGATGTGGCCGACAACCTGCGTCGTTATACGCCGGAGGTCATTATTCTCAATTGCGGCGATGCGCAAGTCGTCGGCTTGGGGTCGATTATCATGAATCAGCAGGATGTGCTGGCGGTGGCGCAACATGCGCTTAATGCAACGCTAATCGCCAGCCACATGGAAGCGGTCAATCATTCGGCACTGAGTCGTACGGCCCTGCGTGATTTTCTGCAGCAAAACGGCGTGGCGCATCAGGTGCGGATCCCGGCGGATGGCGAGTCTTGTATGCTGTAACGGGTATCCGGAGCGGGTGTGACGAAGCAGGAGGAATGAGACGTGAGCATACATATTCCGTCGGTCGCGGTGGTGGCCTGCAATCAGTTCAGCCCGTTTCATTTATCGGTGCCCTGCATGATTTTCGGCGATGTGCTGCCGGGGCAGCCGCTGTTCAGGCTGCGAATTTGCGCCGGCGAAGAGGGCGTGCTGCGTTCCGCACAGGGGCTGCTGGTTGATACCCCGTTCGGGCTGGACGCGCTGGCGGAGGCCGATATCGTCGTGGTGCCCTACTGGCGTAATCCGCAGGAGACGCCGAACCCGGCGCTGCTGGCCGCGTTGGCGGCGGCCTATGCGCACGGCAGCCTGCTGGTTGGTTTGTGTCTGGGCACTTATGTGCTGGCGTGGGCCGGGTTGCTTACGCAGCGCAAGGCGGCGACGCACTGGGAATTCGCGCAGGATTTTCAGCAGCGTTTTCCCGATATTCATCTGGATACTCATGCGTTGTACGTGGAGGACGAGCGGCTGATTACCTCGGCGGGCACGGCCGCCGGGCTGGATTGTTGCCTGCATCTGGTCCGGAAGTACCACGGCAGCGCGATTGCCAACAACGTCGCCAGAAGAATAGTGATTCCCCCGCATCGGGAAGGCGGCCAGGCACAGTTCATCGAGCGACCGGTGCCGGCATCCACGCAGGACGCCAGAATCAACGCACTGCTGGACTACCTGAGAAGCCGTCTCGACCAGTCCCATCATCTTGATGAACTGGCGCGCCGGACGTTAATGAGCCGTCGTACTTTTACCCGGCAGTTTCACAAAGCCACCGGCATGTCAGTCGGCGAATGGCTGATGGCGGAGCGCCTGCAACAAAGCCAGACGCTGCTGGAGTCCACCACGCTGTCGATCGACGCCATTGCGGAACAGGTCGGCTTCAGTACCGCCACATCATTGCGCCAGCACTTCCGCCGCCAGTTTAACGTCACGCCCGGCGAGTGGCGCCGGACGTTTCGGGAAAGCTAATACGCCGTCAGGCTTTCGGTAGCCTTCGATTGGCGGTGGGGATTGCTTGCCAATACAGAAAGTGAAATTTATTTATAAAACAATGAATTTGTTGCTCTTTAAGGCGAGTGTGGGGAAAGTATTCATTATGACGTTTCCTCATATTACCCATACTATTATCACACGCTATAACAGGTAATTATGTAGTTAACGCCTATGGCGTGTAATTCTTGTTTTACCTGCTGAGGCGTGTAATATTTATCTTACCGCCTGTAACCGGTAGGATAAAATGATGAAAGTCACCAACGCCAAACAGCTTAGCAGCTATCTGAAAGATGTTCGTATCACGCAGAAGCTTTCACAAGGGAAAGTGGCCAGTAAAGTGGGTATTCGCCAGGACACGGTATCCAGCTTCGAACAACATCCTGATTCCACCAAGCTGGAAACATTCTTTAAAATCCTGTCGGCATTGAATTTAGAACTTACGGTTACTCCCAGGAATATGGATGCCGCCAATAACGAGGCCTCTGTCGCACCATCCTGGAAGGAAGAATGGTAATGGCTGCGCTCGATGTTTACATGAACGGCTACCGGGTGGGGATTCTGACCAAAACGGGCAGTGGCGCACATCATTTTTCCTACGATGCGAACTGGCTCGGGTTGCCGGGGAACCGACCCATTTCGCTCTCTATGCCACTACGCCATCAGCCCTATCAAGGTGATGAAGTTTATAATTTCTTCGACAATTTGTTGCCGGATAACCCGGATATCAGAAGGCGAATTGTTGCCAGGCATCATGCGGATTCCACCCAGCCGTTTGATCTGCTGGCTAAAGTGGGGCAAGACAGTGTCGGGGCGTTGCAATTGGTGCCGCAGGGTATTCCTGCTCGCGATATAAAACAGATTGAATATAAAACCTTATCCGAGCAACAGCTTGAAAGCATACTGTCGGGGTATCTGTCCGATGCCCCTCTGGGGATGATTGATACAGAAGACGATTTTCGAATCTCTATTGCTGGCGCACAGGAAAAAACGGCCCTGCTTTATCTGAATAATCACTGGTGCCTGCCCTTCAATACCACACCAACTACCCACATCATCAAACTACCGATTGGTAAAATCGAGAGTCATTCTTACTCAATTGATATGTCTGACAGCGTTGAGAATGAGTACCTGTGCCTGCTCATTGCCAGGGCATTTGGGCTACCGGTGCCGCACTGTTTTATGATCAAAGCTGGCAAGATAAAAGCTCTGGCCGTGGAGCGTTTTGATCGCAAATATGCTTCGGATGGCAGTTGGATTATGCGGCTGCCGCAGGAGGATTTTTGTCAGGTATTAAACGTGCCTTCCGCACTAAAATATGAAAATCATGGTGGACCAGGTATTTCCGCCATTATGTCGTATCTATTAGGCGCGGTTGATCCACAAAGGGATCGTTATAGTTTTATGAAGGCGCAGGTGCTGTTTTGGCTATTGGCTGCAACGGATGGTCATGCGAAAAACTTTTCCTTGTTTATTGAGTCTGAGGGAAGATATCGCCTCACGCCTTTCTATGACATTCTCTCTATGTACCCGGCGATGGGGGGGCGGGGAATTGACCGTAGAGATGCGAAGCTAGCGATGGGGCTGGCTGGCACCAGAGGTAAGAAATACCATATCGAGCAGATATTCCCTCGGCATTTTTTCCAAACGGCAAAGGCGGTTGGCTTTGCCAGAGAATCAATGGAACGCATTCTGACTGAATTTTCACAGACGGTTGATTCTGTCATCGTGAGTGTCAGAAACCAACTGCCTGCGGATTTTCCCACTCCTATTCGCGATGCGATCTTGGGAGGGTTACAGACTAGATCGAGGCGATTGACGACGGGTTGGGAATAATTTCCCGAGAGTTGGACAACGTTTTTATCTTTTCGCGTCTGTTTGCGTAATCTCTGCCAGATTTCTCAATGTCACTTCCCAATACAAAAACTGGAAAAAATTCGTCCCAGCAAATCATCGGAGGTGAATTCGCCGGTGATTTCACTTAATGATTGCTGTGCCAGCCGCAGTTCTTCGGCCAGTAGCTCGCCGGCGTAGGCGCCGACCAATTGTTCATGACCTTGTTGCAGATGCTGTGCTGCCTGCTCCAGTGCCTGCAAATGGCGGCGGCGGGCCAGGAATCCCCCTTCGGTGTTGCTGGTAAATCCCATGCTTTGTTTGAGGTGGTCACGCAGCAGGTCTACACCGTCACCCGTCCGGGCGGAAAGGCGGATAAGTGAGTAAGTGTTCACATCTTCAATGCCAAGCGGTTCGCCGGTGACGTCTGCCTTGTTACGCACCACGGTGATCGGTAGCGTTTTCGGTAATCTCGCCATGAACTCCGGCCAGATAGCTGCCGGTTCCATCGCATCGGTGGTGGTACCGTCCACCATAAACAGCACCCGGTCCGCCTGCTCGATTTCCTGCCAGGCGCGCTCGATGCCGATACGTTCCACCTCGTCGCTGGCGTCGCGCAGCCCGGCGGTGTCGATGATGTGCAGCGGCATGCCGTCGATATGAATATGCTCGCGTAGCACGTCGCGGGTGGTGCCGGCGATGTCGGTAACGATGGCGGCGTCGCGCCCGGCCAGCGCATTCAGCAGGCTGGATTTGCCGGCATTCGGCCGCCCGGCTATCACCACTTTCATGCCTTCGCGCAGCAGGCTGCCCTGGCGCGCTTCAGCGCGTACCGCACCCAGATCGCCGATAACGTCGTTGAGCATGGCTTCGATTTTGCCGTCGGAGAGGAAGTCGATTTCTTCATCGGGAAAATCAATCGCGGCCTCCACATAGATTCGCAGGTGAGTGAGTGCTTCCACCAGTTGATGGATACGGGTAGAAAACACGCCCTGCAACGAGTTGACGGCGGAACGAGCCGCCTGCTCGGAACTGGCGTCGATCAGATCGGCGATGGCTTCGGCCTGCGCCAGATCCAGCTTGTCGTTCAGAAACGCCCGTTCGGAGAACTCGCCGGGGTGGGCGATGCGCACGTCTGGCAGCGCCACTATCCGTTTGAGCAGCAGGTCGAGAATCACCGGGCCGCCGTGCCCCTGTAGCTCCAGCACGTCTTCGCCGGTAAAGGAGTTCGGGCCGGGGAACCACAGGGCAATGCCTTGATCGAGCACGCTGCCGTCGGCGTCATGGAAAGGCAGATAATCGGCGTAACGCGGTTTGGGCAGCTTGCCCAGCACCGCCTGCGCCACGGCGGCGGCGGTGCGGCCGGAGATACGCAGAATACCTACGCCGCCGCGTCCCGGCGGGGTGGCTTGGGCAACGATGGTGTCGGTATGGCTCATGGTGTTCTCTCTGCGCTCGCGCCTGTTTTCAGACGCTGTTATGGGATTGTCTTAACGTAAAAAATAAGGCGGTCAGTGACCGCCTTACATTGAGATTGATTGGGCAATCAACCGGTTATTTCTTCTCGCGGCTATGCAGGCCGCGTTTTTCCAGCCCGCGATAAATCAGCTGCTGCTGGGCGATGGTCACCAGGTTGCTGACGATATAGTACAGCACCAGGCCCGACGGGAACCACAGGAAGAACACGGTGAAGATCACCGGCATGTAGGTCATGATCTTCTGCTGCATCGGGTCGGTGACGGTAGTCGGCGACATCTTCTGAATGAAGAACATGGTCAGACCCATCAGGATCGGCAGCACGTAGTACGGGTCCTGCGCCGACAGGTCATGAATCCACAGTGCGAACGGCGCGTGGCGCAGCTCTACCGAACCCATCAGCATGTAGTACAACGCCAGGAAGATCGGCATCTGGATCAGCAGCGGGAAGCAGCCGCCCAGCGGATTCACTTTCTCAGCCTTGTACAACGCCATCATTTCCTGACTCATGCGCTGTTTATCGTCGCCGATGCGCTCGCGCATTGCCTGCAGTTTCGGCTGCAGCATGCGCATTTTCGCCATCGAGGTGTACTGCGCTTTGGTCAGCGGGTACATGATGCCGCGCACGATAAAGGTGATGGCGATGATCGAGAAGCCCCAGTTGCCGATAAAGCCGTGCAGGAATTTCAGCAGTTTGAACAGTGGCTGGGAGATGAACCACAGCCAGCCGTAATCCACGGTCAGGTCCAGATGCGGCGCGACCGTCGCCATCTTATCCTGAATTTCCGGGCCGACCCACAGGGTGGCGTTCAGGTTCTGCTGGCTGCCCGGCTGTATGATAACCGGCGGGGCCTTAAAGCCGATGGCGGCTAAGCCATTACCCAGATTGGCGCTGTAGAACGTGTTGTTACCCGTGGCCGCCGGTACCCAGGCGGTGGCGAAATACTGCTGCAGCATGGCAACCCAGCCGCCCTGCGTGGTGATGTTCAGGTTCTCTTTCATATCGCTGAAGCTGTATTTGCGATATTTGTCGTCGCTGGAAGAGAACGCCGCGCCACGGTAGGTGTGCAAGGCGAAGTTGTTGCTGCCGGTGTCGCGGTGCGACGGCAAATCAATGGACTGCTTCAACTGGCCGAACAGGGTCAGCTCCAGCGGCTGGGCGCTGGCGTTATTGACGCCGTATTCCACATTCAGCGCGTATTCGCCGCGTTTCAGCACGAAGGTTTTGGTGAAGCTAACGCCGTTGGCGTCGGTGTAGGTCAACGGAATCCGCAGTTCATTCTGGCCCGCAGCCAGTTCAAAGCGATCCGCCGGCGCGGTGTACAGCGGGCGTGAGCCATTGGCTGGGTTGTCCGGGCCGTTTTTGCCGGTCAGGCCGCTTTGTGCCTGATAAGTAAAGGCCGGGGTGGTTTCCAGCAGTTTGAACGGCTGGCTGGAGCCCAGTTCCGCCGGGTAGGCCAGCAGGTCGGCTTCTTCGATGTCGCCGCCGCGGGTGTTGATGTTCAGCGACAACACGTCGGTTTTCACGGTGATCAGTTTACCCTGACCGCTGGCAGGTACGCCCTGGTTGGCTGCATCGCCCACAGCGCCATTCGCCTGTTGCGTGGTCTGGGTCGCCGCGGGTGGATTTTTGTCCGTTTCCCACTGCTGCCAGATCATGAACGTTACGAATAGCAGAGCGATGAGAAGAAGATTGCGTTGCGAATCCATCGTTAGTGTTCTCTGTTATTGTCGGGTTTTGGCGGTACGGGATCATCACCACCAGGGTTCAAAGGGTGGCATTTTAATACGCGTTTAAGCGTCAACCAACTGCCTTTTATCATGCCGAACCGGCGTATTGCTTCAATGCCATATTGGGAGCACGACGGCTGAAAGCGGCAGTGCGGTCCAAGTAGCGGACTGATAAAGCGTTGATACCCGCGTATCAGGCCAATCAGCAGGCGTGAGCCAAACGACAGTGACGGCGCCATAATTTTTCCAACGCTTCCGTTAGTGTACGGTTATCCAGTTCAGACACCCCTTTTTTGGCGATGACGACAAAGTCCATCGCGGGCAGTTCGTGCTGATGCAAACGAAAACTTTCACGCGTCAGGCGCTTGATGCGGTTGCGTTCGTGAGCCCGTCTGACGTGCTTTTTTGCGACGGTAAGACCAATACGAGGGTGTCCCAGCGTATTGGGGCGACCGAGGATGGTGATCTGCGGCGTACCGGCCCGTTGTGGCTGCTGGAAGACGAAAGAGAAATGGCTGGGAGTTAACAGACGTAACTCCCTGGGAAAAGCGAGCGTAACCACTCGAAGGGTTAGCTTTTATTACTTAGAAACAGTCAGACGAGTACGGCCTTTCGCACGACGGCGGGCCAGAACCTGACGACCATTTTTAGTGGCCATACGAGCACGGAAACCGTGGCTACGGTTACGCTTCAATACGGACGGTTGGAAAGTGCGTTTCATGGCGATTTCTACCTAAACTTGATTTAAGACTTCACAGTAAACGCGTTTGGCTACTCGGCGTGAAAAATGACCGACGCCTCTATCGCATAATAAAGAGGCGGGATTGTAATAATTGTACAGTCCCGAGTCAATTAACATCCGCGTTTTACCCGCCTGAAACTTTCCGGTTGTCCCGGACTTTCTGTTTGCTCAGCACAAAAAACAGCTACTCAGCACAGAAAACAGGCGCTACGCGCAGGCTGGGAATTATACGGACTCTACAATAAAGCGCAAGGATCCGCCCACGATCCTGTCGGCGGGATCATGATCCGCGTCACCACTGATCGTGCCGATTACGTTTATGCTTAAGACCTTTTTGAGATCCACGGGCGGGTTGTGGGTAACCGCACGGATGGCCCGTATGGAAAGCCGGAGTTGGCGCATACTATAAGAAGAGCCTGTGGATAAAAAGGATCAAAACTGTGTAGAAAGGGGAGATCTCTGGCGTGGTTTAGGTTATGATCCGCCGTCCCGCTAGCGATCCCTGGATCGGGATCGTCACGGTAAAGCCGCTTTCCGCGCGGCGCACCCCGGCGCAGCCGTATCCATGCGTAGCCGGGTGCCTGAAAATCATGAGTTACATAACTAACGTCTGTTCCTTTTCTTGATTGACCTTGTTCGAGTGGAGTCCGCCGTGTCACTTTCGCTTTGGCAGCAGTGTCTTGCCCGTTTGCAGGATGAGTTACCTGCCACAGAATTCAGTATGTGGATACGCCCGTTACAGGCGGAACTGAGTGACAACACTCTGGCGCTTTACGCCCCGAATCGTTTTGTACTGGATTGGGTACGCGATAAATACATCAATAATATCAATGGACTGTTGAATGATTTCTGCGGCATGGATGCGCCGTTGCTGCGTTTTGAAGTCGGCAGCAAGCCGATGACGCCTGTTGTTGTGTCAACCGGCCACCACAGCGCCGCCGCACCCGCGCCTCAGGCGCGCGCCGCCTCGCCGGTGCGTCCGAGCTGGGAAACCCCTGCGGCGCCGGCCGAGCACACCTATCGCTCCAACGTGAACCCCAAGCACACCTTCGACAACTTCGTGGAAGGTAAGTCCAACCAATTGGCCCGCGCGGCGGCGCGTCAGGTGGCGGACAATCCCGGCGGAGCCTACAATCCGTTGTTCCTGTACGGCGGCACCGGTCTGGGTAAAACCCACCTGCTGCACGCGGTGGGCAATGGCATTATCGCTCGCAAGCCGAATGCCAAAGTGGTGTACATGCACTCCGAGCGTTTCGTGCAGGATATGGTTAAGGCGTTGCAGAATAACGCCATCGAAGAATTCAAACGCTATTACCGCTCGGTAGACGCACTGCTGATCGATGACATCCAATTTTTTGCCAATAAAGAGCGTTCGCAGGAAGAGTTTTTCCACACTTTCAACGCGTTGTTGGAAGGCAACCAACAGATCATCCTGACGTCGGATCGTTACCCTAAAGAGATCAACGGGGTGGAAGATCGTCTCAAGTCCCGCTTCGGCTGGGGGTTGACCGTCGCGATCGAGCCGCCGGAGCTGGAAACCCGCGTGGCGATCCTGATGAAGAAGGCGGACGAAAACGATATCCGCCTGCCGGGCGAAGTGGCGTTTTTTATCGCCAAGCGTCTGCGTTCCAACGTGCGTGAGCTGGAAGGCGCGCTGAACCGCGTGATCGCCAACGCCAATTTCACCGGCCGGTCGATCACCATCGATTTTGTGCGCGAAGCGCTGCGCGACCTGCTGGCGTTGCAGGAAAAACTGGTCACCATCGACAATATTCAGAAGACGGTGGCGGAGTACTATAAGATTAAAGTGGCCGACCTGTTGTCCAAACGGCGTTCACGTTCGGTGGCCCGTCCGCGTCAGATGGCGATGGCGCTGGCCAAAGAGCTGACCAACCACAGCCTGCCGGAGATCGGCGACGCGTTCGGTGGCCGTGACCATACCACCGTGTTGCATGCCTGCCGCAAAATCGAGCAGCTGCGCGAGGAAAGTCACGACATCAAAGAAGATTTTTCCAATTTAATCCGAACCTTATCCTCATAACATCATGAAATTTATCGTTGAGCGTGAGCATCTGTTAAAACCGTTGCAACAGGTCAGCAGCCCGCTGGGCGGGCGACCGACGTTGCCGATTCTGGGCAACCTGTTGTTGCAGGTCAGCGAAGGCCGGTTATCGCTGACCGGTACCGATCTGGAAATGGAGATGGTGGCGCATCTGGCGCTGACGCAGCCCCATGAACCGGGCGCGACTACCGTTCCGGCCCGCAAGCTGTTCGATATTTGCCGTGGTCTGCCGGACGGCGCGGAGATTTCCGTTACGCTGGAAGGGGATCGGATGCTGGTGCGCTCCGGGCGTAGCCGTTTCTCCTTGTCCACGCTGCCGGCGGCGGACTTCCCCAATCTGGACGACTGGCAAAGCGAGGTGGAGTTCACCTTGCCGCAGGCGACGCTGAAACGCCTGATCGAAGCCACCCAGTTCTCGATGGCGCATCAGGATGTGCGTTACTACCTCAACGGCATGCTGTTCGAAACCGGCGGCGAAGAGCTGCGCACCGTGGCGACCGACGGTCACCGTCTGGCGGTGTGCTCCATGCCGGTCGGGCAGTCGCTGCCGTCGCATTCGGTGATCGTGCCGCGTAAAGGGGTGATGGAGCTGGTGCGTCTGCTGGATGGCGGCGATACGCCGCTGCAGTTGCAGATCGGCAGCAATAATATCCGCGCCCATGTCGGCGATTTTATCTTTACCTCCAAACTGGTGGATGGCCGTTTCCCGGATTACCGCCGCGTGCTGCCGAAAAATCCGGACAAGACGCTGGAAGCAAGCTGCGACCTGCTGCGTCAGGCGTTCTCCCGTGCGGCGATCCTGTCGAACGAGAAATTCCGCGGCGTGCGGCTGTACCTGAACCAGAACCAGTTGCGGATCACCGCCAACAATCCGGAACAGGAAGAGGCGGAAGAGATTCTGGATGTGGAATACGGCGGTACGGAGATGGAAATCGGTTTTAACGTCAGCTATGTGCTGGATGTGCTCAACGCGCTGAAATGCGAAGACGTGCGTCTGCTGCTGACCGATTCGGTATCCAGCGTCCAGATTGAGGATGCGGCCAGTCAGGCGGCGGCCTACGTGGTCATGCCGATGCGTCTGTAATCCCGAGCGGCGGGCGTCCGCGTTTGCCCGTTTCACACGCCGCGCCATCAGGTGCGGCGTGTTGTTATCGGCAGGACGGCGTTGAAAGTGCAACGTTGGTTGAGAGTGCAACGTTGGGAATGCAAAAACGTCCGGCATGGGCAAGAAATCAAGCAGAATGGTTGTGACATGGCGCTGACCCGTCTTCTTATCCGCGATTTCCGTAATATCGAATCGGCCGATCTGGCGCTGATTCCCGGCTTCAATTTCTTGGTGGGCGCCAACGGCAGCGGCAAGACCAGCGTGCTGGAAGCCATCTACACGCTGGGGCACGGGCGGGCGTTTCGCAGTATTCAGGCCGCCAGAGTGATTCGCCACGAGCAGGCTGAATTCATCCTGCACGGCCGTATTGAGGGGCAGGAGCGCGAGCGTTCCGTGGGCTTGAGCAAAAACCGCGACGGCGACAGTACGGTGCGTATCGACGGCAGCGACGGCCATAAAGTGGCGGAGCTGGCGCAATTGCTGCCTATCCAACTGATCACCCCGGAAGGCTTCACTCTGCTCAACGGCGGCCCCAAATACCGCCGCGCGTTTCTGGACTGGGGCTGTTTTCACAACGAACCCGGCTTTTTCAGCGCCTGGAGCAACCTCAAGCGGCTGCTGCGCCAGCGTAACGCGGCGTTGCGTCAGGTCAGCCATTATGGGCAACTGCGCGCCTGGGATCGGGAACTGGTGCCGTTAGCCGAGGGCATCAGCCAGTGGCGCGCCGACTACAGCGCCGCCATCGCGGCGGATATCGGTTCCACCTGCGCCCAGTTTTTACCGGAGTTTTCCCTGAGTTTTTCCTTCCAGCGCGGCTGGGACAAAGAGAGTGACTACGCCGAGCTGCTGGAGCGCCATTTCGAGCGCGACAGGCAGTTGGGCTACACTGCGCTAGGGCCGCACAAAGCCGATTTTCGCATCCGCGCCGGCGGCGTGGCGGTTGAGGACATGCTGTCTCGCGGCCAGCTCAAGTTGCTGATGTGCGCGCTCAGGCTGGCGCAGGGCGAGTTCCTCACCCGGCAAAACGGGCTGAAGTGCCTGTACCTGATCGACGACTTCGCCTCCGAACTGGACAGCACCCGCCGCCGCCTGCTGGCCGAGCGGCTGAAGGCGACGCAGGCGCAGGTGTTCGTCAGCGCCATCACCGCAGAGCAGATTAGCGACATGGTGGGCGAAAATGGCAAGATGTTCCGCGTGGAACAGGGTAAAATAACCGTTCAATCACAGGACTAAATGAGCGAGAAACGTTGATGTCGAATTCTTATGACTCCTCAAGTATCAAGGTATTAAAAGGGCTGGATGCGGTCCGTAAACGCCCGGGGATGTATATCGGTGATACGGATGACGGAACCGGTCTGCACCACATGGTATTCGAGGTGGTGGACAACGCTATCGACGAGGCGCTCGCTGGCTACTGTAAAGATATTGTCGTTACTATTCATGCTGATAACTCGGTATCGGTGCAGGACGACGGCCGTGGTATTCCTACCGGTATCCACGAAGAAGAGGGCGTGTCCGCCGCCGAAGTGATCATGACCGTGCTGCACGCGGGCGGTAAGTTTGACGACAACTCCTACAAGGTGTCCGGCGGTCTGCACGGGGTGGGGGTATCGGTAGTAAACGCCCTGTCCGAGAAGCTGGAACTGGTGATCCGCCGCGAAGGTAAAATTCATCGTCAGGAATACCGTCACGGCGAACCGCAAGCGCCGCTGAGCGTGACGGGCGACGCCGACACCACCGGCACCACGGTGCGTTTCTGGCCGAGTCTGGAAACCTTCACCAACGTGGTCGAGTTTGAATATGAGATTCTGGCCAAGCGTCTGCGCGAACTGTCGTTCCTCAACTCCGGCGTGTCCATCCGCCTGCGTGACGAACGTGAAGAGAACAAGGCCGATCATTTCCACTACGAAGGCGGCATTAAGGCTTTCGTTGAGTACCTGAACCGCAACAAGACGCCGATCCACCCGCAGGTGTTCTATTTCAGCGCTGAAAAAGACGACATCGGCGTGGAAATCGCCATGCAGTGGAACGACGGTTTTCAGGAAAACATCTACTGCTTTACCAACAATATTCCGCAGCGTGACGGCGGTACCCATCTGGCCGGCTTCCGCGCCGCCATGACCCGTACGCTCAACAACTACATGGACAAGGAAGGCTACAGCAAGAAAGCCAAGGTCAGCGCCACCGGCGACGACGCGCGCGAAGGGCTGATTGCCGTGGTGTCCGTGAAAGTGCCGGACCCGAAATTCTCCTCCCAGACCAAAGACAAACTGGTGTCGTCGGAAGTGAAATCGGCGGTGGAATCGCTGATGAACGACCGTCTGGTGGATTACCTGATGGAAAACCCCAACGACGCCAAAATCGTGGTCGGCAAGATCATCGATGCCGCCCGCGCCCGCGAAGCCGCGCGCAAAGCGCGTGAGATGACCCGCCGCAAAGGCGCGCTGGATCTGGCCGGTCTGCCGGGCAAGCTGGCGGACTGTCAGGAACGCGACCCGGCGCTGTCCGAACTCTACCTGGTGGAAGGGGACTCAGCGGGCGGCTCTGCCAAGCAGGGGCGTAACCGTAAGAATCAGGCCATTCTGCCGTTGAAAGGTAAGATCCTGAACGTGGAAAAGGCGCGTTTCGACAAGATGCTGTCTTCGCAGGAAGTGGCGACGCTGATCACCGCGCTCGGCTGCGGTATCGGCCGTGACGAGTACAACCCGGACAAACTGCGTTACCACAACATCATCATCATGACCGATGCGGACGTCGACGGTTCTCACATTCGGACCCTGTTGCTGACCTTCTTCTACCGTCAGATGCCGGAAATCGTTGAGCGCGGCCATGTGTTTATCGCCCAGCCGCCGCTGTACAAGGTGAAAAAAGGCAAGCAGGAGCAGTACATCAAAGACGACGAGGCGATGGACCAGTACCAGATCATGCTGGCGCTGGACGGCGCCACGCTGCACACCAACGCGCACGCGCCGGCGCTGGCGGGGGAACCGCTGGAGAAACTGGTAGCCGAGCACTATGGCGTGCAGAAGCTGATCGACCGTATGGAGCGCCGTTATCCGCGCGCGCTGCTTAACGCGCTGCTCTATCAGCCTACGCTGACGGAAGCGATGCTGAACGATCAGGCGCAGGCTCAGCAGTGGATTGACTCGCTGATTCACTATCTCAACGAGAAAGAACAGCACGGCAGTACTTATAGCTTCCTGCTGCGCCAGTCGAACGAGCGTCATGAGCCGGTGCTGCGGGTACGTACCCACGGCGTGGATTCCGATTATGCGCTGGATCTGGCGTTTGTTCAGGGCAACGAATATCGCAAAATCAATGGATTGGGTGAGAAACTGCGTGGCCTTATCGAAGACGATGCTTTTGTTGAGCGCGGCGAGCGTAAACAACCGGTCGCCAGCTTCGAACAGGCATTAGACTGGCTGGTGAAAGAGTCGCGCCGTGGTTTGGCGATTCAGCGCTACAAAGGTCTGGGCGAGATGAACCCGGAACAGCTGTGGGAAACCACCATGGACCCGGAAAGCCGCCGTATGCTGCGCGTGACGGTGAAAGACGCTATCGCCGCCGACGAGCTGTTCACTACCCTGATGGGCGATGCCGTTGAACCGCGCCGCGCCTTTATCGAAGAAAACGCCCTGAAAGCGGCGAATATCGATATTTGATCGGCGGTTTTCCGTCTGATTGTGACCTACAGAAACCCGCGTCAGACGCGGGTTTCTGCTTTTTGAACCCCATATTTCTTATGCGGCCAGCGCCCGCTGCCGGGTGCTGTACAGTTCCTGCGCCAGCGCCATCACGGCGGTAATCACCATAAATATCACCGCCGACCAGAAAATGGCGGACGGATGACCCTGATCCAGCAGCCAGCCAAATACCACCGGGCCGCCGGCGCCGCCGATATTGAAACCGGTGGTGACCACGCCGAACACCCGACCTTCGGCGCCGGCCGGGGAAGCGTTGCGCACCAGCATATCCCGCGATGGCGCGATAATACCGGAAAGAAAACCGGCGACGGCCAGAATCAGGATGGTCGCCAGCGACGGCAGCGTATACATCGCCACGATGGCGACCAGCACGGCGGTGATGACCAGCGAGCCAGTGGCGACCATACCGTGATGCCGGGTTTTATCCGCCAGCGAGCCGCCCGCCAGCACGCCAAACGCGCTGGTAAACAGAAACGCGGTCAGCGCCAGGTTGGCTTCGGTCAGCGGCATACCGTAACCGTTCACCAGTGCGGTAACCGAGAAATTCTGAATCGAGTTGGTGCTGAGGTTGAGCAGCATGAACAGCACCAGCAGCGACAGAATCGGCAGAGTGAACACCGCTACCTTCGGCACCTGGCTGTGCTTATTCTGTGCGGCGGCGGAGGGGAGCGTTTCCCGTTCGCCCAACAGCATCGGCACGGTCAGCAGCCCGAATATCCCGGACAGTACAAACGCGAATTCGATGCTGGTGACGGACGCCACCGCCAGCAGAATGGCTGGCGCGACGGCGGTGCCGAGGAAGCCGGAAAAGGTATGGACCGAGAAGGCGCGCCCCATCCGATTTTCCGCGATGCCACGCGACAACAGTGCGTAATCGGACGGGTGGTAGACCGCGTTGGCCAGCCCCGCCAGCGCCATGGCGATCAGCATCCAGCTGTAGCTGGTAAACAGGCCGAGCGACAAAAAGCACAGGCTACCCAGCGTCAACCCGGCAATCAGCGTGCGGCGCGGCCCGATGCGGTCGACGGCAAAGCCGATCGGCGTCTGCACAAGAGCGGAAACAACGTTGAACACGCCCAGAGCAACACCGATTTCCACATAACTGATGCCGCGCTGCGCGGAGATCAGCGGCATCAGCGCCGGCAGCACCATCATGTGAAAATGACTAACCCAGTGAGCGGCGGAAACCTGCGCCAGTAGTGGTAACTTATTTGTTTTCATCGTTATTTTAATAGATTGAATGCGCGGGCGCGCAAGGACGGATTCAGCAATAAGGTTAACATATCGCCAGAACGGTTAGCCGTCTATCTTTTAAGTCGAGGGGTTTAAAATTAGAAAGGATGTAACAGGGCGGTCGATGGCGGAAAGCAAGGCATCTGGCTGCTGCTGTTAAAAAGTGCAGCCAGAACCGGGTGTTACTCCGTCAGCGGCAGATAAAAATCAAACCGGTGGCTTTTGGTTTCCAGCGCCGACTGGGCGGGCACGCCTGCCAGCGGCGGCGCGTAGTCCGGGCGTTTGACCACCACCCGCTTTTTCGCCAGACGGCGCGCCGGCGCCAGCAGGGCATCGGCGTCATTGTCGGCGCCGACCAGCGTCTGGAATACCCGCATTTCCTTTTTCACCAGCGCGCTTTTCTGGCGGTGGGGAAACATCGGGTCGAGGTAGACCACGTCCGGCGGCGGGGTGATGGCGGACAACGCGTCAATGCTGGATGCATGCACCAGCGTCAGGCGCTCACGCAGCCAGCCGCCGATTTCCGGGTCCTGATAGCCGCGCTGCAAGCCATCATCCAGCAGTGCGGCGACCACCGGGTGACGTTCCACCATCCGTACCCGGCAACCGAGCGCCGCCAGCACAAAGGCGTCGCGGCCAAGGCCGGCGGTGGCATCCACCACGTCGGGCAGGTAGTCCTTTTTAATACCGACCGCTTTGGCGACCGCTTCGCCGCGTCCGCCGCCGAAACGGCGACGGTGCGCCATCGCGCCGGCGGCGAAATCCACACAGATGGCGCCCAGCTTGGGTTCGTCGCATTTACGCAATTCCAGCCGTTCGGGAGTGAGCACCAGCGCCAGCGATGCGGCGGCGTCATTCTCCAGCCCCCAGCGCCGGGCCAGTACCGCCAGCGCCTCGGGGTCGGCACCGGCTTCGGTCAGTAAACCAATCCTCATTCCTGGATGCCGTAGTGTTTCAGCATGGCGTCCAGTTTGGGTTCACGACCGCGGAAGCGTTTGAACAGCACCATCGGCTCTTCAGAGCCGCCGCGGGACAGAATGTTCTCCAGGAACGACAAGCCGGTGTCGCGGTTAAAAATGCCTTCCTCTTCAAAGCGGGAGAAGGCATCCGCCGCCAGCACGTCGGCCCACAGGTAGCTGTAGTAACCCGCGGCGTAACCGCCGGCGAAGATGTGGCTGAAGGAGTGCGTGAAGCGGTTCCATTCCGGGCTTTTCACCACGGAAACCTGCGCTTTCACCTCCGCCAGCGTCTCCAGCACGCGCGCGCCGTTGGCCGGGTCATAACCGGCGTGCAGGCGGAAATCGAACAGGCCGAATTCCAGCTGACGCAGGATGAACAGCGCCGCCTGATAATTCTTGGCCGCCAGCATCTTGTCCAGCATCGCCTGCGGCAGCGGCTCGCCGGTTTCGTAGTGACCGGAAATGAACGCCAGCGCGTCCGGCTCCCAACACCAGTTTTCCATGAACTGACTCGGCAGTTCGACGGCGTCCCACGGCACGCCGTTGATGCCGGATACCCCGGCGGTGTCGATGCGGGTCAGCATGTGGTGCAACCCGTGACCGAATTCGTGGAACAGGGTGGTGACTTCGTCGTGGGTAAACAGCGCCGGTTTGCCGTTGATCGGGCGGTTGAAGTTACAGGTCAGGTAGGCCACCGGTTTTTGCAGCTCGCCGTTGGCTTTACCCAGACGGCCGACGCAGTCGTCCATCCAGGCGCCGCCGCGTTTGTGCTCGCGGGCGTACAGATCAAGGTAGAAGCTGCCCAGCAATTCGCCGCTGTCGCTGAACAGGTCGAAGAAACGCACTTCCGGATGCCAGACGTCGACGCCCTGACGCTCTTTGGCGGTGATGCCGTAGATGCGTTTCACCACCTCGAACAGCCCTTCCAGTACGCGCGGTTCCGGGAAGTAGGGGCGCAGCAGTTCATCGCTGATGGAATACAGGTGCTGTTTCTGCTGTTCGGCGTAGTAGCTGATGTCCCACGGGTTCAACTCTTCGACGCCGAAATGTTCTTTGGCGAACGCGCGCAGTTGCGCCAGCTCCTGCTCCCCTTGCGGACGGGCGCGTTTGGCCAGATCGGTCAGGAAGTCCAGCACCTGCTGCGGGTTTTCCGCCATTTTGGTGGCCAGCGATTTGTCGGCGAAGCTGGCGAAGCCCAGCAATTGCGCCAGTTCATGGCGCAGCGCCAGCGTTTCCGCCATCACCTCGCCGTTGTCCCACTTACCGGCGTTCGGGCCTTGCTCGGACGCGCGGGTCACGTAGGCGCGGTACATCTCTTCGCGCAGCGCCTGATTGGAACAGTAGGTCATTACCGGCAGGTAACTCGGAATATCCAGCGTCAACAGCCAGCCCTGCTGCTCTTTGGCTTCCGCCAGCGCGTTGGCGGCCGCCAGGGCGCTTTCCGGCATACCGGCCAGTTCGTTGACGTCGGTGATCAGTTTGGTCCAGCCCATGGTGGCGTCCAGCACATTGTTGCTGAATTGCGAACCCAGTTCGGACAGACGGGAAGCGATGTCGCCGTAGCGTTTCTGTTGTTCCGGCGGCAATGCAATTCCGGACAGTTCGAAGTCGCGCAGGGCGTTATCCACCGCTTTTTTTTGCGCCACGCTCAGGCCGGCGTAATGCTCGCCGTCGCGCAGGTCGCGGTAGGCACGGTACAACCCGGCGTGCTGGCCCACCCAGGTGCCGTATTCGGACAGCAGCGGCAGGCACTGTTCATAGGCGCTGCGCAGTTCCGGGCTGTTTTTGACCGAATTCAGGTGGCTGACCGGCGAGAAAATCCGCCCCAGCCGATCATCACTTTCCGCTAACGGCTGACACAGGTTATCCCAGGTGAACGGACCCGGCTGCGCCACCACGTGCTCGACGGTCTGACGACAGTCGTCCAGCGCGGCCTGCACGGCAGGGAGGATGTGTTCAATCTGGATCTGGGAGAACGGCGGCAGGGTAAACGAGGAAAGTAATGGATTGGTCATGGCACAGTCCTGAAATGTAGTGATGATGACTTAACATGGGGGGTAACGCGGGGAAAATCAATGGCCGGGGTATAACCGCGCCATGCCGACCGGAAAAAAGCGTTATTCATCGCAGTACAGGCGAGAGGACTCAGGGCGACTGGTTATAACCGGCGTAAAACCATGCCACCAGCGACGGGTTGCTGACGTCGGTAAAGAACTCCGCCACGATATCGCGCATCAGCCCGTAACGGCGGCACAATTGCCCGGCTTCGAACGCGGCCTGTTGTCTGCCCCGCAGCGAGGCCCGTTGATGGGCGTAACCGCAGACATAGCCGCGGCGGTAATCATCGCAGTAATGACGGATGTCGCTCATCGATTGCGGCGTGGAGGCTTGCAACCCTGCCAGAATACCGTCGCCAAAGTGGTTTTTCATGAAGGTCGTTTCCGGGTTTTCGATATATAAATTATTATATAACGAAAAAGGTCGGTTATTGCACTATCCCGTAGCGGATAGCGGTGATTGTTGGGGTATTTTGCGGCGCTAACCGTTCGAATTATTTAGGGTATACTATGGCGATTAGCGGCAAACGCGCCCTCATTGACCGGAAATCCACACTTTATGCTGAGTTATCGCCACAGTTTTCATGCCGGCAATCATGCCGACGTGCTGAAACACACCGTCCAAAGCCTGATCATTACCGCGATGAAAGAGAAGGACAAACCGTTCCTGTATCTGGATACGCACTCCGGCGCGGGCCGTTATCAGCTGCAGAGCGAACACGCCGAGCGCACCGGCGAGTACCTCGACGGCATTGGCCGCATCTGGCAGCGGGATGACATTCCGGCGGAACTGGAGCCGTACATGCAAGTGGTGCGTTCCTATAATTCCGGCGACAGGCTGCGCTATTACCCCGGCTCGCCGCTGATTGCCCGCCAGTTGCTGCGCGAGCATGACAAAATTCATCTCACCGAGCTGCACCCCAGCGATTTTCCGCTGCTGCGTCAGGAATTTCTGCGTGACGACCGGGCGCGGGTGATACGTGAAGACGGTTACCAGCAGTTGAAGGCCCAGTTGCCGCCGCCGTCGCGCCGCGGATTGATTCTGATCGACCCGCCGTATGAACTGAAAACCGATTATCAGGCGGTGGTGAAAGGCATTCAGGAAGGCTATCGCCGCTTTGCTACCGGCGTGTTCGCGCTGTGGTATCCGGTGGTGCTGCGCCAGCACATCAAGCGCCTGCTCAAAGACCTGGAAGACACCGGTATCCGCCGTATCCTGCAAATCGAACTGGCGGTGCTGCCGGACAGCGATCGTCACGGTATGACCGCCTCCGGCATGATTGTCATCAACCCGCCGTGGAAGCTGGAATCCCAAATGAAAAGCGTGCTGCCGTGGCTGCATCAGGCACTGGTGCCTGCCGGCACCGGCCACACGCGCGTTGAGTGGGTGGTGCCGGAATAAACCCTTTTCTATATTGGCTCTAAGCACCTATTCAATAGGTGCTTAGCGCTGCCCGGCGCTATACCCGAAAAGTGGCCAGATCGGTAGCGACCTCGGTGGCCGGGAACAGCGTCTGACATTCCTGACACAGGCGTATCAGATCTTCCCGGCCGTAGCGGGCGCTAAAATGGGTGATGATCAACCGCTTGGCGCCGGCGTCCCGCGCGGTGGCGGCGGTTTGCAGGGTGGTGGAATGCCCGCGCTCGTCGGCGCGCTCCGCCATCGCTCCTTCCAGAGTGGCTTCATGCACCATCACATCGACGCCGGCGGCCAGTTTGAGCGCTTCCGGCGTCGGGCGGGTGTCGCCGAAAATCGCCAGCGACTTGCCCGGCAAGCCGGGGCCGACGTAATCCCAGCCGTTCAGCACCCGCCCGTCGTCCAGCGTCACGGTTTCCCCGCGTTTTAACTGCTGGAAATAGGCGCCGGGTTTGACGCCCTCCGCCGCCAGTTTGCGCACGTCCAGCGGGCCCGGTTTGGGGCGCTCTTCAATGCGGTATCCCACGCAATACAGGGTGTGCGACAGCTCATGCGCCGTCACCCTAAACTGATGGTCTTCAAACACCGTACCGGGAACGACCTCCACCACCTCCAGTGGATAAGTGAGCCAGGAACCGCTCAGCGTAAGCGTGGCTTCGACAAAGGCTTTCAGCCCGGCCGGGCCGTAGAGCGTCAGCGGCGTCTCAATGCCTGCCATGGAGCGCGAGCAAAGCAGGCCGGGCAGCCCGAACAGATGATCGCCGTGCAGATGGGTGATGAAAATCTTCTCCAGCTTGCCGGGTTTGACCGGGGTGCGCAAAATTTGGTGCTGGGTGCCTTCACCGCAGTCAAACAGCCAGAATGCCGGGCGAATGCCGTGCAGATCGAGCGCGATGCTGGTGACGTTGCGCTCTTTGGTGGGCACGCCGGCGTTAGTGCCGAGAAAAATCAGTTCCATGCAACGCTCCGAAAGTTAACCCGTTTTTTTCACATCGCGTTATTTTACCTATCGCACCGATTTTCAAAACCGTTGCGAACCGCTGCGCATTTCTTCATACAATCCCGCTTTCTGTCTTTGCCGGATACCGACTGCTGGCGTTACACTTTTCGCTGGCGTTATATCTCGCTGATGTTGCATCTCGTTGATGTTACATCTCGTCGGCGTTGGATTTGTTTCGCCAGCGTTACACTGTGAGCCGTATTCCGCCATTGGGCGCCAGCATTGGTGCGGCGGCGGGATACGGTCTATCTACTTTTATTGAACGTTTATCGAAAGCAAACGTGGAGCCCTGATGACCAGACATTATGACTATCTCGCCATTGGTGGCGGCAGCGGCGGCATTGCCTCCATCAACCGTGCGGCCATGTATGGAAAGAAATGCGCGCTGATCGAAGCCAAATACCTGGGCGGCACCTGCGTCAATGTCGGGTGCGTGCCGAAAAAGGTGATGTGGCATGCCGCTCAGATTGCCGAAGCCATTCACCACTACGGGCCGGACTATGGTTTTGATGTCACCGTCAATCAGTTTAACTGGGATACGTTGCTGAAAAACCGCAGCGCCTACATTGACCGTATCCACCAGTCTTACAATAACGTACTGGGGAAAAATCAGGTCGAGGTGATTCAGGGCTTTGCCCGTTTCGTGGATGCGAAGACGGTGGAAGTGAACGGCGAGCGCATCACCGCCGACCATATCCTGATCGCCACCGGCGGCCGGCCGACGCGCCCGTCGATTCCCGGTGCGGAGTACGGTATTGATTCCGATGGTTTCTTTGCACTGACCGCGCTGCCGCAACGGGTTGCCGTGGTGGGCGCCGGTTATATCGCGGTGGAAATCGCCGGCGTGCTGAACGCGCTTGGCTCCGAGGTTCACCTGTTTGTGCGCAAGCACGCGCCGCTGCGCCAGTTCGACCCGCTGATTGTGGACACGCTGGTGGAGGTGATGAACACCGAAGGCCCGGGGCTGCACACCGAGTCTATCCCCAGGGCAGTGGTGAAAAACGCCGACGGTAGCCTGACGCTGCAACTGGAAAGCGGGCATGAGCAAACCGTAGATTGCCTGATCTGGGCGATCGGCCGCGAACCGGCGAACGATAAGATCAATCTGGATGCGGCGGGTGTGGCGCTCAACAGCAAAGGCTACATCGTGGTGGATAAATTCCAGAACACCACGGTGCCGGGTATCTACGCGGTGGGCGATAACACCGGCGCCGTTGAGCTGACGCCGGTCGCCGTGGCGGCGGGGCGTCGTCTGTCCGAACGGTTGTTCAACAACAAGCCGGACGAGCATCTGGATTACAGCAATATCCCGACCGTGGTGTTCAGCCACCCGCCGATCGGCACCGTCGGGCTGACCGAGCCGCAGGCGCGCGAGCAGTATGGCGACGATCAGGTTAAGGTGTATAAGTCCGCGTTTACCGCCATGTACACTGCGGTGACGCAGCACCGTCAGCCGTGCCGCATGAAGCTGGTGTGCGTGGGGCCGGAAGAGAAAATCGTCGGCGTGCACGGCATCGGCTTCGGTATGGATGAAATCCTGCAGGGCTTTGCGGTGGCGGTGAAGATGGGCGCGACCAAAAAAGACTTCGACGACACGGTGGCGATTCATCCAACGGCGGCGGAAGAGTTTGTGACTATGCGATAACGCCGAAACCGTGATGTGCTTACGTCGTGGTGACAATCAGGGTGAGGTAATCCTCACCCTGATTTATTAAGGAAAATAACGAGTAAGGTCAGTAATACCCCAGCAGATTCCACCACACCAGCCCGACGGCAAAGGTCACGATGACATTGACCGTCACCACGCATAAATTGATTTTGTAAAACCGCGGTCGTTCAAAATAGCCCTGAGCAAAATAAATCGGCCCCGGCCCGCCGCCGTATTCGGTATTTCCCCACATCAGGTTGCTGAAAATACCAAAGCATATCGCCACCATGACCGGGGGCGCGCCTGCGGCAATCGCGGTGGCGGCAAAAGGCGCATACAGCGCGGCGACGTGACCGGTCGCGGTGGCGAACAGGTAGTGGACGTAAATATAGATCAGCCCGAGTAAGATAAACGTGCCCATCGCGCCGAAGCCGTGAATGGCGCCGCCCATTTTAACCGTCATCCATTTGATGAAACCCAAATCGGACAGGCCGCCGGCCAGGCTGATGATCACGCTAAACCAAATGACGGTATCCCAGGCGGCGTGGTCTTTGAGCAGGGCTTTCCAGTCAACCGCGCGTGAGGCAAACAGATAGGCGGCAAGACCCAGCCCAACGGCGGTGGCCGATAGCCCGGTAACCAGGCTGGTTCCCCAGCCAATCAGCGCCAGCAGAAATCCCAGCGCGACTTTTTTCTCGGCGGGCGTCATCGTTCCCAGCTCGGCGAGCGCCTGTTTCCCCATCTGTCTGGCTTCCGGGGTGCGTTTCAATTCGGGGTTTAGCAGCTTGTAGACCAGCAGCGGCATCAGACAGAAACACACCATGGCTGGTACTACCGCGGCGATAAACCAACTTCCCCAGGTAATTTCGACATTTAGCGAGGATTTCGCCAGGCTGCCCACCAGCGGATTCGCCGCCATGCCCGTCAGAAAAATGGCGCCGGTTATAGGGGTGAACTGGAAACAGACCATGATCAGGAAATCACCGATTTTTTTCCCTGACTCACCCGGCGTAGAACCCAATACTTCGTTGATGGAACGCACGATAGGGAAAATAATGCCCCCTGAGCGTGCGGTGACCGACGGCATGGCCGGCGCCATAATCAGGTCGGAAACCCCTAATGAATAGGCGATGCCCAGACTGCTGCCGCCGAATAACGACAGCATTTTATAGGCGATTCTTTTGCCGAGACCGGAGGTGACGAATCCCAGAGACAGAATATACGCACAGAAGATTAACCAGACGGTTCCGCTGGAAAAGCCTGCCAGCGCTTTCGCTTCCGGCAGCGTCTGCGTAAAAATAACGACGCATAGCGCAATAATCATGACTGCGCCGGAGGGCAGCGGCTGGGTTAATATCGCGGCGATGGTGGCGAGAAAAATGGCAAACATATGCCATGCCTGCGGTGTTAATCCTTCGGGTACAGGGGAAAACCAGATTATGGTTCCCAATAACAGGGGAACCATAAAGGCGACGATTGATTTTCCCTTAGATGAATCAGATGACATGATCATCTCCTCAATCTTACGGGTTATTGGCTGGGGTTATTGCCGTTTGGCGGATTTTTCCAGCACCTGATCAACCATTTCCGGCGCGATGCCGAGGTAATTGACCGGGTCCGTCAACTGCTCGATTAATTCCGGTTTGAGGCGGCTGGATACCTGAGGCATGGCGTTCAGCACGTCGGCCAGGCGACCGCCCTGCGTATTGACGATACGGCAGGCGTCGTAAACCACGTCGTGCGCGTCTTGCCGACCTATGTAAGGCGCCAGCCCCATCATTACGGCTTCCGCCACGATCAGCCCTTTGGTCATATCGAGGTTTTTCGCCATCGCCTGTTCGTCGACAATCAGGCCGCTGAGCATGAATTTAGCCTGATTGAGCGCGCCGGCGGCCAGCACGAAACTTTCCGGAATCGCGATCCATTCCGCATGCCACGGGCCGGTGGCGCGTTCCAGATCCTGCACCATCGCATCCAGCATGAGGCCGGCGTGCTGACGTACGCCTTTGGCGCAGGCCAGCATCAGTTCGCTGGAGATCGGGTTACGTTTTTGCGGCATGGTGCTGCTGGCGCCGCGGCCTTTGACAAAGGGTTCGTACAGTTCGCCAAACTCGTTGGAGGCCAGCAGCATGACGTCATAGGCGATTTTCCCCAGCGATCCGGTGATGACGGCCAGCAAATTCACCGCTTCGGCGAAGCCGTCGCGCGCCACATGCCAGGTGGAGGTCGGCACGCCCAGTTTCAGCTCTTCCATCATCGCTTTCTGCACCACCAGACCGTTGTCGCCCAGCGAGGCCAGCGTGCCGGCGGCGCCGGCGAATTCGCCGACCAGAATGCGCGGGCGCGCCTGTTCGAGGCGTTCGGCGTGGCGGTCAAACATATCCAGCCAGATGGCGGCCTTGTAGCCGAAAGTGATGGGCAACGCCTGTTGCAGATGGGTTCTGCCCGCCATCGGGGTATTGCGGTAGCGCCGCGCCAGATCGGCGAGCGTGTTACGCAGCGACCGGATATCCGCTTCAATCAGATCGAAGGCGTCGCGGATTTGCAACACCACCGCCGTATCCATGATGTCCTGCGTGGTCGCGCCCCAGTGCACGTAGCCGCCGGATGCCCCGGCCTGTTTCGAGATCTGATGGACCAGCGGTAAAATCGGGTAGCCGACGATTTCGGTTTCATGGCGCAGGAGGTCGAAATCCAGCGTGTCGGCGTTGCAGGTTTTGGCGATCTCGTCGGCGGCTTGCTGCGGGATAACGCCGCAGCGGGCTTCGGCTTTCGCCAGCGCGATCTCTACCTCAACGTATTTCCGAATCAATTCATGGTCGTCAAAGACGGCGCGCATTTCAGGCGTGCCGAACGAGTCCCTGAACAGAATAGAATCAAGAACATTCGATGCCATAGTGGCCCCTCCCGGGTGTGATTTAGTGATAGACTGACCGCTAACAACGGTCTCGGTACGGTATGTCCGTAACGACCGATAAGGGTGATGAAAATGTCCGGACATATTTTAAATGTACGGACATTTATAGCGAGCGTGCATAGTCAGCGGAAGTGTTTACTCACCGCTTTGTGATAGCGATCATTAATTTTTCGAAGAACGTATCTCTATGAAAGAGTCCCTCTATAAGCGGATTGCCCGAGAACTGGCGCAGGACATCGTTTCCGGCAAGTACCCGGCAGGTTCACTTTTCCCGACCGAAAAGGCGCTCTGCGAGGTGTATCAGGCCAGCCGGCATACCGTGCGGGAAGCCCTGCGCGAGCTTACCGAGCAAGGGCTGATCTCAAGACGCAAAGGCGCCGGGACCCACGTCACCGATGCCAGAAACGGGAACACGAACCACCCGCTGGCAAACCTGGAAGATTTGCTGGCGCTGGCCAGGAATAATGTGCGGGTGGTGAAAAAGATTGATGAGATCGTCGCCGATTATGAATTGTCGCAAATCATTGGTTGCCCGCCGGGGTCGCGTTGGCTGCATATCGCGAGTATTCGGGAAGATAGCATCAAGCCGGACGCGCCGATTTGCTGGACGGACAGCTATGCCAGCGTTGCCTACGACAAGGTCAGGCGTCTTGTGCGCAGTGACCCGTTTTCGCTGATCAGCGATTTGATCGAAAATCACTATGGCGTGCAAAGCAAGGAAGTACACCAGACCATTACGGCGGTTGGCGTGCCGGCCAAGATTGCGAAACAGCTGGGGGTGGAAACCGGGTCGCCGGCGTTGAAAATCATACGGCGCTATCTGGATCGCAACGGCGAAACCTTTGAAACGACCATCTCCATTCATCCCGCCGGGCGATATACCTGTTCGATCGTTCTGAAACACCACGATGGTAATGGCTAGCGTCGGCTGACGGCGCTTTTACCCGCCCTGATACCGCCCCGGTTTATGCCAGTTCATCAGCATGGCGTTCGTCGTTGACGTGCTGAACATCAATCATAACTGCGGAGCATTTCGTTATTTTTCATATCGGAACCATGCTGGGTCACTCCACCAGATTGCTGAGGGTGGCAATGTGTTGAGTATATACCCGTCATACTTCAAGTTGCAGGTGTGTTGGCTGCGTTACTCGGCCCCTCCTTGGGCCTCGCCCTTTCAGGGCCGCAGCAAGCTGCGTTCAAATTTGCTCCCGGCAGATTTGTCGTTCACCCGAATCACTTACCCGAGTAAGCTCATCGGGATTAAATGAGAGACATCCTGTCTCTCACCGGAGGCCAGCCGTTGGCTGGTCAAATTCGTTCCCGACGAATTTGTCACTCGCTTGCCGCGTTACAAGGCTCTTAATGAGCCTTGCCCTGACGGGCCAACGCGTTGCGTTGTTCAACACGCGAGCGTGTTGTCCTGCAACTCGAATTATTTAGGGTATAGGCATTTATTAAGTTGTTTGTTTCCTGAGTAATTTTAGTAATTTTCACCGCAGAACTTTGTAATTATTTGCCGCCAACCTGCAATGATATTTCATGAAAAGAAACTCTGGGAAATAGACGTGTAATTATTTTTCAGAAGTGTCTGATGATGTGATTGTCATCGTTATCTTTAATTTTTTCTTTTTTTTAGTAGAATTTTTAGTCGATTTAATCCTGATGATATCAATTTGCGTGGTGAATTTTCGGTGAGGTGAAAATCCTATTTTTCATTCCTGATAGATTGTTTTTGTTAAATTTTATTTTTATTTTCTGGAGATGAAACAACGGGTAAGAGTGTATTTCTAAATCGCATTTTTAATAAGTGCATGGTGATATTAATGAATTTAATTTCTGTCGAATTTTCCTTTTGCTTCCTCGTTTTGTTTTTGATTTACTGGCTTTTATCTCCCTGGATAAAAGTACAGAATCTTATTCTTCTTGTGGCGGGTTATGGCCTTGTTCTGTTGTCCAGCTGGCAGTCTCTGACAGTATTGTTGTTGTTTAGTGCTTGTATTTGCTTTCTTTTAAATTTAGCGGCACATGCTGAATTTAGGAAGCTTTCTGTTTATTTGTTGATTTTTTTTACTGTTTTTTTCTTTGTTATGTTTAAGTATTACTCAGGTTTGCGTGATGATTTGCAAATGACACTTAGTGAGTATCATATTGCTGTCACGCTTCCCGTGCTTAATGTATTGCTTCCTATTGGGCTATCATTTTATATATTTAACGCCGTTAGCCTGATTGTTTCAGTTGCAAAAGGAGAGATAAAACAAAGTAATTTTTTTAATACTTTGCTTTATCTGAACTTTTTCCCCACCTTTCTTTCCGGCCCTATCAACCGGGCAGACAGGCTGTTACCCCAGATAGAGACAAAACGTCCACGCCAGCTAACGGAGTGGCCACGGGCTCTGTTTCTTATTGCACTGGCGATAGCCAAGTTATTCTGCTTAAACGAATGGCTGGATGAAAACTATGTTTCCTCTGTATTCATTGATCCCGAAAACTATACTGGCTGGCAGTGTATATTGGCAACTTACGCGTGGGCCTGGCAGATTTATTTCAACTTTTCTGGTTATACTAATTTGGTAACAGGAATTGCTATTTTACTTGGCTTCCAGATAGGCACAAATTTTTCACATCCTTATGTTGCTGAGAATATAAAGGATTTTTGGCGAAGATGGCACATCAGTCTGTCTTCGTTCATTCGTGATTATATCTATATCCCGTTAGGAGGAAGTCGTCAGGGATGGTGGAATACGCAGCTTAATATTTTCATTGCGATGGTATTGTCTGGTATCTGGCATGGCACAAGTATTACCTTTTTAATTTGGGGGGGAATACATGGTGTTGGTTTGATTTTCTACAATTTCTGGGTTAAGTATCGTCAGAAGAAAAAAATAATTCCGATACTTGGCGTTATCGCGCGGCTATTCACCTTTCATTTTGTTTGTCTGGCCTGGATTTTCTTTAAGGCTGGCAGTGTGCATGATGCGTTGCTCATGTTGAGGGTTATCTCCAGAGCAGATGTGGCGCAGTTGACGGTAAACGATATGTGGGGAATTGCTGGTTTTATTGTTTTATTAATTATCTATCCATCGTTAATAACGCTGCGTGAAATTATCGCTAATACGCTGAGGCGCCTCGAATGGTATCTGGTGCCTTTCGTGATCTTTTCATTTTTAGCGTTGGTTTTCTTGTTTTCGCCTTCTGGCGTGCCGGGATTTATTTATGCAAACTTCTGAATACCGCACCATATTGGCTCAGGTCTTTAAGAGCCTGCTTGTGATACTGAGTTGTATGATTGGGTTGATATGGTTGTATCAGCAATCAATCAATAGTTATTGGGAGCTACATTTTCATACTAAAAGTCCGTGGGATGGCATCACCAGTCCGTCATGGGTATTCGGTGATCGTCTGATGGAAGCCTCACAGGCAGCCAAAGATTCATTTGTAGAGAGCCTGACATCGGCTCCTGGAGGTAACGCACGGCAGTCGATACCTGATGACGCGCCTGTTGCACCACGGCAAGCTGCGAGGCCAGTCGCTCCCCGGGAAAAGTTGTTGCCACCCACTGTCAAAGAGCCGGACACTCATGTTGACGGCAATTCAGCCACTCGTGCTGCCAGTACCAATATTGGGGACAACCATGTGGTATTAAAAGCCGGGCAGGCGGTCCTTTTTATCGGTGATTCTATGATGGAAGGGGTGGCACCTCACGTCATTAAAATGTTACGCGATCGCTATAGTGTGGAGGGGATTGATTTAAGTAAACGTAGCACTGGCCTGACGTACCCCCATTTTTTCAACTGGCCGTTAATATTGAGCCATGAGTTGGAAAAACGGCAGGATATTGGAGCGCTGGTGGTGTTTTTAGGATCAAACGATCCCTGGGATATGCCGTCTGGCAATGGTAAGAATTTCCTGAAGTTTGAGTCGCCGGCATGGGAGAGCGCGTATCGTGACCGTATTCGCTCTATCCTGAATTTAGCGCGTGAAAAACGGATTCCAGTCATATGGGTTTCTCCCCCGAATGTGGAGAATAAGAAGCTAAATCATGGGGTTAATTATATTAATGGTTTGTTTGAGTCTGAAGTAAAAGCTGAAAATGAAATATCTATTCGGGTGAATGAGATTTTTGGCTATCAGAGCAGTATCTATTCTCCTGATATGGAACAGGATAAGGCGAAAGTGCGTATCCGCACTAATGACGGTGTTCATTTCTCGCTAACGGGACAAAAAATGATTGCCGAACGTATTTTTTCGAAAATAAGCGTGAGGCCCTCATTGAATGAGGTAACTCATTAGAATGCCAGATAAAATGATGGGTAAAAACAGGTGTTTGATGATGACGCTCTGTCTGATTCAGCTTACATCCTGTGGCCGGGGAAATAACAGTTTTCCTCAAGCCACTACGTTTCCTGTGGCCGGGGGAAATGCGATTCAGTTAATCGATTATGGCGATCCAGGGTTGCAGCAACTCAAATATAAATTAAGTCATAGCGATAGAGAAAAGATTCACATCCTGCAATTGGGTGATTCGCATACCGCGTCGGATTTTTTTTCCGGGCAGCTGCGTCGTCATTTTAAACAGCAGTATGGAGACGGCGGCGTCGGTTTTATTAGTCCTTTGGCAATATCTGGCAACCGGTCTGATAACGTCTTGTTCGCCAATGCTAAAGGCTGGGACATGATAACCAGTCGAAAAACCACGAATGCTGGATTTACATTGGGCGGTAATATCGCCACGCCACGTCAGGACAATAATAACGCAGAGCTGATTGTGCGTGACACTGACCCGGCCTTTTTAATGCAAGCGCTGTATCGTAATCAGGCGAACGGGAAGATACAGATCCAGCATCGGACGGTTGTTCTGCCATGCAGTCAGTCCCGCTGGACATTGAGCCAGCCGGTGACTGTCCAGTCGCCTGTCAGGTATTCGCTGGCGCCTTCGGGAGGGAGCCAACTGGCCGGGTGGCTACTGTCGTCCAGTAACAGCGGTGGCGTCATGTTGAGTGCGCTTGGTATCAACGGCGCCCGGGTTTCCATGCTGGATAAATGGCGCGATAACTGGTTATCCACGTTACAAATGCTGAAGCCGGATATGGTCATCATGGCGTACGGCACGAACGAAGCCTTTGACCAACAACTTGATATCCAACGTTATCAGCAAAATTATAGCGAATATGTACAGGCTATCAGGCGTGTGTTGCCGGAAGCGGTCATTCTGCTGGTTGGCCCCGGTAGCAGCATCAGCAATAAAAATGGCGCATCTTGCCAGCAGCTCCAGCCGGCTTTGCTAAAACCGGTTATTCAGGCCCAGCGAGAGGTTGCCCAATCCTATCACACGCTGTTTTGGAACTGGTTTGATTACATGGGGGGAGACTGCGCTATTGAACGCTGGCAACAACAGGGAATTGCACGTCCTGACTTGATTCATCTTACCCAGCAAGGGTACGAGCGTAGTGCTGACGCGCTATGGCAGCAGTTTGTGGCATTACTGAATGCAACTCAGTAATAGCGGAATAGCCGTTCGCCTGATGGCTACCATTACACCGCCATCTTACCCGCCTTGATACCGCCCCGGCTTATGCCAGTTCATCAGCATGGCGTTCATCGCCAGCGCGCTGAGCGCCGACCACAGCAGCAGGTGAGCGGGCATGGTGAATATGGACACGGCGAACACCAGCATATCCAGCAGCATCTGGCTTTTGCCGGCATTGATATTGAAGCGTTTGTAGAGCCACAGGGTGACGACGCCGGTGCCGCCGACCGACGCATTGTGGCGCGCCAGCGAGAGAATGCCCATGCCGAGAAAGGTGCCGCCCACCAGCGCGGAAAACAGTGGGTGGATATAGTTGATGGTCAGCAGACCGGGCACCGCCTGGGTGGCGGCGCTCAGGGCGATATTGACGATCAGCGTTTTCAGCGTAAAGGCGCGCCCCATGCTGAAGTAGCAGAAAATCATGAATGGGATATTGGCGAGGATAAACAGCACGCCGATCGACAGCGGAATAAAGTAGGAGAGCAGTAAAGCGATGCCGGCAATCCCGCCGGTGATCATGCCTGAGAGTTTGAGCAAATTCAGGCCGATCGCAATAAACATCACCCCCAGCATCAGGCCGTATACGTCGTCTTTCAGGGTGTGAGCCAGCCCCGGTTTCCGGCCGGTTTCCGCTGCCTTGGCTAGCGCGACAGACTCTTTTAGCATGGGGGTGACCTCATCAATTCGATTTCATTCGTTTAGCCATAAGAAATGCATATATCTTCGAATTTCATGACTGAACATTCACTGATGACGCTCAAATTAACATTGATCACGGAGTGAGTTTTAACTAAAAGAAAAGCCGTTTATCGATTAGATTAGGGATTATCACTCATGGAAATGGCATAAATAGAGGTTTTCACTCATGAAGATCGACCGCATCGACGCACAGATTTTGAATGAGCTACAACAGGATGCGCGGCTGAAAACCACCGAGCTGGCCGAACGGGTGTGCCTGTCGGCCACGCCCTGCACCCGGCGGCTGAAACAGTTGGAAGACGCGGGCATGATCGACCGCTACGTCACGCTGCTGGATCAGGAAAAAGCCGGGTTTCCGGTGAACGCCTACATATCGCTGACGCTGGAGCCGAAGTCGGAAGCCACCTTCCGCAGGTTTGAACAGCAGATCGCCACCTTTGACGAGGTGATGGAGTGTCACCTGATGTCCGGCAGCCACGATTTCATGCTACGGGTGGTGGCCGCCAGCCTGTCGGATTTCGAGAAGTTCTTGCAGAAGAAACTGATCAAAATCGAAGGACTGCGTGATGTGCAGTCCTCGTTTTCACTGCGGCGGCTGATTCACAAAACCGCGCTGCCGGTTAAGGCGACGGTGTGACCTCAGGCGGCGAATTCGCCGCTGGCGACCAGAAAATCGATCAACGCGGTCAGCGTTTTCAGGTCGTCAAAGGCGATGTTGTGAAACAGCGCGATGCGTAACTGATTGCGCCCCAGCGCCCGATAACCTTCGATGCCGTGCGCCAGCCCTTGTTCGTCCAGATAACGGGTCAGTTTATCCACGGAAATCGTATCCGCCAGGTCGATGGCGGCGACGGTGGTGGAGCGAAACGCCGGGTCGGCCACATAGGCGGACAGATAATCCCGGTCGGCGGCCCACTGGTACAGCAGCGCCGCTTTGGCGGCGGCCTGACGCTCCACCTCGGCGAAGCCCAGCGCATTCATGCGTTTGACCTGTTCGGCGAACAGGAACAGCGTCACCACCGCCGGAGTATTGTAAGTCTGCTGCTGTTCGCTGTTGCTCAGCGCCAGCCGCCAGTCGGCGAACGCCGGGATATAGCGGCTGGGATCGGCGGCGATCTCGGCGATCCGCGCTTTGGCTTTCGGCGACAAAATAGCGACAAACAATCCGCCTTCACTGGCGAACACCTTTTGCGGCGAGAAGAAGAACACATCCACGCGGGACAGGTCGCAGGCGATTTGCCCTGCGCCGCTGGTGGCGTCTACCGCCAGCAGGCAATCTTCGCCGACCTCGGGTAAACGGGTATTCATCACCCCGGTGGAGGTTTCGTTCAGCGTGCAGGCCACCACGTCCGCGCCTTCCGTCACAAAGGCGGTGTTGGCCTGACCGTATTCCACCGTGACGTTGTCCGCCTGAATCCACGGAATCCGGCGCGAGGCTTTAAACCACTTCTCCGAGAACTCGCCGCAGGTGTGATGGACGATGCGCTTTCTGACCAGCCCGAGGCCGACCATGTCGAACAGCGCGGTGGCGCCGCCGTTGCCCAGCACGATGCTGTAGCCGTCCGGCACCGACAGGTAATCCCGCAGGCCTTGTTGAATCTCGCGGCACAGCGCGCGTACCGGTTCTTTGCGGTGGCTGGTGCCCAGCAGGTGCGGCCCTTTATCTTTCAGGTGCGTCAGGTCATCAAGCTGAATCAGCGACGGGCCGCAGCCAAAACGGGGGTCGGCCGGAATCAGTGCTTCAGGAAGGGTTATCGCCACGCGTTTCTCCTCTGGTTTCGTATTGTTTTCATGATCCTGTTTTCATGATCTTGTTTGCATGATGTTGTTTTCATGAGAATACGCAGGATGGAAGAAAAGCGGTACGACTATTTCAGGCTGGCGAGGCGGCAGCGGTGGTGATAACGCTGACGCCGAAAATTACCGTGACATTACACTGGCGGTGTACCGGCAGAGCACACGGTTGCTATGTCGCTCCCGGTACAGGGGTTTGCCGGTACGTTGTTGCACGGCATGGGATGCGACGCCACCGGCCCTCACCCGATCTGGTCGGCGGGAGGCATCACGCCATCAGATCACGTTCTTGTCGCGCAGGGCCGCCACGGCCTTGCTGTCATAGCCCAGTTCATGCAGAACCTCCTCGGTGTGTTCGCCGTGCAAAGGGGAGCGGGTGATGTCGACCGGGCTATCGGACATTTTTATCGGCATGCCAACGGTGGTGTACCTGCCGCGCGTCGGGTGATCGACCTCGACGATAGTGCCGCTGGCGCGCAGGGCATCATCTCTGGCGATCTCTTTCATTGAAAGCACCGGGCCGCAGGGGATGTCATAGTGGTTGAGAATTTCCATCGCCTCGAACTTACTCTTGGTCATCGTCCACTGTTCGATACGCTGGAAGATTGCTTTTAATCTCGGCAGACGGGCGGCGGGCGTGTTGAAACACGCGTCCTCGACCCAGCCATTTTCGCCGATCAGGTTGCATATCGCCGGCCAAATCGCCGCCTGAGCGATGAAATAGATATAGGCGTTGTGATCGGTTTCCCATCCTTTGCATTTGAGGATCGACCCCGGTTGTCCCCCGCCAGAAGCATTACCGGCGCGTGGCACCGCCTCGCCAAAAAGACCATCCGGGTATTGTGGATACTCTTCCAATACGCCGGTACGTTCCAGCCGTTGCTGGTCACGCAGTTTTACCCGGCATAGATTGAGCACGGCGTCTTGCATTGATACCGAGACCTTTTGTCCGCGTCCGGAGGTGTGACGCTGGAAAAGCGCGGAGACAATACCCAGCGCGAGGTGCAAACCCGAACCTGAATCGCCGATCTGGGCGCCGGTGACAATCGGCGGGCCATCGTTGAAGCCGGTGGTCGATGCGGCGCCGCCGGCGCATTGCGCCACGTTTTCGTAGGATTTGCAGTCTTCGTAACGACCGGGACCAAAGCCTTTGACCGACGCGAGGATCATCCGCGGATTGACGGCGTGGATGTGCTCCCAGGTCAGCCCCATGCGGTCGAGCGCGCCGGGAGCAAAGTTCTCCACCAGCACGTCGCAGCGCTTGATCAGGCTATCCAGCACCTGTAGGCCTTCGGGTGTCTTGGTGTTGAGTGTGACGGCGCGTTTGTTGTGGTTCAGCATGGTAAAATACAGACTGTCCACGCCGGGAATGTCGCGTAGTTGCTTGCGTGTCGCGTCACCCTCGCCGACGCGTTCGATCTTGATCACGTCTGCGCCCATCCAGGCGAGCAACTGGGTACAGCTCGGGCCAGACTGTACATGGGTAAAATCAATAATTCTGATCCCGTCTAATGCCTTGCTCATGAAAATTCTCCTCGAATCTATTCACCTCTATTCATCATTCCTCGGGTTTGTTCGCCCTGAGAGTCAGCGGCGACGGTCAGGGCGTGTCATCAGCCGCCTGGTTATGACGGCGGTGTTGCTCGCTGCTCCGCCTCGGCCAGACGTTGGCGCAATGCGCGTTCCTCGTTGAAGCGCGCGGTCTCATCGCGGATGATGGCGATGATTGACGCCGGCTTGCCGTCCTCTCCGGGTAGCAGGGCCACGGTGAAGGCGATGGAAATCGTGCCGCCTTCACGCGTCAGGGCCGGTACGTGAAGTAGTGATGTTCCGTACCGGGTCAGGCCGCTTTGCATGGTCTGGTGGTAGCCGGACCAGTGCCGCTGGCGTTGTCGCTCGGGAATGATGATGTTGAGCGAGGCACCCAACGCCTCGCTCTGGGTGAAGCCGAACAGACGTTCGGCTGCGGGGTTCCAGGCGGTGATGGTGCCGTCGACATCGCAAATAATGACGGCGTCACCTATCACCGTGAGGAACTGCGGTAGCGTGAGTGCCATCATGCTTACACCGCTTTGGCTGTGTGAATGAGCGCAATCTGCTCTTTCGAGTAGCCCAGTTCCGCCAGCACGTCGTCGGTGTGCTCACCGAGCAGCGGCGAGGCGGTGATCTCAGGTTTGAGAGCCGAGAACTTGATCGGGCAGCCGACGGTCCAGTAACTGCCGCGCACTTTGTGCGGCACTTCGACGATGGAGCCGCTCTTACGCAGCGATTCGTCGTGCAGCAGTTCCTTCATCGACATCACTGGCGCACAGGGGATGCCGAACTTCCCGAAGTACTCCACCGCGTCGAACTTGCTTTTACCGGCCCTCAAAATGAAACTCTCAATGGCGCCGAAAATATCCATGATGTGCGGTTGACGCGCCTTCGGGGTGGTATAGGCGGGATCGTCTCGCCATTCCGGGCGTTCTATCGCGTCGCAAATCGGCGTCCAGACCAGGTCCTGTACTGTGAAGTAGATGTAAGCATTGGGGTCGGTCTCCCAGCCTTTGCACTTGAGGATCCAACCTGGCTGGCCGCCGCCGCCGGCATTACCGCCGCGCGGCACCACGTCGGTGAACGCTTCATGCGGATACTGCGGGTACTCTTCCAGATAGCCGACTTTGTCCAGACGCAGCTGATCGCGCATTTTGACGCGGCAGAGGTTAAGCACCGCATCCTGCATGGCGCAGGCGACTTTCTGCCCTTTGCCGGTCTTCTGACGGCCGATGTACGCGGTCAGGATGCCGATAGCCAAATGCATACCGGTGTTGCTGTCGCCTAACGCGGCAGCCGAAATGGTCGGCCCGGCGTTCTCACCCTTCCACCAGCCGGTGGTTGAGGCCGCACCCCCCGCACATTGGGCGACATTTTCATAAGCTCGCAGGTGTTCGTAGTGGTGGCCTTCGCTGAAGCCTTTAACCGAGGCAAGAATCATGCGAGGGTTCAGTTCCTGAATGTGCTCCCAGGTAAAACCCATGCGATCCAGCGCGCCGGGGCCGAAGTTTTCCACCATCACGTCACACTCTTTGATAAGGCGGGTCAGAACTTCCTTGCCTTCAGGCTTTTTGGTATCCAGGGTGAGCGAACGTTTGTTGCTGTTGAGCATGGTGAAGTACAGGGCGTCCGCATCTGGAATGTCGCGCAACTGGTTACGGGTGATGTCCCCCGAGCCGGGACGTTCGATTTTGATGACATCGGCACCGAACCACGCCAGCATTTGTGTACATGCAGGGCCGGCCTGCACGTGTGTGAAGTCGATGATTCTGACGCCAGCCAAAGGCAGATCGTTGTTGTTATTCATAAAATTATCTCCATGGTTATTCATTAATTGCCGTTACGCTTATTTTTTAATCGCCTTGGCAGGGTTCAGGTTGGTGATGCGGCCACTTTCGGTGCCGACGGTTTCGTCAATCACGGCGTTGATAAGCGTTGGTTTGCCGGAGGCAATGGCTTCATTCATGGCGCGGTGCAGTTCGTCAGTGGTGGTGACATGCACGCCCACGCCGCCAAAGGCCTGCATCATCATTTCGTAGCGTGCGTCTTTGACGAACACGGTGGGAGCCATGTCGGCGCCGCCGGAGGCATTGGTGTCGGTCCCTTTGTAAATGCCGTTGTTGTTGAACACGACAATGCAGACGGGCAGGTGATAGCGGCAGAGGGTTTCAACCTCCATGCCGCTGAAGCCGAAGGCGGAATCGCCCTCAATGGCGATGACCGGCTTGCCCGTCACGACCGCGCCGGCGGCGGCGAAGCCCATGCCGATGCCCATAATTCCCCAGGTGCCGACATCCAGGCGTTTACGCGGCAGGTACATGTCCACGATGCTGCGGCCAAAATCCAGCGTGTTGGCGCCTTCGCTGACGACGATGGCTTCCGGGTTGTCCTTCACGACCTCTTTCACCACGCTCAGTGTGCTATGGAAGTTCATCGGTGATGGGCGTGCGGCCAGCATGTCGGCCATCTTGTTGACGTTTTTGGCTTTGCGTTCGGCGATAACGCCGGTCCAGTCATTCGACGGTTTGGCCCAGTCGTTGCCGATGCCGTTCAACAATGCTTTTACGCAAGAGCCGATATCACCGATAAGCGGCGCATCAATGGCGACATTGCTGTCGATTTCAGTCGGCGCGATATCGATCTGGATAAATTTCTTCGGCCCGTTTTCCTGCCCCCAAGTCTTGCCTTTACCGTGCGAGAGCAACCAGTTCAGACGCGCACCGATCAGCAGCACCACATCCGCTTCTTTCAATACATAGGAACGTGTGGCGGCGGCCGACAGTTCATGCGTGTCAGGAAGCAAGCCCTTGGCCATGGACATCGGCAAGTAGGGGATACCGGTTTTTTCGACCAAAGCGCGAATCTCGGCATCGGCACGTGCGTAAGCCGCTCCTTTTCCCAGCAGAATGAGGGGCTTTCTGGCGTTTTTGAGCAGTTCAAGCGCCCGGGTAACCGAATCCGGTGCCGGCAGCTGGCGCGGCGCGGCGTCTACGACCCTGATTAACGATTTACGCCCGGCATCCAGCGGCATGGTTTGCGAGAACAGCCTGGCCGGCAGATCCAGATAGACCCCGCCGGGGCGCCCGGATACGGCTGCGCGGATGGCACGGGCAATACCGACACCGATATCTTCGGCCCGTAACACGCGGAAGGCGGCCTTACACAGCGGTTTGGCGATGGCCAGTTGATCCATTTCTTCGTAATCGCCTTGCTGTAAATCGACGATTTCGCGTTCGCTGGAACCACTGATCAGGATCATAGGAAAACAGTTGGTGGTGGCGTTGGCGAGCGCGGTCAAACCATTCAAAAAGCCGGGCGCTGAAACCGTCATACAGATACCGGGTTTGGCGGTGAGGAAACCGGCCGCCGCCGCTGCATTACCGGCGTGCTGCTCATGACGGAAAGAAATCACCCGCATCCCTTCCGCCTGAGCCATACGCAGAAGGTCGGTAATCGGAATGCCGGGCAAACCGAAGAGGGTATCGATATCATTCAGTTTGAGCGCTTCCAGAAAAAGGTGAAAGCCGTCAATCAATGTTGTTTTTTCTGATGCCGCATCAGTTGCGGTTTCAATTTCGGTAATAGAAGACATAAGACCTCTCTTTAATTTGCAATATTATTTATTCGGTTTTGTAATGAATGTGGGTTGTTAGTGTGTTGTTATTAGCACGCCATTGGTTTCTTTCCAGACCGGCGGATGTTTCCAAAGTGGAATCAGAATGAGCCCGGAAAGTAGCGCCATGATGGAAGAAACAATAATGGTGAAGGGGTGGCCATAGGTGGAAATTAAATAGGCGGACAGCACGCCACCATAAATTCCGCCTAATCCCTTGGCTGAGGCATAAAGCATGCCGTAGTTGGAACCGGAAGCGACTTCGCCGTAGTAATAACCAACGATTGACGCAAACAGTGAATATAACGCCCCCCAGAAGAAGATCGATATAATACAGCTGCTGATGAACCCTGTTGCGCTACCCGCTTCAGCAAGAAACAGCGCGACAAGGGAAAACACACCGCACAGGATATAAAAGATGGTCATGGTTTTATCGATGCCAATCTTATCTGCAATCCAACCGCCCACAACCCGGCTAAGACCACTGGTGACTGCCATCCCGACGGTGACAACGGTGCCTGCTGTCAGGCTAAAGTGGAACGCTGACGCAAACTTGATGCTATTTGAAATAAAGGTTAAACCAGACGCGGATACCAAAACGAAAGAGGCAATTAACACCCAGAACTGCCAGGTATGCATTGCTTCTCCCATACTGTATTGCTTCTCACAAGGCCGTTTTGCCACTTTATTCTTTGTTGCCGATGATGGCGTGGAATGACGCCAGCCTTTCGGCGGGTCTTTCATTAATAGGCCCGTGATAATAATGACGCCGGAGATGACCGCGGTCATAATGAAAATAACATTGAAGAATGTACTGTCAGGGGCACTCTCCGGAATACTACGAATTGGGAAAATAAAAGGTAATGCTCCCCAGGAGAAAGCAGCAGAAATAAGACCTATGGTGATGTTCCTGTGGTCAGGGAACCACTTGTTGCAGGTGGTAATCGCCGCGTTATAGACGAATCCGCAGAAAAAACAACCAATACACCAGACAGTGAGCACGACGTTATAGGATAGCTCCTGCCCAAATGCACAAACCAGAAGACCGATGCCCGAAAAAATACCGGCGACGACAGAAACTGCCTTCGGGCCAAACTTGTCACGAAAAATCCCTCCGGGCAAGGTGCCGAACGCCTGAAAAATGACGAACATGCTAAACATCAGCGATATTTTGGTTGGCTCCCAGCCATAAATTTTTGCAAAATGCGGGGCAATAACCGACCAGGCGTATTCATAAGGACTAATAACGGACATTGCCAAAAAAGCCAATGCAAAAAGCCACCATCGGTTAAAACCGAGTATGTCCTTATCCGTTCGATTTTGCATAGTTATTATTTCACTCATAATACACTCTCCTGATTTAGAGAATTTGAAAATAAGAGTTGGAGCGAAACAGGAAGGGAATAATGTGGCCATAATAATAGCCACTTATTCACAACATGTTTACTTGATTTATCTATTTATGATTTCTTTTATTTGCAGGTGTATTGATTGTCTTACTTGCCTCCATTTCTTTACTTATTCCAACAATATGGCTTTACGCGATGGTTACATGTGTGTCGGATGAGTTATTTTTCACCCGACTAATTGATTCGGTTTTAATTATTTCTCTTCGCTAAAGGCGAAGTCTGATGGATTTTTAAATCACTGTATTTTTCTGGATACAGATGGTTACGATTTTAAAATCGAGAATGATTAAGAACATACTTATACAACTCATCAGAAATAGACCTCCTGCGTAATTCAATGTTATCGACGATAAAGCAATGTGAAACATTGTCGTTACTAATTAATAACCATTCACCTTTTATTTGTATTGACTGCTTCCTCTTTAATAAATTATGGAGGTTTTTCTGGTCATTTTGATAACTGATTTGTTGTCGTCATAATAAAATTGCTCTTCGTTCTTTTTCTGGTATTTATTAATAACCACAAGCTGCTGACTGTGGAAATTGTTTTTTTTTAATCTATCGATGACTTAAAATCATGAATATTTCAAATATATCGTTAAGACAGTTACGCATTTTTTTAGCCGTTGCAGAGCATCATGGCTTTAGCCGTGCTGGCAACATGATTTCCCTGACTCAGTCTGCTATGAGTCACAGTATCGGTGATCTGGAAAGCGAGTTGGGGATCCGGTTATTTGAGCGCACGACCCGGGAGGTGTTGTTAACGCAAGAGGGGGCTGAGTTGTCAGAAGCACTCCGTCGTGTGCTGGGTGAACTGGAAACGACACTCTGTACTGCTCAAAGCCGGGCGGAGCGACGACGTGGGTTGGTTCACGTAGCGACCAGTCCGACGATTTCGGCGGGAATCATGCCGGATTGCATTGCGCAGATTGTTGAAAATTACCCACAGATCAATCTGATAATCCATGATCAGGTACAACAGCAGGCTATGCAGATGGTATTGAATGGTGAGGTTGATTTTGGTGTGATTATCGAACCTTCCGTACCGTCTGACCTGTACACGGAAACGTTCATGGAGGAACCATTTTGTCTGGTATTGCCTGAGCACCACCAGATTGCACGTCTGAAAAAGGTGACGTGGCGTGACCTGCAGAATCAAGAGCTGGTGTTACTTGACTATGCCTCAGGCAGTCGCCCCTTAATCGATAATGCATTGATTCGTCATGGTGTTACTCCACATGTCATTCAGGAACTTGGGCATGTAACCACAATATTTCGCATTTTACAGTCGGGTATCGGGGTGTCGGTCATCCCGCAGCTGGCGTTATCTTCCCTTGAATGCTCTGGTCTGGCCGTACGTCAGTTATGGCCAATAGAGAACCGACGATTGCAATTGGTACGCCGTCGTAACCGTTCGCTCTCCACCGCGGCAACCGCAGTGTGGACGTTAATTCAGTCGTTGTGTCAGGTCTAAGTTTTACCTGTTTTCGTCAACGGGTACATTTCGTATACATAATGAAAAAACAGATTAACGATGAGCATTATAAACAAGCGGCTAACTCGCCTTGCCATCGGTTATTCTCTGGTCGATATTCTTCACGCTTGCAGAAAAACGAAGCTGGCAATGCTGAGAACCGTTGAGGAACGATAAAGGCCGGCTATTCGCAATATTCATTGCGCCAATATCAGGGAAGGTACCACGCTTCAGGTGGGTAAGCGTTTTATTTGCGAGGCTTGCCGACCAGAACCAACTGACATGCCATGCGGTGGTAATGTGTTTAAGGTTTGGATTTCGTCTCCGGCGATTTTTTGGATTCGCCGGGCAGAGAAGAGCAAATGTCGGATGCCGACGGCATTCGGGATTACGCCGTCGCCTGCTTACAGGCGGTGCTGCTGGTGGTGCCGGGGGTTTATCGTTGTCATCGGCGTTGTTCAGGTGGGCTGTCTGGTGGGATGATGAACCCTCATCACGATCAAAAGGAGTAATACTGTGTCAGCACAATGGGAGAAAAAAGACTACCAGGTATCGACGGATCCGCAGCGGCTCGAACTGGACATCATTCATGGCTACCTCACCACCTCCAGTTGGGCGGAGGGTATCGACCGGGAAACGGTCGCGCTGTCCGTCGCCAACAGTCTGTGTTTCGGGCTGTATCATCAGGCGCGTCAGATTGGTTTTGCCCGCATGGTGACCGATTTCGCCACCTTCGGCTATCTGTGTGATGTGTTTGTGCTGCCCGCGCATCAGGGCGCCGGGCTGGGCCGTTTTCTGGTGGAATGCACGGTAAACCACCCACGCTTACAGCGCCTGCGTCGTCAGCTGCTGCTCACCTCTACCGCGCCGTGGCTGTATCAGAAAGTAGGATACGAGCCGGTCAATCGTCAGGATTATGCCTGGACGTTTGTTCGCAAGGACATCTACAGCAATGATGTTTACAACAAAAACGTCTACAACACCGGGACGATGTCCTGAGCTGACCTGATGCCGGCGTTATTCCGGCGTCGTCAGGTTGGCCTTCATTTTCTGCAATACCTGCACAAACTGGCGGCGCTCTTCCGGCGTGACGTCGGCAAAAGCGCGCTGCAACAGGTCGGTGCGCGCATCGGCGAAACGGCGATGCGTCTCTTCGCCTTTTGCCGTTAGCGATACCACCTGCGCCCGCCGGTCGGCCGGCGAAGGCTGGCGGGTGATCAGCCCCAGCGTTTCCAGATCTTTCAGCAGACGGGCAATCTGCGCCTTGTCTCGCCCCATGTACTGCGCCAGAAAATGCTGGCTTTGGCCGGGATGACGGGCGATCAGCGCCAGCGTGCGCGCCTGAAACGGGGCGAGGCCCGTCTGCGTCAGCGCGTCGCTCTCCTGCAGACGCTGTTTAAAACCGTGGATCAGTTCTCCCAGTAACTCGAAGGTCTGGGTATCAAGGGTGTCACGCATTAATTTGTTGACCTTATCAACTATTCGGATTATATGGTTGACAATATCAACCATGTGGCGACGCCCGGTCGCCACTCATCGTGCCATTCAATCGCACCACTCAACCGCAAGGATAAAACTATGCCTTATCACTATCGTATCACGCTGGAAAATCTCACCGATAATCGCGACGAAACGCCGCAAAATCGCGCACTGACGTTTGACGTCATCAATCATGACGATATTCTGGAAATCATTGAGAAAGTTCGGTCAAAGGGGATTTTGCCGGACTCGGAAGTCGCCGCGTTCTGCACCGGATTGAAGCTGTTTAGCGAGGTCATGATGACTCATCGCAAAGAGGCTTTGTTCCAGGAATTGGCTCCCGCATTTCGGGACTTTATGCTGCGGCTGAAACGGGGGGAGACGGCCTGATTTATTGCGTCACGTCTCCCTGATGGCATGGACTGCCGGTGAATGTGAGTGAGATTCGGGCGTACTCGCCGTCATCGGCGCGCGGTTTTTTCCGGGCGCTCAAGTACGCATGATGATATTTCAATGGGAGATCGTAATTTATGCATCAGTATGCGCTGGTAGGTGATGTCGGTGGCACCAACGCACGTCTTGCCCTTTGCGAACTGGCGAATGGGCATCTGTCACACAGTAAACAGTACGCGGTTCAGCAGCATGACAGCCTGGAAGCGGCGATTCGTCTGTTTCTGGCGGAACACGCGGATCTCACCATCAAGGAAGCCTGTATTGCCATTGCCTGCCCGGTGACCGACGACTGGGTGGAGATGACCAATCATCACTGGGCGTTCTCCATTGACGCCATGCGGCAGAACCTGGGGTTTGAGCGTCTGGACGTGATCAACGATTTTACCGCCGTCAGCATGGCGATTCCGGTGCTGACGCCGGAGGATGTGATTCAACTGGGCGGCGCCGACGCGGTCGCCGGTAAGCCGGTGGCGGTGTACGGCGCCGGAACCGGGCTCGGCGTGGCGCACCTGCTGCCGGTGAACGGCACGTGGTTAAGCCTGCCGGGTGAGGGCGGTCACGTGGATTTTGCGCCCAACAGCGAAGAAGAGGACATCCTGCTACAGGTATTGCGTCAGGAGCTGGGACACGTCTCCGCCGAGCGCGTGCTGTCCGGGCCGGGGCTGGTGAATATTTACCGGGCGATAGTCAAAGCGGACGACCGGGTGCCGGAAGCGCTGACCCCGCAGGTGGTGTCTGAACGGGCGCTGGCGCACAGCGATGTTGACTGTCTGCGCGCGCTGTCGTTGTTTTGCGTGCTGATGGGGCGCTTTGGCGGCAATCTGGCGCTGACGCTCGGCACCTTCGGCGGCGTCTACATCGCCGGCGGCATCGTGCCGCGTTTTCTGGAATTCTTCCGCAACTCCGGTTTTCGCAGCGCTTTTGAAGACAAAGGCCGTTTCCGCGATTACCTCGCCGATATTCCGGTGTTCATGATCACCCACCCGCAGCCGGGGCTGCTGGGCGCCGGCGCGTACCTGCGTCAGGCGCTGGGTCAGACCCTGTAATCTACTCTCGTCAGCGTCCGGTAACCTTGCGGGTTACCGGATCGTCTGCGCTTTCATCCGCAGAACAACAGCATTTACCGCAGCGGCCAGAACGGTTCGCCCAGCGTCAGCATCAGCCGGTTAGCCCAGGCGAAGAACGCGGTGGACTGAATCAGGTCGAGAATCTCCAGCGTGTCCAACCCCTGCTCGCGCAGCCGCGCCAGATCCTGCGCGTTGGTCTGTGACGGCGTGGTGGACAGCCGGGCGGCGAAGGTGATGATCGTCTGCCAGCGCGCGTCCTGCCCGGCAGCGAGATCGCCGCCCGGCGGCACGTCGAGCAGGCGCTGTACCGCACCGTCCTGTTTCGACAACTGGCTGGCTTTGCGGGCATGCACCGAGGCGCAATAAATACAGCCGTTGACCTTGCTGACCACCGCGGCAGCCAGCTCCCGGTCTTTGCGCGGCAGGCCGCCGGACGTATAGAAAATCCCCTTGTCGGTGAGGGTGCGTTGTTCCAGCACCGGCAGATTACGGCCCAGCAGGCGGAAATAGTCGGAATCGGTATGGCCGAAACGCGCCAGAATCGCCTGCTCGTCGGCGGTGAATGCCGCCAGCGGTTTGGCGGGGATCCACGGTTCCCAGCCCAGTTCGGCCTGTGTAAATGCATCCGGGGCGGTTTTGCCGCTGTGGGTCTGCGGCTGGGTGTGCCAGCGACCGGCGACGGCGGCGGGCACGGAGAGCGCCGGGTCTTCAGCGTGACCGACCAGCAACCGGTAACCGTGCAGCAACCGGCTTTGAAAACTGACAAACGCCACTAACTGCGACAGGGTGACGATATCATCCCCCGACCAACCGGCCTGTTGCAGCGCCTGCAGTTGCTCCGGTTGCGCCGCCACCGGCTGGTGGGTCAGGCGTTCGGCATGTTCCAGCGCCCGGTCCAGCGCCGCATTGGGCGTCGGGGCCGGAAAGTCCGCCAGCCGTTGGGCGTAAAAGTGCTGTAACCGCGTGTTCTGATGCCAGCCGCTGACCTTTTCGGCGATGAAAAAGCGCAGCGCCAACGGCAGGTTACCGTCCTCAGTGTGGCTGAACAGCGCTTCATAACTGCCCTGCGCGTGACGGGTGGCGGCATCGCGGGTGGCTCTGGCTTGCGCCAGCGGTGAATCCGGGGCGATTTCCGCCAGTGTATCCAACATGTCGGATGTTGACTGTGTCATGCGACCTCCTGCCCGGCCGGGCTGGTGTGTTTATCTGTAGCGGGCGACCAGCCCAGCGCGGGCGCTACCCGGGCGGCGATCAGTTCCAGCGAGCGCAGAATATGGGCGTGCGGCGGGTCGATGGAGTGCACCTGAAACGCCAGGTCGGTGGTGCGCGCCAGTGAGCCGTCGGCCTGCAGCGAGGCGATGACGTCTTCCGGCGTGCCGACATGGCTGTCAAACGAGGCGATCAGCTCTTCCACCGAGCCGTTGCGGGCCGGGCGGCCCAACTGGGCCAGCCGGGCGGCGGAGCGTTGCAGCCCGGTTTGCGCCAGTTGCAGCGCCAGCGCCCGATCGTCGGCCACAAACACGCTGCGCGAGCCCATGATGCGCGGCGCGACGCCGGGCGGCAGCGCGTCCAGATAGGCGTCGATCATCGGATTTTGCAGGTCGGCCAGCGTGGCGTCAGGGAAGCCGTCCGGGCGCGGCTGGGTGCGGGACAGCATCAGCCCGTCGCCCGCCTGACCGGCGCGGATGGCGCCTTCCACCGAAAAAGTGGCCTGCCACACGCGGCGGTTGAGGTGCGGTGCGGCCGGGTAAAGCCGGTTGCCGTCGGCGCTCAGCGGTTCGCCCGCCCAGGCGGCGCGCACCTGCGCCAGATAGCGGCCCAGAATCTCGCCGCGCTGTTCGCTGTTGTGGCCGAAGGCGGTAAACGACGACGGCGTACCGCCGGAACCGATGCCGACTTCCAGCCGGCCGTTGCTGAGCAGGTCAAGCACGGCGGTGTCTTCCGCCACCCGCAACGGTTGTTCCATCGGCAGGGTGATCACCCCGGTGCCAAGCCGGATGCGGCGGGTCTGCGCCGCGACCTGCGCCAGAAACACCAGCGGCGACGGCAGGCCGCCTTCGTCGGCGTGAAAGTGATGCTGCGCCACCCAGGCGCTGTCGAAGCCCAACTGCTCGGCTTTGATGATTTGCTCGGCGGCCAGCCGGTAACGCTGCCCGGCGGGCACGTCATCCAGCAGTCGGGTGAAAAACCCCAGACGTTTTTGAGTCATGATTAAATCCTTGGTTTAGGCGTTGTCCTTTGAGGATGTTGGCAAAAAACCGCGTTGTTTTAGCGAGCCATGTCAGAACAGAGAGTGGTTTCGTGCTGGATAAACCGCCTCACCTTCTCTGTCACGTCATCGCACGCACGACAAGGAGAGGTTCAAGCGCCACCTCTCCTTGACCTCGGGCTGGTGGCTAAACTGCGCCGCTACGCGGTGCCTTCGGTATTCGTCACCGCTGTTCGGGCCGCCTATGACGCGGTTACTCGCCCCATTCCTGGGGCTCGCCCTTCGGGCCAGCGTAAACGCTGTTCAAAAACGTTCCCGACGTTTTTGTCCGACGCGGCATGGGCTTTCGCCGCGTCCTGCGGCTCACCCGGCGGTGTCGCCTACCTCAGCGCAGTTTTTGACGCCAGAAAACACACCAACCCGCACTTATTTAGATTTGTCGCCAGCTTGAAGACGCGCTGGTTAGGCTGTGTCTCTTAAGAGACGTGGCGCTGGCCGGGAATCGCGTCGATCAGTTCCCGGGTATAGCGCTCGGCCGGCTGGGCGAAAATTTGCTCGACCGGCCCGGATTCCACCTGTTTGCCGTGATACAGCACGGAAACGGTATCGGCTATCTGCCGCACCACGGCGAGATCGTGGGAAATAAACAGATAGGTCAGCCCCAGCGACGCTTGCAGTTCCTCCAGCAAACGCAGGATCTGGGCTTGTACCGTGACATCCAGCGCCGAGACGGCTTCGTCCAGCACCAGCACTTTCGGCGCCAGCACCAGCGCGCGGGCGATGGCAACCCGCTGGCGTTGGCCGCCGGACAGTTCCGCCGGTCGGCGTTGCAGCAGCGACGCGGGCAGCGCCACCCGCTCGAATATCTCGTGTACCCGGTTGGCCCGCTCTGCCCGGGCGTAGCGGTTAAAATTGCGCAGCGGCTCTTCCACGATGTCGAACAACCGCTGCGACGGGTCGAGCGAGCTGAACGGATTTTGATAAACCAGCTGGATGGTCTGGCGGAACTGGCGCAGCGCTTCGCCGCGCAGCCGGGTAATGTCGGTGCCGTCGATCAGGATGCGGCCGGCGGTCGGGCGCTGGAAACCAAGAATCATGCGCGCGGTGGTGGTCTTGCCGGAACCGGACTCGCCGACAATGGCGTGGGTGGTGCCGGGCGCCACGCTGAACGACACCGCATCCACCGCCCGGAACGGCTGTTTGCGGTTGCCCGCCGGCGGGAATTCCTGCACCAGCTGTTCCACCTGCACAATTAGTTCACAGGGAATGGGTTGACCGGACGCGGCAGGTTGAGCGGCGGCGCGTGACGGACGGCGGGCCGGGGCCAGCGACGGGATGTTCGCCAGCAGGGTGCGGGCGTACTGGCTTTGCGGCGCGCTCAGCACCTGTTGGGTCGGCCCCTGCTTCTGAATATAGCCTTTCTGGAATACCAGCAGGCGGTCGGCGCGCTCGGCGGCGACCGCCAGATCGTGGGTGACGAACAGAATGGCGGTGCCGTTTTCCCGGCGCAGTTCGTCCAGCAGGTCGAGAATGCGTTTTTGCACCGTGACGTCCAGCGCGCTGGTCGGTTCATCGGCGATGATCAGCGCCGGTTTCAGTGCGATGGCGATGGCGATCAACACCCGCTGTTTCATGCCGCCGGAGAGCTCGTGCGGGTACTGGCCGGCGCGCAGCTCCGGCTCGGTCAGCCCGACGCGCGTCAGCAGCGCCAGCGTTTGCCGGCGCAGGCTGTGGCGGTCGCTTTTCTGGTGCAGCCGCAGAATTTCATCCACCTGCTCGCCGATGGTTTTCACCGGGTTGAGCGAACTGCCGGGATCCTGCGGCACCAGGCTCACCACGCGACCGCGAATACTATCCAGCCGCGGTTGCGACCAGCGGCTGATATCGGCACCGTTAAGGCGGATCGCCCCGCGCGTCAGGCGGCCGTTGTCCGCCAGCAGGCCGATCACCGCCTGTGCGGTAGTGGTTTTGCCGGAACCGGATTCGCCCACCAGCGCCACCACTTCGCCGGGTTGGATGGCGAAGGACACGCCTTCCACCACCGTGCGTTCGCCGTCGTCGTCGCGGTAGGCGATGGCGACGTCTTCCAGTTCCAGCACCGGTGTTGTCGTGCTGCTTTGCAAGCTTAGCGGCAGGCTCATCGCGTTGATCTCCGGATTGACTGGCTGATGCGGTTGGTCGCCAACACCACGGCGACCACCAGCAGGCCGGGGAAGGTGGTCAGCCACCAGGCGGTGGCGAGGTAGTTGCGGCCTTCGGCGATCAACAAGCCCCACTCCGGCGTCGGCGGCGGCGCGCCGTAGCCGAGGAAGCTCAGGGTGGCGAGCGCCAGAATCGCGCTGCCGAACTGCAACGCGGCGAACGCCAGCACGCTGGTGAGCGAATTGGGCAGAATGTGGCGCCACAGTACGCCAAAGAAGGTGCCGCCGCTGCCAAACGCCGCTTCGACGTAATCGCTGCGGCGTACGCTCAGCACTTCCGCGCGCACCAGTCGGGTAAAATTCGCCACCGAGGTCACGCCGACCGCGATAGCGGCGTTGAGGTTGCCGAACCCCAGCAGGATGATGACGCTCAATGCCAGCAGCAAGCCGGGGATCGCCAGCAGCACATCGACGCTCCGCATCACCAGCGTATCCAGCCTGCCGCCGACCGCGCCCGCCAGCAGCCCCAGCAGGCTGCCGAACACCAGACCCAGCGACACGGCGATCACCGCGCCGGACAGCGAATGCGCCGAACCGTAGACGATGCGGGTGTAGAGGTCGCGCCCCAGTTGGTCGGTGCCGAGCAGGTAGTCGCCGCCCGGCGCCAGCCGCTGCGCGCCCGGTACGCCCTCAATCGGCGACGCGTGGGTAAACAGACTAGGGAAAAGCGCCCACAGCGTTACCGTCAGCAGCACCAGCCAGGCAAGCGCCAGACCGGGTTGCGCGGCGTAACGGCGCAGGCGCGGCGTCTTGCGCAGCAGCGGAAAAGCGATTTTTTCCAGTTGAATGCTCGCCATATCACACCTCCGAGGCGGTTTTCAGACGCGGATCAAGCCACGGGTAAAGCAGGTCGACCAGCAGGTTGACCGCCACGAACGCCGTCGCGGAAACCAGCACGATGGCCTGCAATACGCTGGCGTCCTGGGTGTTGACCGCTTCCTGCGTCAACTGGCCCAGCCCGCTGCGGCCGAACACGGTTTCGGTAATCAGCGCCCCGGCGATCAGCTCGCCCAGCAGCAGGCCCGCCAGCGTCAGCGCCGGCAGCATGGCGTTGCGCGCCACGTGGCGCCACAGCACGCCGCGACGGCTCAGACCCTTGGCGCGCGCCACCGCCACGAACGGCTGCGTCAGCACCTGATCGATGCTGCGCATCAGCACCTGGGCGATGGGGGCGGCAATCGGCACCGAGAGCGTCAGCACCGGCAGAACCAGCCCTTCCCACTCGCCGGGGTTGATCACCGAAATCCATCCCAGCCGGAAGGAAAACACCTGAATCAGCACGATGCCTAGCCAGAAGGTGGGGATGGATATCAGCAGCGACGGCACCGACTGAAACAGCTGGCGCAGCCAGGCGAACGGGGTCAGCGCCGAGAGAAACGCCAGCGCGAACGCCAGCAGCAGCGCCGCGCCGAACCCCAGCACCGCCAGCAGCAATGTCGGCGGCAGGTTAGTCGCCAGCAGGTCGCTGACCGGCAGCCCAGCTTGCAGCGACAGCCCGAAGTCGCCGTGCAGCAGGCGCGACAGCGACGCCGCGTACTGGGTCAGCAGCGGCACATCAGCGCCGTAGGCCAGCCGCAGTTCGGCTATCTGGCTGGCGCTTAATCCCAGCTCCGGGCTCATGAATTTGATCAGCACCGCATCGCCCGGCAGCGCCTGCAGCAGCATGAACGACAGGGTAAATGCCGCCCACAGCACCAGCAGCGCCTGCCCGAGGCGTGTCGCCAGATAGGTTATCCGCACGTTTTGCCCTCCGTCGTCGGTTTGCCCGGTTACTTGTCCAGCCAGGTGTTGTAGAAACTGGGGCGGCCCACGGCTTCAAAGCCGATCCCTTTGGTAGCGGTGCGCCCGGCGAACACCTGCGGTTCTTCAAAAATTGGAATCACGTACGCCTGATCGATCAGGTAGTTCTGTACTTCGCCCACCAGCGCCAGCCGTTTGCTGCGATCGGTGGCGGAGGCGATGCCGTCCAGCAGCGTGTTGAGGTGCGCGTCTTCAAAGGTTTTCACCTTGTCGCTGGCGCCGCCTTTTTGCAGCAGCACGTTGCGCAGCGTCGGGTAATACTGGCTTTTCAGCACATCCGGGTCGGCGCGGCCCACCATGCCCGGCGACACGCCGGTTTTCAGCGGGTCGAGACTGTCGACGGTTTTGGTGCCCGCGTCGCCCGCCAGCACGTTCAGTTTCACGCCCACTTTGGCCCACTGCTGCGCCACCAGTTGCAGCATCTCTTTGTTTTGCGGCTGCGGCGGCGATTCGTAAGCGGTCAGCACTAGCGACTGGCCGTCTTTCTGGCGGACGCCCTGCGCGCCGGCTTTCCAGCCCGCGTCGTCCAGCAGGCGGGCGGCGGCGGCCGGGTCGAACGTCAGTTTGTCGGCGAGGTTGACGTAGCCGGCGGCGGTTTTCGCCAGCACCGAGGTCGCCTGCGGGTAGTTATCGGAGTAGAGCGTCTGGATGATTTCTTTCGGGTTGGTGGCGTAACGCAGCGCCTGACGCACGCGGATATTCGCCACCAGCGGGTTGTCCGGGCGGAAGTTGACGCTGTTATTCACGCCGCGGGTGGGCGCGGCGTAGATCCGTATGCCTTCGCTCTGCACCCGCTTTTCGTCATAAGCCTGAATCTGGCGGATGAAATCCGCCTGACCGGACACCAGCGCGCCGATGCGCACGCTGTCTTCCGGCGTCACCAGATAAGTGATGCCGTCCAGATAGGGGCGGCCCTGATGGGTGAACTTCACCGGCGCCCAGTTGTAATCTTTGCGCGCCGCCAGTTTCAGCTCGCGTCCCGGTTTTTCGCTGCTGACCACAAACGGGCCGGAGCCGATGATGCGGGTGGCGTCGCCCAACTGGTTGAAGTTGCGCGCCAGCGTGCTCAGCGACACCAGCCCGGAACCGATGGCGGCGGTGCCTTGCAGGAAGCCGGGCGACGGTTTTTTGAAGTAGAACTTCACCGTCAGCGGGTCGATGACTTCGCTGCGCAAATAGTTATTGATCACTTCGGAAACCGGCTGGTTCAGTTCCTTGTTGCCCAGCCCGTAGGTGTCGAAATTTTTAGCGACGGCGTTGGCATCCAGCGGGGTGCCGTCGGAGAAGGTGACGCCGGGGCGCAGCGTGAAGGTGTATTCGGTACTGTCGGCGTTGATAGTCCAGGATTCGGCGATCCAGGGCTCGATTTCCAGCGTTTCCGGGTTCTGGTAGGTCAGCTTGTCGGTGATTTGGTTGAGGATGCCGCCGTTGGGGTAAAAACCGCCTGCGGGCGGATACAAATTGGTGTGCGGCTGTTGTTCCAGATAGATCAACGTACCGCCGGTTTTGGGCGACGCGTCGGCGGCCAGCGCCTGCGCGCCATTCCCCAGTAGTGCTAATGAAACAAGCAGACCAATCCCCCGCTTCTGCCGAGCGTTCAAGAAACCAGACATGGTTTTTTCCTTTTAGTTATCAGAGTGCTATCAGCCGCTGTGCAGGTGATGTCAGGGCTGGGAAAAGGCTGTCATACGAAAGGGATACTTCCACAGGCATGCGGAAACCACAAAGTACAATACCGGTAATAAATATCTGGTTTTGGGGTAAGTGGAGGTGGGGAGAAAATCGTCGAAATCGCGGGTTTTTTTATTTCATAAAATTTGAATGATATCTACAAATAAACCCGTTTTTAACGCGCCGGCAACAGGTCTATTATCACTTTCATCGAAGGCGATAACGCCTCCAGTTAAGAACACTAACCGAATTCAATGTGAAGGATATTGACCATGAAAGCTATCAAAAATATTGTTGCAGTTATCGCCCTGGCTACCGTTTCTTTCGGCACCTTTGCTGCGACAGAAGTACAGCACAGCGCCAGCCAGTCCGTCGGCACCGTGAGCGCCACCGCCGGTACGCTGGACGGTCTGCAAGCCAGCCTGTCTGAAAAAGCCAACGCAGCCGGCGCTAAATCATTCCGCATCATCTCCGCGACCGGTAACGACAACCAACTGCGCGGTGTCGCAGAAATCTACAACTGATAATCGGTTTCCCAGTTGCTCAGGCCGCCTTCGGGCGGCTTGAGGCTGTTGGCAAACAGCTATGTTGTCTTGTGAATGGTGAAGTTTGTCCGGTCAGTGAATAGTTTCGTGCGGTATAAGCGGTGTAATTTCTTTGCTGTTTCATCGCACGCACGACAAGGAGAGGTTCAAACGCCACCTCTCCTTGACCACTGGCTGGAGGCTAAACTGCGGCGCTGTGCGCTACCTTCGGCATTCGCCTTCGCTGTTCGGGCCGCCCGTGACGCGGTTACTCGCCCCATCCCTGGGGCTCGCCCTGCGGGCCAGCGTAAACGCTGTTCAAAAACGTTCCCAACGTTTTTGTCAGACGCGGCACGGGCTTTCGCGACGTCCTGTCGCTCACCCGGCGAAGTCGCCCACCTCAGCACAGTTTTTGACGCCGGAAAAATGCTTCATCCTGTACTTAAGGACTTTGTCGGCAATCTGAGGCCGCCTTCGGGCGGCTTTTTTGTGTCCGGAATGTTCAGATATCAGATGCCGCCTTCTTTCCGCGCCCGCTCTACTTCTTCGGCCAGAATGGCGACGCCCTGCTCGATTTTTTCCGGTTCCGGCACATAGTTCATGCGCAGGCACTGGTGAGCGTGCGGCCATTCCTGTTCCAGACCGGGGAAGAAGTAATGGCCCGGCACCATCAGCACGCCGCGCTGTTTCAGCCGCTGGTACAGCACGTCGGTGGTGATCGGCAGGTCTTTGAACCACAGCCACAGGAAAATCGCCCCTTCCGGTTTGTGGATCAGGCAGATTTCCGGCGACAGATAGCGACGGATGATGGCGATGGTCTGTTCCACCCGCTGACGGTAAAACGGCCGCACCACATCGTTGGACAGCCGCAGCAGGTCGCCGCGCTGGATCATCTCGTGCGCCAGCGCCGGGCCGATGGAGCCGGGCGCCAGGCTGACGATGCCGTTCATGTTGCCCAGCGCTTCGATTAGCTGCTCCGAACCGATCACGATGCCGCAGCGCGAACCGGGCAGGCCGAGTTTCGACAGGCTCATGCACAGGATGGTGTTCGGGTTCCACAGCGGCGTGGCGTCGCTGAAAATAATGCCGGGGAACGGCACGCCGTAGGCGTTGTCGATCACCAGCGGGATCTGATGTTCGCGGGCCAGCGCATCCAGATGCTGTAACTCTTCGTCGGTCAGCACGTTGCCGGTGGGGTTGGTGGGCCGCGAGACGCAAATCATGCCGATGTCGTCGGTGATGCGCAGTTGCTCGAAGTCGACGTGGTATTTGAATTGCCCTTCGGGCAATAGCTCAATCTGCGGGCGAACGGAGACGAACATGTCCTCATCCAGCCCGGAATCGGCGTAACCGATGTATTCCGGCGCCAGCGGGAACAGCACCCGGCGGCGCTGGCCGTCGTCGGTGCGGCCGGCAAACAGGTTGAACAGGTAGAAAAACGCGCTCTGGCTGCCGTTGGTCAGTGCAATATTCTGTGGTCCAATCTCCCAGCCCAGTTGTTCGCGCAGCAGGCCGGAGAGCGAATGCAGCAGCTCATCTTTGCCTTGCGGGCCGTCGTAGTTGCACAGCGCATCCGTCAGTTTTCCTTGATCCAGCAGGTCGCGACACAGCTGCTGAAAGTAATCGTCCATGGCCGGGATATGGGCCGGATTGCCGCCGCCCAGCATGATGGCGCCGGGGGTACGCAGCCCGTCGTTCAGGTCGTCCATCAGTTGGGTAATGCCGGCATGGCGGGTAAATTTGTTGCCGAAACGGGAAAAGTTCATAGTTTGTCAATAAAGGGTGAAGCACAGGTAAACCGACACCTTAGCGCGCGTGTCGGGCAGGTGCAATCGTAACGGAAAACCCTTATCCACTCTTTATGCTGTCTATTTTCGTTATTACGGAATAGTTAACTGCTACGGTTGCTGGCTGCTTCAGCGCAACCCACTCGAATGACGCCAAAAGCTGAACGCGCGTCAGCTTTTGTCTGATTCCTCTCACGTTTTTTCTGCAAAAACACTAACCATGCTTAGTAATTTTGTGATGAACAATCCAAATTTATCGCGAAAAAATGGCAGTTGGTTATCTGGTGATAGCAGTCACATTCTCCCGTCAGCCGGATTTGTAGTCTTTTAGCTCCACAGGCTTAATCAATTCAGCTAGAAGGACGCATGGGATGAAAAATGTACTGGCAATAAGTATCGCTCTGGCGCTGGTTTCCTGGCAGGCATCGGCTCAGACCTTTGTGCTGACGGACGTTGAAAGCAGCACCGAGAAAGGAAACTGGCAGATCAGCAGCGACGCGCTGAAGATCAAGGATCAGCGCTTCAGCATCGAGCAAAAAGTGCTGCACGGCGGGCGTCAGGAAGGCAGCAAAATTCTCACCATCACCAGTCCGAACGGGCTGAAAATCACCCTTAGCCCGACCCGTGGCATGGATTTGCTGCATGTCACCGGTAAAAACATCCGGCTGGGCTGGGATTCACCGGTGGACGAGGTGGTGAACCCGAATACGATTACGCTGGAAAGCCGCAACGGACTGGGCTGGCTGGAAGGTTTCAATGAGATGATGGTGCGCTGCGGTTATGAGTGGACCGGCCACCCGGTCACCAGCGACGGTATGATTTACACCCTGCACGGCCGCGCAGGTAATACGCCGGCGTCGAAAGTGCTGGTGGACGTCAGCGACAAGGCACCTTACACCATCACGGTGCGCGGTTTGCTGAAGGAAAACAGCTTTAAGAAATCCAATCTCGAAACCTGGACTGAACTGCGTTACGTGCCGGGCAGCGAGTCGTTTACCGTACACGATGTGTTGACCAACAAGTCGGATTACGCCCGCGACTATCAGATCATCTACCACAGCAATTTTGGTACGCCGATTCTGGAAGACGGCGCGCGTTTCCTGGCGCCGGTGAAAGAGATTTCGCCGTTCAACGACTACGCCAAAGCGGGTCTGAAAAGCTGGCAGACGTATAAAGGGCCGACCAAAGACTTCGACGAGATGGTGTTTAACATGACGCCGTACGCGGATAACGAGGGTAAAACCCTGGCCGCGCTGGTGAACCGCGCCGGCGACAAAGGGGTGTCCATCGCCTTTGATACCCATCAGTTGCCGCTGCTGACGCTGTGGAAAAACACCGACACCCTGAAACAGGGCTATGTCACCGGCATCGAGCCCGGCACCAATTACGCCTACCCGGTCACCATCGAACGTCAGCAGGGACGGGTGAAGAAGCTGCAACCCGGCCAGAGCACTACTTTTGAGCTGACCTACAGCCTGTTGAGCAGCCCGGCGGCGGTACAGCAAACCGAGCAGAAAGTGAAAGCGATTCAGGGCGATCGCACCACCACGCTGACCGAAAAACCGATCGCGGTGGAGTGATCGATCTTAGCGTAGCTTAAGGTCAGGGTTCATGCCGTTATTCCCCCTTCCTGATATCCGGAAGGGGGAATATTGAATTGATAACGGAGGTAACTGGCTGAATTACTTCAGCACGTCCGGATTGACGCAGTTCTCTTTGACATTGCCGCTCAGTGCGGCGATCAGGTTGTCCACCGCGCAGGCCGACATGTTATAGCGGGTTTCATGGGTGGCCGAGCCGATATGCGGCAGCGCGACCACGTTGGGCAGCTTCAGCAGCGGCGAGTCTACCGGCAGCGGTTCCTGCTCGAACACATCCAGCCCGGCAGCGTAAATAGTGCCGTCGGTCAGCGCTTCAATTAACGCCGGTTCGTCGATAACCGGGCCGCGGCCGATGTTGATCACAATCGCGCTGGATTTCATTTTCTTCAACTGTTCGCGGCCGATCAGATGGTGGGTCTGCGGGGTCAACGGCAGGGTGATGCACAGAAAATCCGACTCCGCCAGCAAGCCGTCGAGGTCGCGGTAACCGGCGTTGAAGCGGGTTTCCGCTTCCTGATGATGACGGCGGGCGTGGTACAGCACCGGCATGCCAAAGCCCAGATGCGCGCGCTGCGCCACCGCCAGGCCGATGCGCCCCATACCCAGAATACCGATGGTTTTGTGGTGCACGTCAATGCCAAACCAGTCTTTATCGACACTGGTTTTCCACTCTCCGGCTTTAACCCGCTCTGCGACTTCCAGCCCGCGGCGGGCGGTCATCAGCATCAGCGTCAGCACCGCATCCGCCACTGTTTCCGTCAGAGCGGTCGGCGTGTGCATCAGCAGCGCCCCTTTGTCGTTAAGGGTGGCGAGATCGATATTGTCGTAGCCGACAGAGATGGTGGAAACGGCGCGCAGGCGCGGCAAATGGGAGAGAAATTCCCGGCTAACCGTGGCGCCGGAGCCGATCAATCCTTCCACCCGTTCAAGTACGGGGTGATCGACCGGCGGCAGCCCGTTGAATTCATGCACGGTGGCGTATTGCTCAAGGCGGGCGCGCAGCGCGTCAGGGATACTTCTGTAGAGGATCACTTCAGGTTTCATCAGTTCACTCCGGCTGATAGGCGATTGTCTGATTAAAACGACGCTTGTATTTAAAAGCGGTCTTTTAAAAAAGGGTGCTCTACTAGCTTCGCATATTGATGCCCGGTCTTTGCCGTGCCATCGCCCAAAAACGATTGGAGGATTCAATAAAATATCATGATAAACAATCAGATATTATTATTTTTTATCTCTTAACGTGTCGAGTTGTGAGGTGATATAGCTCTCCCGCACAGGGGCTGCCCAGCTTGTAGTACAACAACCGGCCTGATGAAACGCAACCGTTATCAAGCGTTAAGTAACATCATAAATGGTAAAGATAACCCTCCAGATGAAGGGAAGTTTTATGAAGTTTTTCAGCGCGATACTGTGGCACCTGACAACCTGAAAGAGTGATGCCCAGTTTGACTGTAGGTACCAATCAGGCCCAAATCTTATCCTCCCAAATCATCGTTCACGACTTGCATATTTTATCATGCATTATAGATTACATTTCAAGTAATTATATGAAATTAAACAAGAAAAACGGAGTTGTTTATAGTGGGATAGTGAGTTAAGCTTACGAAGCTCTTTAGTGTTGGACGTATTACGTCTTGTCGGGTGATTAGCCAGACACTAATTTATTGAACGTATTTAGGGTTGCGAAAGTGTCGCAACCTGAATTCGTTCCTCCTTCAGGTTGCGACACTTTCGCTTCCTCTAGTAAAGAGTCGAGCCCGGAAGCACCTTTGCTACCGGGCTTTTTATAGGTAAAGTCATGCAGATTATCAAAGCGTTAGCTGCGATCTTACGGCAAAGTGAGTCGGATGTAAGACTCTATCTGCAAAACGCCCCTCTCAAGTACAAGGTCTATCGAATCCCCAAACGAACGAATGGATTCAGGATCATCGCTCAGCCAGCTAAAGCTCTTAAAGAGTATCAGCGAGCGTTGATACAGCTTTACTCATTTCCTGTTCATGATGTTGCTATGGCATATCGGAAGGGTAAAAGTATCCGAGATAATGCGATCGCTCATGCCAACAACCGGTACCTTTTGAAAACAGATCTGGAGGATTTTTTTAATTCAATCACTCCTACAGTTTTTTGGCACTGCTTCGAGCAGTGTTCTGTAGATACCCCACAATTTTCTACGCAAGACAAAAATTACGTGGAGAAAATCTTATTTTGGCAACCAGTAAAACGCAGCAAACATACGTTGATGCTGAGCGTGGGGGCTCCTTCATCTCCAACTGTCTCAAATTTCTGCCTCTATGAGTTTGATCGGTTGTTGAGTGACGAATGCCTGAGATTGGATATTGTTTATACAAGATATGCTGATGACCTAACGTTTTCCACTAACACACCAAACCTGTTGAGGTTATTACCCTCTTTTATTCAGGTATTGCTAACGAAACTATATAAAAATGCTTTGCGGTTGAATCATGGCAAAACGGTATTCTCATCAAAGGCATACAACCGTCACGTCACCGGTATCACGCTTAATAATGAAGGACAGTTATCTTTGGGCCGTGAACGGAAGCGCTTTATAAAGCATCTAATCAATCAGTACAAATACGGCTTACTGGATGAAGCTGATATAGGATATCTGTGTGGCCTTCTGGCTTTTGTTAATCATATCGAACCCGAGTTCATTATAAAAATGAATGAAAAGTATACTGTTTCTTTAATCAGCAGTATCCACAGGAGCAATCAATGACTAAACAACTTGAAAGAAGAGCTAAGGGAGGGAATTTGCTTTCTGCATTTGAGCTTTATCAGCATTTTTCCAAAAGCGACACTCCCGATAGCAAAGAAAAAGCCAGGGAGTGGTTTGATCGCTGCTGGCGCTACTTGCAGGTTGGTGAGGTAAACGAATTAAACATATTTCGTCCCGAAAATGATTTCTATCTACGTTCTTTATCATTGACTGACTTTCGTCGTTTTGCGTTTTTGGACATGAATTTCGAAGACGATCTCACCGTGATTATCGGTAACAATGGTGAAGGAAAAACCAGTATTCTTACTGCAATTGCCAAAACACTAAGCTGGTTTAGCGCAAATATTCTAAAAGAAGACGGCATTGGTCAGCGTTTGAACGAAATAACGGATATCAGAAATGGTTCTGAAAAAAAATATGCTGATATAAATAGTAATTTCTATTTTGGTAAGGGGCTAAAAAATATACAAGTTCGACTTTCGAGATCTGCACCGGGAACGTCTACGCGACGGGATGGGATCGTCAAATCGGTCAAAGAAGTATCAGATATATGGCGGATAGTAAATGCGCATGAAACTGTGAATCTTCCAATATTTGCATTTTATTCTGTCGAACGTTCTCATCCATTCAATAAATTAACAAAAGACGCTGGGGAACTGAGACTGAGGGAAGAACGCTTTGATGCATATACCAATGCCTTAGCTGGGGCTGGGCGTTTCGATCATTTTATAGAATGGTTTATCGCACTGCATAAACGAACCGCCGATGATGTGTCTGTTTCAGTTGACATATTGCGTCAGCAAGTCAGCGAGTTACAAGTATCGATTGATAATGGTCTGTTATCGGTAAAACCTTTACTTGAGCAGACTAAGATGAAGCTTAATGAATTAATATCAAAAGAACGAAAAAACAATAATCTGCCAGAATCTTTACAGAAAAAATTAATTGTTTATGCTATTAGCACTGTAGTGCCAAGTATCAGTGATATTTGGGTTGAAACGTCTTCCGGTGTCGATGTGGTTAAGGTTATCAATGACGGTAAACAGGTAATAGTTGAGCAACTTTCTGACGGACAACGTGTTTTCCTTAGTTTAGTCGCCGATCTTGCCCGACGGATGATTATGCTAAATCCGCTAATGAAAAACCCGTTCGAAGGAAGAGGCATTATATTGATTGATGAGATTGAGCTTCATCTTCATCCCAAGTGGCAGCAAGATGTAATTGAAAATCTGAGAAAAGTCTTTCCCAATGTCCAACAAATCATAACTACACACAGCCCTATAGTACTTTCAACTGTTGACAAAAGATGCATACGACAATTCAGAGACGATGGAGATGAGACTGAAGTAGTACTTGATTCGCCAAAGTTTCAAACTAAAGGTGTAATTAACTCTGACATTCTTGAACAGGTTATGAACGTGTTTGCATTACCGCCTCGTGTTGCAGAGTCTCATTGGGTTGGGGATTTTGAGGTTATATTGGAGCAAGGCGATTACGAAAATAACCTCGAAGCTAAAGAGTTATATAAAAAAATAAGCGAACACTTCGGGCCGGATAGTTTCGAACTGAAGAGATGCGATAGCCTAATTCGAATCAAGTCAATGAAGCTGAGGGCACTAGCAAGGAAGCAGGATAAGGGTCGGCAAGGATGAAAAAATTAGATAGGTCTGAAGCTCCAGAATGCTTAAATCAACTAATCGCTGGTCATGATCATTGGGGCGCTGCGAATAAGGATGAAATCTGGACTGCCTTGGATGCTATGCAACATGGTTTTTGTGCCTATTGTGAATGCCGTTTAAATCGTAAACACATTGAGCATTTCAGAACGCGTGAAGAGCATGCTGATTTAATTTTTGACTGGGCAAATCTGTTCGGCTCTTGCGGTGATACTTCGCAGAAGGGTGGATGGTTGCGTTGTGGGATTTATAAAGATAACGGCGCTGGTGGATATAGACCTGAGAATTTGATTAAACCGGATGAGGAAAATCCGTCATTCTTTCTTCATTTTTTGACGACTGGGAAGGTTCGCCCCCGTACTGGTCTTACCGATGCTGAGCATGTAAGGGCTTCGGAAACTATTCGTGTTTTTAATTTAAATGATGACACTGTTTTGTTTAATAGCAGGAAACAAGCTATTAACGCGGAACTTAAAGAAATTGAAGAGTTTTACAGTCTGGAAAATGAACTAACAGAAGAAGAGTTGGATGAGCTTTTACAGGAGACATTGTCAAGGGTATATGCTCTTGAGTTCAGTACTGCTCTCACCCATGCCTGGAGTTATAACGAGCAATATTAAGGTGACGCTGGATCGTCAGCGTCGTGCTAACCGTCTCCCCGGTTACCCAAAACCAGATTCAGGACATGACGGAGGCGAGCAGCTCTTGATCCTGCCAGTGCATGACAAGCAGGTTAGCCTGGGTTTCGGGTTGATAGCTTTCCTGCACGGTAATAAACCCCTGTTTGCGGTAAAAGGTGCAGGCGCGGCGGTTTTGTTGGTAGACCTCCAGGCTGAGCATGGGAAAGCGGTGTTGGATGTGCTGCATCAGCGCGGCGCCCACGCCCTGGCCGTACAGGTTGTGGTGGACAAACAGCGCGCCGATAAAACGCTGATCCATCACGCTGATAAAACCGCCGATGCCCTGCGCATCCTCATAAATCCAGGTCTGCGAGTGGGGAATATAGTGCCCGCGCACCAGTTCCTCGCTTTCCAGCCAATAGCGCGGCGAGATAAACGGATGCGCCAGCGTCGTGCTTTCCAGCCATAACACCACCAGCGGTTCCAGGTCCTGCGGCCGGTAGGGTCGGATCACGACGCCTCCGGGTGGCAGAAGCACGCGGTGGTATGATCGTTCACCAGCCCGGCGGCCTGCATAAAGGCGTAGCAGATGGTGGACCCGATAAAGGTAAAGCCGCGTTTTTTCAGCGCTTTGGACATCGCGTCCGACACGGCGGTTTTCGCCGGCACGTCGGCCAGCGCCGCGGGGTGATTGATCACCGGTTGATGGTTGACGAACGACCAGATAAAGGCGGCGAAATCTTCCCCTTGCTGTTGCATCGCCAGCCAGGCGCGGGCGTTGCGGATAATAGCTTCGATTTTACCGCGATGGCGAATGATGCCGGGGTCCAGCACCAGCCGGTTTACGTCGTCGTCGGTCATGGCCGCGACGCGGTGAGGATCGAATCCGTGGAAGCAGCGGCGGTAGTGCTCGCGCTTTTTGAGCACGGTTATCCACGACAGCCCGGCCTGCTGGCCTTCCAGACAAAGCAGTTCAAACAGCGCCCGGCCGTCGGTGCAGGGTTTTCCCCACTCGTTGTCATGGTAATCCTGATACAGCGTATCCTGCGTGACCCATCCACAGCGTGTCATCCTCTTCTCCCTTACTCCACGGTTGTTATCTACAGACAGTGTTTATCTGCAGACATTGGCTATCCACCGGCATTGCTACTCACCGGCATTGTTGGTATTGATGATGGCCGATTTCGGCGCACCATCCGCGTGGTGTGGCGATCATCAGCCTAAGCATGGTGCGATGCAACCCTGCGCAGACAGGAGCCGTGTGAGGCATGACGCCGGAATCAAATGACAAAGAGTATAAGCGACAGGGGACGATAATGGGGATTGAGTGGATTCTGGCCTATCTGGCGCTGGGCGCCGTGGTGGGATTTATGGCCGGATTACTGGGTATTGGCGGGGGCGGCATCATGGTGCCGGTGCTGACGGCACTGTTTGCCGCACAGGGCGTGGAAGCGTCGCATTTGGTGCATCTGGCGCTGGGCACCTCGATGGCGGCGATTGTGATTACCGCCATCTCCAGCCTGCGTACCCACCATCAGCATCAGGCGGTGCTGTGGCCGGTGGTGTGGCGCATCACGCCGGCGATTCTGGTGGGGACCTTCGCCGCCACCTGGCTGGCGGCGCTGTTGCCGACCCACGCGCTGGCGATTTTCTTTTCCTGCTTTATGGCGTACGTCTCGTTGCAGATGGTACTGAACATCAAGCCTAAACCCCACCGTCAACTGCCGGGCGTGCCGGGGATGTCGCTGGCCGGGCTGACTATCGGCGGTATTTCCGCGCTGGTCGCCATTGGCGGCGGGTCGCTCACCGTGCCGTTTCTGACCTGGTGCAACGTGCGTATTCAACAGGCCATCGGTACCTCGGCGGCGGTCGGCCTGCCGATTGCCTTGTCCGGCGCGCTGGGTTACATGATCAACGGCTGGTCGGCGACCGGCTTACCTGCATTCAGCGTCGGTTATGTCTCGCTGCCGGCGGTGGCGCTGATCTCCGCGGTCAGTTTCTTCACCGCGCCGGTGGACGCGCGTCTGGCACACCGGCTGCCGGTCGTCACGTTGAAAAAGGCGTTCGCCGGGTTATTGTTGCTGCTGAGCCTGAAAATGCTGCATACCGTGTTCGCGGGCTAATCGCCGCGCGGGAACTGGAAGAAAAACTCCGCTACAGAATAATGCGGCCCAAGTTGTTGCCGCATTCTGGCTGTATATCTTGCACTCAGAGGGTATACTGGCGCCTTCATTGTAAAAACCACTTGTATCGCGTGCGAATCCAACATGCAAAAGTTTGATACCAAGACCTTTCAGGGCCTGATCCTGACGTTACAGGATTACTGGGCGCGTCAGGGCTGCACCATCGTCCAACCGCTGGACATGGAAGTCGGCGCCGGCACTTCTCACCCTATGACCTGCCTGCGCGCGCTTGGCCCGGAGCCGATCGCCGCCGCCTATGTGCAGCCGTCCCGCCGTCCTACCGACGGCCGCTACGGTGAGAACCCCAACCGCCTGCAACACTATTATCAGTTTCAGGTGATCATTAAGCCGTCGCCGGACAACATTCAGGAGCTGTACCTCGGTTCGCTGAAAGAGCTGGGTATGGACCCGACCATTCACGACATCCGTTTCGTGGAAGATAACTGGGAAAACCCGACGCTGGGCGCCTGGGGTCTGGGTTGGGAAGTGTGGCTGAACGGGATGGAAGTGACTCAGTTTACCTATTTCCAGCAGGTGGGCGGTCTGGAGTGCAAACCGGTGACCGGCGAGATCACCTACGGTCTGGAACGTCTGGCGATGTACATTCAGGGCGTGGACAGCGTCTACGATCTGGTGTGGAGCAATGGCCCGCTGGGTAAAACCACCTACGGCGACGTGTTCCATCAAAACGAAGTGGAGCAGTCCACCTATAACTTCGAATACGCCGACGTGGATTTCCTGTTTACCTGCTTCGAGCAGTACGAAAAAGAAGCCCAGCAGTTGCTGGCGCTGGAAAAACCGCTGCCGCTGCCTGCTTACGAGCGCATTCTGAAAGCCGCCCACAGCTTCAACCTGCTGGACGCGCGCAAAGCCATTTCCGTGACCGAACGTCAGCGCTATATCCTGCGGATTCGTACCCTGACCAAAGCGGTGGCGGAAGCCTACTATGCCTCCCGCGAGGCGCTGGGCTTCCCGATGTGCAATCGTAAACAGAGCTGAGAGGCAGCGATGACAGACAAAACATTTTTGGTGGAAATCGGCACCGAAGAGCTGCCGCCGAAAGCTTTGCGTACCCTGGCGGAATCTTTTGCCGCCAACTTTACCGCTGAACTGGATGCCGCCGGGCTGGGTTATCAGTCGGTCAACTGGTTCGCCGCGCCGCGCCGTCTGGCGCTGAAAGTAGCCGGTTTGAGCGCTTCTCAGCCGGACCGGGAAGTGGAAAAACGCGGGCCGGCCATCGCGCAGGCGTTTGACGCCGAAGGCAAACCGACCAAAGCGGCGGAAGGCTGGGCGCGCGGCTGCGGCATCACCGTCGATCAAGCCGAACGCCTGACCACCGACAAGGGCGAATGGCTGCTGTTCCGCGCTCAGGTGAAGGGTGAAGCGGCGCAGGCGCTGTTGCCGGGCATGGTCAGCACCGCGCTGGCGAAGCTGCCGATCCCGAAACTGATGCATTGGGGCGATAAAGAAACTCAATTTGTGCGTCCGGTACACACCGTGACTCTGCTGTTGGGCGACGAACTGGTGCCGGGCACCGTATTGGGCATCGATTCCGCCCGCACCATCCGTGGTCACCGCTTTATGGGCGAGCCGGAATTCACTATCGATAACGCCGACCAGTACCCGCAGATTCTGCTGGAGCGCGGCAAGGTGCTCGCCGATTACGAGGCGCGTAAAGCCAAAATCAAAGCCGACGCCGAAGACGCGGCGCGCAAGATTGGCGGCAATGCCGACCTGAGCGACAGCCTGCTGGAAGAAGTCACCTCGCTGGTGGAATGGCCGGTGGTGCTGACCGCCAAATTCGAAGAGAAATTCCTGGCGGTGCCGGCGGAAGCGCTGGTGTACACCATGAAAGGCGACCAGAAATACTTCCCGGTTTACGACAACGACGGCAAGCTGCTGCCGAATTTCATTTTCGTCGCCAACATTGAATCGAAAGACCCGCAGCAGATCATCGCCGGTAACGAGAAAGTGGTGCGTCCGCGTCTGGCCGACGCCGAATTCTTCTTCAATACCGACCGTAAAAAACGCCTGGAAGACCATCTGCCGCGTCTGGAAACCGTGCTGTTCCAGCAGCAGCTGGGCACGCTGCGCGACAAGACCGACCGCATCGCGGCGCTGGCGGGCTGGGTGGCCGAACAGATCGGCGCCGATGTGAATCACGCCAAACGTGCGGGCCTGCTGTCCAAATGCGACCTGATGACCAACATGGTGTTTGAATTCACCGACACCCAGGGCGTGATGGGGATGCACTACGCCCGTCACGACGGCGAAGCCGAAGACGTGGCGGTAGCGCTGAACGAACAGTATCAGCCGCGCTTTGCCGGTGATGAACTGCCGTCTTCGCCGGTGGCCTGTGCGCTGGCGATCGCCGACAAGATGGATACCCTGGCGGGGATCTTCGGTATCGGCCAGCATCCGAAAGGCGATAAGGACCCGTTCGCGCTGCGCCGCGCCGCGCTGGGCGCACTGCGCATCATCGTGGAAAAACGCCTGCCGCTGGATCTGCAAACCCTGACCGAAGAAGCGGTGCGCCTGTACGGCGACAAGCTGAGTGCTATCAATGCAGGGAACGCCAACGTGGTGGACGATGTGATCGAGTTCATGCTGGGCCGCTTCCGCGCCTGGTATCAGGAAGAAGGTCACAGCGTGGACACCATTCAGGCGGTGCTGGCGCGTCGTCCGACTCGTCCGGCGGATTTCGACGCCCGTGTGAAAGCGGTAAGCCACTTCCGTACGCTGGAGCAAGCCGAAGCGCTGGCCGCCGCCAACAAGCGCGTGTCCAACATTCTGGCTAAATCCACCGAAACGCTGAACGACAGCGTGCAGGCGGCGTTGCTGAAAGAGAATGAGGAAATCCAGCTGGCGACCTACGTCACCGCGCTGACCAGCAAGCTGGCGCCGTGGTTTGCCGAAGGCCGTTATCAGGAAGCGCTGGGCGAGCTGGCGCAACTGCGCGAGCCGGTGGACAACTTCTTCGACAAGGTGATGGTTAACGCCGATGACCAGCAGGTGCGTATCAATCGCCTGACGCTGCTCAACGAACTGCGCAACCTGTTCCTGAAAGTCGCGGATATTTCGGTGTTGCAGTAAACGCCCGGATAACCAGCGCAGAGCGCTGTGTATGCCAAAGCCTCCTTTCCGGAGGCTTTTTTGTCATTGGATATCGCTAAACCGGGCTGGCGTTGTCAGGCCAGGTCTTGCTTTTTGGCAGCCAGCGACAGCCCATCACTGAGCCGGAACAGGTGCAGGCGTTCGGTCGGTAATGCCAGCATCAGCAAATCCCCTTCGGCGACATGGAGGTTGTCCGGCAGGTGTAAGGTTGTTTTGCTATCGTTGCCTTCAATATGCCCGTACATATAGGTTTCTGTGCCAATCATTTCCGCGTAATCCACCCGGAAAGGCAGCGCCTGTTTATGAGTGGGGTCTAATTGCAGGTGGCTTGGGCGGATGCCAAGTTCGATAGCCATGCCAGGCTCTGCCAGCTCTGGATTGACCGTCAGCGTCAGCGGGGGGAAGGCATCGATAGCAATCGACGCCTGATTGCCTTGTAATGCCGTAATGGTTCCCGCGTAAAAATTCATTTTTGGCGAGCCGATAAAACCGGCGACAAAACGGTTTCTGGGGTGATGGAAGAGCTGCAGCGGCTTATCGAACTGCTCCACTTTACCTGCATTGAGGATCGCGATGCGATCCGCCATCGTCATGGCTTCTATCTGATCATGGGTCACATAAACGATGGTACTTTTGAGCCGTTTGTGCAGCTTGATGATTTCCGAACGGGTATCCACCCGCAAGGCGGCATCCAGATTGGATAAGGGTTCATCGAACAGAAACACACTGGGGTTGCGTACAATGGCACGGCCGATGGCCACGCGCTGGCGCTGACCGCCGGAAAGCGCGCGCGGCCTTCTGGTCAGATAGGGTTCTATCTGTAGCATGCGGGCGGCTTCCTGCACGCGGGCCTGGATATCGGCTTTGGACATACGGGTGTTTTCCAGGCCGAAAGAGAGATTCTGCGCGACCGTCATGTGCGGGTAGAGGGCGTAGGACTGGAACACCATCGCGATACCGCGATCGCTTGACGAAACCTGCGTGACGTCATGGCCGCCAATGGCAATGGTACCGGACGTGCAGTCTTCAAGACCGGCTATCAACCTGAGCAACGTCGATTTTCCGCAACCGGAGGGGCCGACGAAAACCACAAACTCGCCGTCTTTAACATCAAGGTCGACACCCTTGATGATCTGCGTGTTACCGAAGGATTTCGTGATATTTTTTAGCCTAAGTTGTGCCATCAGATCGTTCCGTCCACCGCTCATTGTTGAGAGACGCGCTAGCCGATGTAAACCCGATCGGCTACCGGAGTGGATGACATCATGACGGAGCTTTATTTAGTTCGTCAATATGTCGAACTAAATAATTAAAAAAATGTGACATCAGGCAGGAATGAAGAAAATCACTTATAATTTAGGTGGTTATGATAGTTTTTTCTTATCGCTACGTTGAGGATCGCTGTCAGCCAGCGGTTCGATAGGGGGATATATCGGGCAAGAAAAGCGTGTTTTCCCGCGTGACCTGGCGGTTGCCTCAACTCTGCCATGCCGGAGTGATTCTCCGACATGGCGGGTAGGATCAGAGATGCTTCGGCAAGGAGATCTGCCGCGATAACTCGGGTAAGCCAAAAAGATAATTATGTAATTTATTCAGTGATATAGCTACAGACCCGGTGAGCACCGACTGTGACCCGAGGGTACTGGACTTGAGCTGGATTGGGTGAGGCGAGCAATTGTTCAGGTAAAAACGAATGCGCTCGGTCAGTTCCGGGCGGATGCCAATATTACCGCCAATGATAATGCTTTCAGGGTCAAACATCAGTGACACCGACAGGACCAGTAAGGCGGCGGTACGGGCGGTTTCTTCGATGGTCACGATGGCGGCGGGCTCTTTATCGGCGTAACGGCTTAGAATCTCCCGGACCGGCGTATTGGCGGCGCCGCCTGCAAAATGGTAGCGCTTGCTGATGCCTGCGGCTCCCAGTACCGATTCCAGCGTCCCCTGACGTAGACTCTCTGACGTATAGGCATCGCCGCCCAGCGGCAGATAAGAGATCTCACCGGCCGCACCCATCGCGCCGCGCAGCAGAATCCCTTCCAGTATCAGCCCCAGACCAATCCCGGTACCCAGCGAAATGAAGGCCAGTGAGTGATCATCCTGCCCGCATCCCCGCCAGTATTCGCCGATGGCCGCGGCATTGATGTCGTTTTCGATCAGCACTTCACAGCCGAAAGCCTGCTGCATGCTGTCTCGTAGCGCGAAGCCGCTCATATTTTTCAGGTTGGGCGCCATATCCAGCGTGCCGGTTTTCTGATTGATAACGCCGGGAATGGCGACGCTGACGCTGTGCAACTTACGTTCGTCTATCTGTTGCTGAGCCAGCAAATCCTTTTTTAACTGGCACAGGCGATTGACCAGGTTGATGCCGCCCGAGTTATCGTTTTCCTCTTCGTAATGCGCTATTTCATTGCCGCGGAGGTTAACCAGGCTCAGCCGAATGCTGGTGGCGCCGACGTCCATACCCAGCACGTAAGCCAGATCGTCGGCGATCTCGTAATTCATGGCGGCGCGCCCGACCTTACCTGATTCGAGCCCACAAGGGCGAACCCACCCCCGCTCTTCCAGGATCAGAATCACTTCAGACATGGTCTGCTTGGATAGCCTGGTCGCTTTCGCCATCGCCGCGCGGGATGCCGGTCCCGCATGCAGCAGGTACTCCATCACGGCACGGACGGATATCTGGCGAAGAACTGGAACATCATTTTCTATTTCAATCACTTATTTGTTCTCAATTATTCATCGGGACGGTATTGAATCAGGAAACGCGATCACCAGAGATGCCTGCATATTATGCAATAAAAGTGTTATCTCGCTCTCGTTTCTGTTCATCTGCCAGAGAAAATTATTATTTGACTCATGGTTCATGTTGACGGTATTCACCGGAAAGGATATTAATTCGTCATGTTGATGAACTAATTATAGCAGTTATTGATGGCAGTAATCCACGTCGGAGAAAAAGGACGTTATATGGCGAACTCGCAGCCACTTGGTAAAACTCTTGCAAACGCGCTTTCTCAGTTGGAGCGTCTGTCGCTGGAAACGACTTCCGGCTGGGCTGCCGCCCTCGATATTACGCCGGGGAGTGTGCAGAATTTGATGAATTTTATGGAAAAACAGCACATTATCCAGCAGAAGTCACCGGGTGTTGAATTACACCCGCAGTCGCCTGTGGTGATTGGTTTTGATCTGGGCGGCACAAAAGTCAATGGGCGGCTGACAACGTTGAGCGGGGAGGTATTGGCGCACACGTCGCAGCCTACCGCTAAAGGTGATGAACAGGCGGCGCTGCAACACATGTCGTCGCTGGCGCAGGCACTACTGCAACAGGCACATATCACACCGAACCGCTTGAAACATGTCGCTATCGGTATTCCCGGTTCAATCGATAAACAACGCAATGTACAGCTTTCGCCTAACCTGCGCCTTCCCGCCCGCTTACCCAACCTGTTTTCTCTGCCTGATGGGCAGTCGTGCCCGGTGGTATTCGAAAATGACGTCAACCTGGCAGCATTGGGGGAATACCACTATGGGCATGGCAAAGGCAGCGACTCGCTGGTGTTTATCGCCTTCGGTACCGGTGTCGGTATGGGAATTATTACACAAGGCAGCATCATCAGCGGGCACAACGGTATGGCGGGGGAAATCGCCTTATTACCATTGAGCGCAACACCTTACGACGACGCCAGAATTTCCGCAGGCGGGGTGTTTGAAGATCGCGTCAGCAGCAGCGCGATTCGCCAGCGTTATCTGGGCGGAGAGACTGAGGTTATCGATATTTTCCGCCGGGCGGAACAAGGGGACGAGCAGGCGCGTACCGTGCTGGAACACACCGCACAGATTGCCGCGTTGGGCGTGGCTTCAGCAGTGAGTTTGCTTAATCCTGAATGGCTGGTGCTGGGCGGCGGAATTGGTGCGAGACCCGCGTTTCATGAGCGCGTCCGTCAGCATGTACAGACATTGCTGCCGGTGCCGGTTCAGTTGGTCGGCAGCGCCTTGCTGGATGAAGCGGGTGTGGTCGGGGCCGTGCATCTGGCCAGAGAACACTGCCTGGCCGCATTAGCCTGGCATGATGTGAGGGAAGCGGTATGAACAGCAATAACATTTCGGTGTTGCCGTCAGAATGGGTATTGAAACCCCAGTTGGACGGACAACTGCTCAGCACCGCCGCGCCGTTACTGCCCTTTATGGCACGGCGCGTACAAGGGTCATTCTCTGCCGAAGAGGGCATCATGCAACTGGCCCTATGGGGCAGCGGCACGCTGGGACGTATTCATGTCGCACCGTTTAGCGGGCCTTGTACCTTTGCACCCAATCGTCTGCTGAGCGAAAAACAAGGCTTTTATGTGGCGCAATCACAGCCTGTGGTGTTGCTCACGCAGACTACGTTCCTGCGCTTTTATCCGGCGAAAAGACGTGCCTGGTGGGATCAGCAGGCTGGACGGGCATTGCGTGATAAGCAAGGGACGCAGCAGCGGTGGGTACTGCCCTGGGGGGTAGTGATTGTCGAGCAACGCGATAACGATGTACTGATCGCCGCCGGTAACGATGATGCGGAAGCGTTGCGCGGTCTGTCGCTCAGCACCGAGCAGATCAGGCTGGAGGCGCAGCGTTATATCGATGACTGCGACCAGTTACCACAGGCGCAACCGCTACTGCGTAGCATGGTGCAACAGAGTTTGCATGCCGCGTTGTCGAGCATCCGTTACGACCATACCGGGAAGTTCGCCGGGCTGGCGGCAGGGATGGACTACAGCGCCCCGGCTCGCACGTATTATCGCGACGGTTACTGGACGTTGCAGGCGTTGCTGCCGTTACAGCCGCAGATTGTGCTGGAGGAAATCCACCTGATGGCGGCAGGGTTGCAGCCGACCGGCGAAGCGCCGAGCGGGGTTATCCTCAATGGCCCCGGTTTGTCCGCCGCCTGGGAAGACGCACGACGCCATAACCCCGCCGTCAAAGAAAACCACAGCCGTCCGCAAGACTGGTGGAGTGACCATTTTGACAGCCCGCTGTTCTTTATTCTGACGATTGCCGACTACGTGCGGGTCACGGGGGATGTTTCTCCCTGCGAGCAGTACTGGCCGCAGATCGCCACCATCATTACACGTTACGAAGGCTTTATTCTCCATGAGGATGGCCTGCCTCAAAAACCGTCGCACAACGACCGGGACTGGGCGGATAACGTCTACCGTTTTGGCTACGTTGCCTACGATCTTGGCCTGTGGTTTGGCGCGGTTAACGCGGTGGCGCAATGGGCGGCAGAACGCGATCCGGCGCTGGCGGAGCGTTGCGCACGTCTGGCGTCTCAGGCGTCCCGCCACCTTGATGCCGTGTTATTACAGCCGGATGGTCATTACGCGGATTATGGTCGTCCGGGGGAATTTATTGAAGACCACCTCACGCTCGACAGCCTGACGTTGCTGCGCTACGGCGCGGTGGATGCCGGGCGTGCCGAGGCGGTGTTGCGTCGGGTTCAGGCCCGATTGGAGAGTCGTCACAACAGTGAACAGCGTTATGGCGACTGGGGGGTGCTGTGTGCGTGGCCGCCGTTCAAACGCCGCAGCGATACACGCGCCAAGTCGGCCTTTGCCCTGCGTTATCACAATGGCTCTGACTGGCCTTATCTGGATGGGTTGTACGCCGATACGTTGTTGCAGTACGGCATGCCGGGCAGTGAATACCCGCTGACGCGTTGGTGGATGACCTGTCTGGAACAGGGATGGGCCGGTGCGGTGGAGTACTTCTCACCGCCGTTTGGCCGGGGATCGTTATTACAGGGGTGGAGCAGTATGCCGGCTGCGGTGGTGATGAAGTATCGTCATCACTTTGACGGCGGACAGTAATCGCAGCGTAGTTTGACTGTGTGATGCAATAACATTGATCAGGAAACACATCATGAAGAAAAAGACTGTTATCGCAGTACTGGCTGGTGCTATGACGCTTGCATGTTCATCATTGCAGGCGGCCGAGTTGACGATCATGTGGTACGAGACGGATAAAAATGAATCCACCGTACTCAAGCAGCTACTGAATGAATATACGCAGCAGCATCCACAGACCACCTTTAATCTGCAACTGGTTCCTTATGACAATGTGATCCAGAAATTCCGCCAATACGCCGCATCGGGTTCCGGTATGCCGGACATCTCCAAAACGTCGTCGATGGAGGCAGTCATTCGCCCCTATCTGGTCGATTTCAATCAGTATTTTGGCAAAGACTACCTGAATCAGTACATCAAAGGATGGGCGGACGGCGCCAGACTCGGTGATAAAGCGATAGCAGCCCCGCTGTATGTGACGTCCACCGGGCTGTTGCTGAATGCCGATGCCTTCAAGAAGGCGGGTGTTGCCCTGCCGGATGTGCAGACCGGCTGGACGTGGGAAGAGTTCCTGCCGAAGATTAAAGAAGTCGCACAGAAAGCCCATGTCCGTTATCCGCTGGTGTGGGACGTTTCCGCCAGCCGTTGGATCATCCACGAATACCATTATGGCAACCATGTTTTTTCCACCGAGCCGCCGTATAAAGTGGTGATGGATAAACAGAAAGCGGCCAAAACGCTGGCGGATTTCGTGAAAATCGCCGATGACTACATGCCGCGCGGGCAGTGGTCAGGCTCCAGTTCGGATAACCCGAAAGAGCTGTTTATCGGTGGGCAGGCGGTGGCCTGGATGACCGGTAGCTGGCAGTTAAGCTCGCTGGCGCAACGCGCCAAATTCGACTGGCGTGCCGGCTATACCCCACGGGGTACGGTGAAATCCAGTGTGTACGGCGGCGAATACGTGGTGGCGTTCAACACCAGTAAACACCTCGATGAGTCTACCAGTGTGATCAAATGGCTGACCTCGCCGGATGTCCTGAAACGTCTTTCCGTACCGATCGGCATGATCCCGGCCACCTTGTCCGATGAGCCGGTGAAATATGAGGATCCGAAAATCAGCCAGGCGATGGCGCTGATGCAGCATGAACTGGTGGAAAGCCCGGCTTATGCGGCGGCGGATCAGGCCAATGAAGCGATGCAGTTCGTCTGGGCACCAATGAAAGACGCGGTTATGCAGGCGGTTACTCATCAGATAACGCCAGAGCAGGCCATCGAGAAAATCATGAAGGCTGCCCAGGATGGACTAGGGGCATCTCAATGAAAGTGATGAATCCGGAGCCGGCCAGTCTGGCAGTCATGTCGCAAGGTTCGGGAGTGTTTACTCGTCGTCTCAGGAAGTACTGGCCTTATTTGTTGATATTGCCGTCGTTTGGGTTGTTGCTGTTGTTCACCTTCTATCCATTACTGCAAGGGTTTTGGATGTCGGTATTTCAACGCGGTGTGGTGGTGTTGCCTCAGGTCGCCAGCACGCAGCCTAAATTCGTCGGGATCGATAACTTTATCCAGGTATTTACTGACCCCGAATTTCAGCATGTGCTGCTGCGCACGGTGGTGTTTGTGGTATTTGCCGTGCCGCTTAATCTGGTCATCGCTCTGTGTATGGCGCTGTTGCTGGCGCCCCAGATGCGGGGATTCGGACTGGCGCGAACCATCGTCTTTTTCCCGTCGATGATAAGCCTGCTGACCATCGGCATCATGTGGAAATGGCTGTTTGGTTATAACTCTGGATTAATCAACTATGTACTGAGCCTGGTGGATATCAGCCCGGTTCCCTGGCTACAACAGGAAACCATGGCGCAGATTGCGGTGGTGATTGTGTGGGTGTGGGCCAGCGCGGGCTTCAATATGATGATCCTGTTGGCGGGATTAACGGCCATTCCGGAGGATTTGTATGAGGCCTCCCGCATGGACGGAACCAGCCGCTGGCGCACCTTCTGGCGCATTACCCTGCCGCTGCTGCAACCCAGCGTGGTGGTCGTGGTGGTGCTGTCATCGATAGAAGCCTTCAAGGTCTACGAACTGGTGATTTCGCTGACGGGCGGTGGGCCGGGACGCGCCACCGTCTATCTGATTCAGACCATTTATGAAAATGCCTTCATGCAACCGGCGACAGCAGGGGTTGCAGCGGCACAATCGGTGGTGCTGTTCGTGATTTTGTTCGCGCTGTCGGTCATCCAACTTCGTCTGTCGAGGAGTTTCAAATGAAGGGGTCATCTCTGCTGACGCGCTGGATAATCATTGGTTTCATGCTGCTGTTTTTCCTGTTGCCGCCAATCTGGATTTTTTCCAACGCGCTGAAGTCGGTCGATGAGATTTTCGCCTGGCCGCCATCGCTGTGGCCGCAAAACGCGACGCTGGAGAATTTTGTCGATGTGTTCGTCAACACCAACTTTGTTCATACGCTCGGCAACTCCTTTTTCGTTTCCGTCCTGTCATCGCTGCTGTCGGTCACGATCAGCGTGATGGCGGGCTATGCGCTGGCGAAATTCCGGTTTCGGGGGGATACGCTGGTTTTCATGGTCATCATGTGTGCGCTGATGATCCCGCTGCAGATTATCCTGATTCCGATTTTCCTGCTGCTGCGCGACCTGCATCTGCTCAATACGCTGTGGGGGGTGATTATCGCGCCGGCGGCGACGCCTACCGGGGTGTTCCTGATGCGGCAGTATATCCGCAACATTCCTGACAGCCTGCTGGAAGCGGCGCGTCTGGAAGGCACCGGAGAGTGGCGAATCCTGTGGCGTATCGTGGTGCCGCTGTCGTTACCGGCAATCGCCACACTGGCGGCCTTTACCTTCGTCTGGCGTTGGAATGATTTTCTGTGGCCGTTTCTGGTCATCAGCGATCAGAGCCAATGGACGGTGCAACTGGCGCTGGCCAGTAACGTCGGTCAGTTTGATATCAACTGGCCGCGCCTGTTAGCGATGTCGGCGATGGCGGTATTGCCGATGCTGGCGATTTTCCTGGCGCTACAACGCTATTTCATGAACGGATTGATGGCTGGCGCGACCAAGGAGTAAGTGGCGTCCGCTTGATGTCTTGATGCAGTGATGCAGTGAAATGAAATAAACCCGCACGCTACCAACGCGCGGGTTTATTGTATGCATGTTTTATTGGACTGACGCTTTATTGGACTGATGTTTTACTACTGAATGTTTGACTACTGAATGTTTTACCGGTTAATGCTCCGCCGGTTCGATCACCATCAGCAACTGCCCCGCTTGCACCTGATGGCCGGGTTGACGGTGCAGCGTGTGGATAATGCCCGCGACCGGCGCGGTGATGGGAATTTCCATTTTCATCGACTCCAGAATACCGACGATTTGCCCGGCGCTGACGCTATCGCCGGGGGCGGCAAGCCATTGCCACACGCTCCCTGCCACCTGACTTTCCACACCGTAACCGTTAGCCGGGATCACCTCATCGTCGCTGGCCGTCTCTTGCAGGCTGCTGTCGAAGGTGAACTGGCCGTCGGCGCGCCAGCGCGCCAGTTCCTCGTCAAATGCCCGCTGGCGTTGCTGCTGGAAAGCGTCGATCGCCGGTTGCTGCTCCACCAGATTCCGCTGATAGTCGGCGAGGCGGAACTCCCCTTCTTCGGTACGCAATGGGTAATCTCCCCACGGAAAGCGCTCGCGGGCAGCCAGCAGCTCCTGCGCGCTGACCGGATAAAAGCGAATCTGATCGAAGAACCGCAGCAACCAGGGCTGACGAAAGGCGTCGGTTTGTCGATCGCGGTTCCACATCTGTAACGTGCGGCCGATGAACTGATAGCCGCCAGGGCCTTCCATGCCGTATACACACAGATACGCGCCGCCGATGCCGACCGAGTTTTCCGCCGTCCAGGTGCGGGCCGGGTTGTACTTGGTGGTGACCAGCCGGTGGCGCGGGTCGAGCGGGGTGGCGACCGGCGCGCCGAGGTAGACGTCTCCCAGCCCCATCACCAGATAGCGGGCGCTGAACACGATGTCTTTAACCTGATCCGCCGAATCCAGCCCGTTGATGCGACGGATGAATTCGATGTTGCTGGGGCACCAGGGGGCGCCGGGCCTGACCGACTGGGTATAGCGGGTGACGGCCTCGCGGCAGGCGTCGTCGTCCCAACTGAGCGGCAGCCACACGGTGCGGGAGGGAACGGCGGCATCCTGCAGATTGCCGAGCGCGTCGTCCGCTTGCTGCAGATGCGCCAGCAGTGCATCGCGCGGGCATTGCAGGCTATCGAAATGGATTTGCAGCGAGCGGATACCCGGCGTCAGCTCCTGCACGCCCGGCAACGGATGCCGTTCCAGCCACTGCATCAGCGCGTGCACGCGAAAACGCAGGGCGATATCCAACTGGTGCTCGCCATACTCCAGCAGCAGGAAACGGTCGCCTGCGGCGAGGCAGGTCACCGATGGTCGATCGTCTTGCGCCGGTCGGCGGTACAGCACGGGCGATGGGCAGCAGGCGGCGAGGGTCGGCTCCACGATCGGGCGAGCGGCGGAGATGGCGCATTCCGCTTCGCGCGCCAGTTCGTCGGCCTGTTCCAGCGTTACCGGCATGAAACGAATGCTGTCACCCGCTTTTAACTGGCCGAGTTTCCATAAATCGGCGTGGATCACCGTGGCCGGGCAGACGAACCCGCCCAGCGACGGGCCGTCCGGCCCCAGGATGACCGGCATATCGCCGGTAAAATCCACCGTGCCGAAGGCGTAGGCGTTGTCATGGATATTGGACGGGTGCATGCCAGCTTCGCCGCCGTCGGTTCGCGCCCACTGAGGTTTCGGGCCAATCAGCCGGATGCCGGTGCGGCTGGAGTTGTAATGCACCTGCCAGTCGGCGGCGAAAAACGCCTCGATATCCTCTGGGGTAAAGTAGTCCGGCGCGCCGTGCGGCCCGTAAACCACCCGTAATTGCCAGTGAGAGTTCCAGTCGGGGGCGGGTAAGACGGCGTCAGCGACCGGCAGCGCGGGGGCGGCCAGATGCAGTACGTCGCCGGCGCGCAACGCCCGCCCGGCATGGCCGCCGAATTTGCCGAGCGTGAAGGTGCTGCGGCTGCCCAGATACGTCGGGCAGGCCAGACCGCCGGCCAGCAACAGGTAGCTGCGGCAGCCGGCGCCCTGAATATCGCCAAGCGTCAGCGTTTGCCCGGCGCGGGCATGGTGAGTCCGCCAACTGGCGAGTGGAACATCATCCAGCCGGGCGTCGATGGCGGCGCCGGTGATAACGAACGCACAGTCGTGGTTGAAGCGCAGCGTCGGGCCGCGCAGGGTGATCTCCAGCCCGGCGGCATCCGGCGCGTTGCCCAGCAGCTGGTTGCCGAGCCGGAAGGAGCGAACGTCGAACGGACCGGAAGGCGGCACGCCGACATGCCAGTAGCCGGTGCGGCCGGGCGCATCCTGCACGGTGGTGAGCGTGCCGCCGCCGAGGACATCCAGTGTCGCGGGCTGCCAGACGACGCTGCCCAGCGTCGCGGTGATGATGTCTCCACACCTGACGGCGGGCAGGGTCAGCAGGTGGCGCAGCCAGTCGAGATTGGTTTCGATGCCGTACAGCGACGTGGCGTCTAGCGCCTGCGCCATACCGTCGAGCGCGGCGTCGCGGCTGGCGCCGTGAACGAGGACTTTCGCCAGCATCGGGTCATAAAATGGCGACACCTCGCTGCCGCTGTCCAGCCAGTGGTCGATGCGCAGGGTGAGGCCGGGCAGCGCCTGCGGAAAGCTGACGTTGCTCAGCAACCCGGCACACGGCTGGAACTGTTTGGCCGGGTCTTCGGCGTACAGCCGCACCTGAATAGCGTGGCCGCGCGGCGCGGCGGCAAGCGTGTGGAGCGGCGGCAGACAACCGGCGCCCAGCGTCACCATCCATTGCACGATGTCGACGCCGTACACCATCTCGGTCACGCCGTGTTCCACCTGCAGGCGGGTGTTGACCTCCAGGAACCAGAACTGCTTGCTGCTTTCGTCGTACACATACTCTACCGTGCCCGCGCTGCGGTAGTTCACCGCCTGACACAGCCGGATGGCGGTGGCCTGTAGTTCGGCGCGCACGCTGTCGCCAAGGTTGGGGGCCGGGGTTTCCTCAATCACTTTCTGGTTGCGACGCTGGGCGGAACAGTCGCGCTCGCCAAGGGCTATCACGTTGCCCCGGCCGTCGCCGAATACCTGCACTTCGATGTGGCGGGCGCGGGCGATGAATTTTTCCAGAAACACGCCGTCGTCGGCGAAGTTGTTGCCCGCCAGCCGTTTCACGCGGGTAAAGGCATCGGCCAACTGGTCTTCGTCATTGCAGCGCTGCATGCCGATGCCGCCGCCGCCTGCGGTGCTCTTTAACATCACCGGATAACCAATGCGTCGCGCCTGCTCGCAGGCGCTGTCCAGCGAGGTGAGCAGGCCGCTGCCGGGCAACAGCGGCACGTCATTCTGCTGCGCCAGCGCGCGCGCCTGATGCTTGAGGCCGAAAGCGGTCATCTGCGCCACGGTCGGGCCGAGAAAGACCAGGCCCGCCTGTTCGCAGCGAGTAACAAAGCCGGCATTTTCGCTCAGAAAACCGTAGCCGGGGTGAATCGCCTGCGCGCCGCTTTGCGCGGCGATGTGCAGTAATTTGTCCTGATTCAGGTAGGTGTCGCGCACCGGGCCGTCGCCCAGCGGCCAGGCTTCGTCCGCCTGACGCACGTGCAGCGAATGACGATCCGCTTCGGCGTAAACGACGATGGCTTTCACGCCCATTTTTTTCAGGGTGCGGATGATACGCACCGCGATAGCGCCACGGTTGGCAATCAGTACTCGCTCAAACATGACAGAGTCTCTTACGGGCAGGTCGTCCTGCGAAGTCTCGGACGCTGCTGCGGGTCGTCCCGCGCGTCGCTGTTCCCGATGCGTGCCGTTGCCGCCGCGTTTACCAGACGGCGATGTCGATCGGGGTGGGGTTGTAGCCGTTACAGGGATTGTTCAACTGCGGACAATTGGAGATCAGCACCAGCACGTTCATTTTCGCCACCATTTCCACGTATTTCCCCGGTGCGGAGATGCCGTCGGCGAAGGTCAAACCGCCGTCCCGCGTGACCGGCACGTTCATGAAAAAGTTGATGTTGTGGGTGATGTCGCGTTTGGTCAGGTGGTATTCCGGGTGTTGCGCCACGGCCAGCATCCAACTGTCGCGGCAGGCGTGCATGTGGCGTTTTTCCAGGTCGTAGCGCACGGTGTTGCTCTCGGTGGCGCAGGCGCCGCCGAGGGTGTCGTGACGCCCGCAGGTATCCGCCACGATTTCCAGCATCGGGCGGTCCTCATTGGAGCGTAGTACGCTGCCGGTGGTGAGAAACACGTTGCGCTGACCGCGCAGCGTATCGGTCACGCTGTAGCGCTCGGCGGTATCGTCGGCGTTGTAGAACAGGGTGTCGGCGGCCTGATTACCTTCGAGATCGGTAATACGCAGCGTCTGGCCGGCTTCGATGCGGTGCAGCCAGTAGTCGCCGGCGGGAAGGGTGGCGCGGTAAACCGCCGTGGCGGGGTCGCGCTGACTGGTCTGGATCATAATCAGACTCCTTGTGGTTGCTCAGCCAGATAGTAAAGCGTGTTGTTGCGCAGCCCGCGTCGGTTCTCCGGTCGCGCCAGACAGATGTCCGGCAGCGGCGCGCGCTGATAGTCCAGCGTCAGCAGGGCCGGATGGTGCGGATAGTCGGCGGCGGTGTTGAGCGGATGCGGGCAGGTATGCAGGATAACCAGCGTATCCATAGCGAAACGCAGCGTGACGCCAGCGCCGGGTTGCCCCTGCTGTTCCAGCGTCAGGTTGCCGTCGTCGTCGCTGCTCACGCGGGCGAAAAAGTTGACGCAGGCGGCCATGTCGCGTTTGCCGAGGCCGTATTTCGCCAGTTCCACCAGAAAGCTGTCGTAGCCGTTTTGGTGACGGCTGTTACGCGCCTGCTGGTAGCTCAGTTCGCCGAACTGACGCGCCACCTGCTGCGCGTTGCTGGTGCCGCACACGGTTTCATGCCAGCCGAAACTGTCGGTTTCGATGCCGCAGAAAATACGGCCCATATCCGAGTACAGGCAGTGGCCGGCGGTCAGGCGAAACGTGTGCTGGCATTTGAGCGTGTCCGGCGCGTTGTAACGCTCCAGCGGATTTTCCGGGTTATAGAACAGCATGCCCACGTTGGTGCCGCCTTCGATGTCGGTCAGGCGCAGCGCGGTACCGCGGCGCATCACCAGCGACCAGTGCGAACCGGCGGGCAGTTCAGTCTGATAATGATCGTTCATTGTGTGATTCCTCCCATCAGGCGACGTGCCGCCGCCCGTCAGTCAGTTCTCCCATTGAAGCCGGCACACCGGCAGGCGCGCGCTCCAGAGGAAGGTCGTAGGTAATGCTGGCGCCAAACGCGTCCGGCGCTTGCGGGTCCTGGCGGATCTTGTCGAACACCCACAGGCGCGACCCGAGCGAAAAACCTTCTTTAAGGTCGTGGGTGATCATGAAAATGGTCAGACGGTGCTCCTGCCATAACTGGCTGATCAACTGGTGCATTTCGGCGCGGATGCCGGGGTCCAGCGCGCCGAACGGTTCATCCAGCAGCAGAATACGCGGCCGTTTGATCAACGCCTGCGCCAGCGCCAGCCGCTGCTGCATGCCGCCGGACAACTGGTGCGGGTACTTATGGGCGGATTGCTCCAACCCTACCTGACTGAGCATCGCCATCGCTTCGGCGCGCAGGGCTTGACGACGTTGGCCCCATACCCGGCCCAGCCAGCGGGCTTCGGCGAATTCCGCGCCGAGCATGACGTTTTCCGCCACGCTGAGGTGAGGGAAAACCGAGTAGCGCTGGAACACTACGCCGCGGTGTTCGTCCGGCTCCTGCGGCATCGGCGCGCCGTCGAGCAGCAACTGGCCGCTGCTGGGGCTTTCGGTGCCGAGCAGCATCTTGAGAAAGGTGGTTTTGCCGCAGCCGGATGCGCCGACGATGGAGACGAATTCGCCTTCCTCAACCGAAACATTGAGCCGTTCCAGCACCACCTGACCGTCGTACTCTTTCCTGATGTTTTTTAGCGTTAATAACGACATAGGTTCTCCTGCATTCCGCAACGGCTCATTTCGAGTAATACCAGGGCCAGCCGCGACGGCTGATGACTCGCAGCAGCACATCGAGCAGGAACGCCAGCGCCGTGATCCAGGCGACGTAAGGCATAATGACGTCCATCGCCAGATAGCGGCGCATCAGGAAGATGCGGTAGCCCAGCCCCTCGGTGGCGGCAATGGCTTCGGCGGCGATCAGGAACAGCCAGGCGGAACTGAGCGACAGGCGCACCGCATCCAGCAAGCGCGGCATCAGCTGCGGCAGGATCACCCGCCACAGGATCTGGCCGCTGTGGCCGCCGAGGGTTTGCGCCTTCACCAGTTGCTCTTGCGGCAGGCTCTGGATGTAGAGTTGCAGGTCGCGGATGATGAACGGTGTGATACCCACCATGATCAGCACCACTTTTGACACCTCGCCCAGCCCGAAACAGATGAACAGGACTGGCAGCACCGCCAGCGGCGGGATCAGCGCAAACAGGGTGATCAGCGGCGACAGGGTGGCCCGTACCGACGGCAGTGCGCCGCACAGCAGGCCGAACACCAGCGCCAGCAGCGCGCTTAAGCCCACGCCGGTCAACAGCCGCAGCAGGCTGGCGGCGGTGTCGACCCACAACAGGTATTCGCCGGTGCGCTCGTTGGGCTCAAACGCCATGCGATGCATGGCTTGCGCCATCGCGCTCAGGCCTGGCAGCAGTTTGTCGGCGGCGTTCGCCGCCAGCCGGGCGTCGGACGCCATCAGGTAGACCAGCAGCAGCGCCAGTAGCGGCAGAAACCCCATCATCCCGCGCGTCAGCGGCAGCGGCTGGTAGTTGATCAATTTGCGCATCCGGCGTTCTCCCGTGTTACAGCTTGTTGCCGGCCGCCAGCTTCAGGAACTCGTCGCTGAAGCGCAGTTTGACGTTGCCGGTGTTGCCCCACAGACCAGCCGGAGTGGAGACCCCCACCACGTCTGCGCCCGGCGCGCCGTCGCCCAGCAGGCCGTGACGGAAGGAGAACTCCGCTACTGACTGCATGGTGGTTTTCAACTGAGCGTTCTGGACGAACTCCAGCGCCTGTTGCGGGGTGGCGAACAGGTGGGTGGCGGCCAGTTGCTCGTCAAATCCGGCCAGGTCGGTACCGGCGGCCTGGCCCATGAAGGTGCGGGCCTGACGCGCGGCGCTGCTATCGCCGGACATGGCTTGCAGAGTTTCATACCAGGCGCCGGTCAGGGCTTTGCCCAGTTCGGGGTGTTGCTTCAGCGTGGCGGTATTGACCACCAATAGGTCAAGGATTTCGCCGGGGATTTGGGCGGAAGAAAACGCCAGCTGGCTGCCCGGCTGTTTTTTGGCTTCCGCCAGCAACGGGTTCCAGGTAACGATGGCCTGCACGTCCGACGTGCCGAAGGCGGCGACCAGATCGGCATCGGCGGTATTCACCACTTTGATGTCTTTCTCGCTCATGCCGTTCTTTTCCAGCGCCCGCGCCAGCAGGTAGTGAGACACCGACAACTGGACCAGATTGATCGGCTTGCCTTTGAGCGCGGTCAGGCTGTTGGTGCCTTTGATCAGAATGCCGTCGTTGCCGTTTGAGTAGTCGCCGACGATAAGCGCGGTGCTGTCCACGCCGCCGGCTGCCGGAATGGTCAGGGCGTCCATGTTGGTCATGGCGCAGCCGTCGAAGCCGCCGGCGGTGTACTGATTAACGGATTCGATGTAATCGTTGACCTGAACAAACTGGATATCGATGCCGTATTTGTCGGCCCATTTTTTGATGATGCCTTGTTGTTGGGCGTAGTCCCACGGCATCCAGCCGGCGTAAATAGACCAGCAGAGTTTGAAGGCGGGTTTGTTGGCGGCCAGCGCATTGGCGCTGCACAGCGCCAGGGCGCAAACAAGCAGTAATCGTTGAATCGTTTTCATGGCGAATGTCCTCTGACGTTGGGCGCAACCACTAAAAAAGCAGGAGGGCGGCGAGCATGCATCTCGCTGTATCCTCCCGGGCTTTTATCCCGCCGTGTAACCGCCAGAGGGCGGTCGGTGACTCTCGGACCTGCGCAGTGAAGCCGGAACCCTAGTCACCCATTTCCAAATTGTCTGGCGACACCGGTTGCCCGCTATCGCTCCTGCTACCGGTGATACAAAGCAAAATACTTGCCAGGTCGCGCGTCGATACGAAGTCGTTGCGGGCGTTTTTCTTATTTTTTATTTATTTTTCAATTTATTATATTTTTTGCGCGATGGTGTTAGCCAGCCCATCTGTCGCCGGCGATTACCTGCCGTGCATTGTCGGGATGCACTACTTGTGTGCAAGATAGTACGTTGTGTGCAAGATAGTGCGTTGTGTGCAAGATGATATGCAACCTGCGCGAAGCGGTGTGATCGTGGTTGTAACAGAACAGCGGTAACAGAACAGACGATTCTGTGGGTGGCATGGCGTCGATCCGGCGTAGAATAGCGGTCCTTGATTGATGAACCGGCCGTTAGGCGAAAAAAACAGGCGTGGTGTTTCCCTCGCGGCGGCAGGTTCGGTTACGCTTATGGCGACATGACTCGTCGGGTGACACGGCTCGTTGGTGATAGCTCATTGGTGATAGCCCGTTGGTGATAGATAGTAGTAAGGCCGCCGGGTCACGGTGGTGAAAATAAACAGGAGTAGTAATGATGTTGGCGGATTACCGTTCGCGCTGGCTGCTGCCAGTGGTTATGTTGGTTGCGGCATTGCAACTGTCGGCCTGTGGAGACAAGGACAAGGACGCGCGTCAGGCGTTCATTACCTTCCTGCAGGGGATTTCACAGCAGGAAGGGCGCCAGTTGCCGGCGTTGTCCGAACAGCAGAAACAGAGCTTCGGGCGTTTTACCCAGGATTACGCTGTCATGACCGCTTTCAATCAGCAGCTGGATCAGGCGCTGGCAGGCAGCCTGACGCCGATGCTGGACGTGGTGTCCCGCATTCGCGTGCCGCAGGATTACGTTACTCAGCGCGATAACCTGCGCCAGGCGCTTGGCGGCCTCAATATGCTAAGCCCACAGGTGCAGAACGCCAAAACCCAGGCGGATAACGCCCACCGGGCGCTCAAACAGCCGGAAGAATTGCAGACGGTATACGACAAAGTTTATAACCGCGCCGTTTCCCTGCCGGCCAATGCGATGGTAACCGTCGTGCCGGCCAGCACGTCGTTTGCGCAGAGCGTGGTGCAGGTGGGAGATTATCTGCAGACGCAGGGCAATCAGGTGGTGTTTGGCAACAACGGCGTACAATTCCACACCCAGCAGCAGGTGGATCAGTACAACAGCATGATGACCGATATCGCCAATCAGCAGCAGAAACTGTTCACGACGCTCAAATCCCAGAATTTCCTGCCCCACTAAGGTGGTTTCGGCACGGGGTGGTTTTCTTGCGAAGGCCGGTTCGTGCCGAAAATATATTGTGATTTAAATCACATATTTCGCATAAATCCAATCACTAGAATAGTGATATTGATCACTATCTATTGTGGCCTGATTGGTTTTTTTTCGACCATTTATCCGATTTTATTATTTTTTTGTGAATTGTGTCACTCATTTGTGGCGGATTTGTGGGTGTATTTTGTGATTTATGTCACGTTTGTGCCACGAGTTGCGGTCTGAAAATCACGTGCTAGAGTCCGCTGTGATAACGGGTTTTGGGGGCCACGCCGGTGGCGCACGCTATTGAGATTTTTCGCCGTCACGCGATGCCGTGATCGCGATACGGCAATAGCGTTATGCACACATTGCGGTACACGACCTCATGATTCCGACGGAAGTCATCACGCTGTCTAACAATCAATAATTACCGCGCGAACGCTTTCCGCCGCGCGTTTCAAAGGGGTGTATCTCTATGCTCTCACCAGATACCAAGGTCAAGGTGCAGAATTTTGGCCGCTTCCTGAGCAATATGGTGATGCCGAATATCGGCGCCTTTATTGCCTGGGGGATTATCACAGCACTGTTTATTCCTACCGGATGGTTCCCCAACGCGACGCTGGTCAAGCTGGTCGGCCCGATGATCACTTATCTGCTGCCGTTGCTGATCGGCTTTACCGGCGGGCGTCTGGTAGGGGGAGAGCGCGGCGGCGTAGTCGGCGCTATCACCACCATGGGCGTGGTGGTCGGTTCCGATATCCCGATGTTTCTCGGCGCCATGATTGTCGGCCCGCTGGGCGGCTGGGCGATCAAACACTTTGACGCTGCGGTTGACGGCAAAATCAAAAGCGGCTTTGAAATGCTGGTCAACAACTTCTCCGCCGGCATTATCGGCATGTTGTTGGCTATTCTGTCCTTCCTGGCGATTGGTCCGCTGGTCGAAGTACTGTCGCGCATTCTGGCCTCAGGCGTGCACCTGATGGTGCAGAACAACCTGTTGCCGCTGGCGTCGATTTTCGTTGAACCGGCGAAGATCCTGTTCCTGAATAACGCCATCAATCACGGCATCTTCTCGCCACTGGGCATCCAGCAGGCGACGGAAGCCGGGAAATCCATTTTCTTCCTGATTGAAGCCAACCCGGGTCCGGGCATGGGCGTGCTGATGGCTTACATGCTGTTCGGCCGCGGCAACGCCAAACAGTCCGCGCCGGGCGCGGCCATTATCCACTTCCTGGGCGGGATTCATGAAATCTACTTCCCGTATGTGCTGATGAACCCGCGTCTGATTATCGCCGTTATTCTTGGCGGGATGACCGGCGTGTTCACGCTGGGCGTGCTGAACGGCGGTCTGGTGTCTCCGGCCTCGCCGGGCTCCATTCTGGCGGTACTGGCGATGACGCCGAAAGGTGCCTACTTCGCCAATATGGCTGCGGTCGCCGCCGCTTTCGCGGTCTCTTTTGTGGTGTCGGCCATCCTGCTGAAAAGCAGCAAAGTGAAGGACGATGACGAACTGGAGCAGGCGACCCGTCGCATGCAGGAAATGAAATCCGCGTCCAAAGGTCAGGCTGCCAGCGGCGTGAGCGGCGATCTCAGCACCGTGCGTAAAATCATCGTCGCCTGCGACGCCGGCATGGGCTCCAGCGCCATGGGGGCGGGGGTGCTGCGCAAGAAGGTGCAGGATGCCGGCCTGCGCAACATTTCGGTGACCAACAGCGCCATCAACAACCTGCCTGAAGATGTGGATCTGGTGATCACCCACCGCGATCTGACCGAGCGCGCCATGCGCCATGCGCCGCAGGCTCAGCATATTTCGCTGACCAACTTCCTCGATAGCCATCTGTACAACGACTTGGTCGCCCGTTTGCAGGCGGCTCAGCCCGGCGATGCCAAACCCGCCGCCGCCGCTCCGGTTGCCGAACCGGCCGACGCGCCGCAGACGTTGTTCCAGTTGACGGAGAAAAACGTCTTTCTGAACCTGCAGGCCGCCGACAAGGAACAGGCCATCCGTTTTGCCGGCGAACAGCTGGTAAAAGGCGGCTATGTTGAGCCGGAGTATGTCGAGGCGATGCTGGAGCGCGAGAAACTGACTTCCACCTACCTGGGTGAGTCGATCGCCGTGCCGCACGGGACGATTGCAGCCAAGGACCGGGTGCTGAAAACCGGCGTGGTGTTCTGCCAGTATCCGCAAGGGGTGCGCTTCGGCGACGATGAGGATGACGTGGCCCGTCTGGTGATCGGTATCGCGGCCCGCAACAATGAACACGTTCAGGTCATCACCAACCTCACCAGCGCGCTGGATGACGAGTCGATAATAGAACGGCTGGCTAAGACGGAAAATGTGCAGGATGTCCTCGACCTGCTTTCCGGCAAGTCGCCTGCCTGACAGATAAAAAAGTGCCGCCTTCGGGCGGCGCTTTCTTTCCCGGATTGTTAAATCTCAGTAGTAAGGTTATGCATGATGAAAGCATTACATTTTGGGGCCGGTAATATCGGCCGTGGGTTTATCGGCAAGCTGCTGGCGGACGCGGGCATTTCCCTGACGTTTGCCGATGTGAACCAGCCGTTGCTGGATGCCATCAATCAACGCGGTAGCTATCCGGTGCGGATCGTCGGCGAACAGCAGCAGGTGGAGACGGTTAGTCAGGTCAGCGCCGTGCACAGCGGCAGCCCGCAGGCGGTTGAGTTGATTGCCGGGGTTGATCTGGTGACAACGGCCGTAGGGCCGCAGATTCTGGCGAAGATCGCCGGCGCCATCGCTCAGGGGCTGGTGAAACGTCATGCAAACGGCAACACCTCGCCGCTGAATATTATCGCCTGCGAAAACATGGTGCGCGGCACCAGCCAGCTTAAGCAGCATGTGCTGGCGCAATTGCCGGAAGATATACAGGCGTGGGTCGCTCAGCATGTCGGTTTTGTCGACTCGGCGGTGGACCGTATTGTGCCGCCGGCCGAAGCGGGTGAGTCCGATCCGCTGGCGGTCACGGTGGAAACCTTCAGCGAATGGATCGTGGATAAAACCCAGTTCAACGGCGAGCCGCCGGCGATCGCCGGTATGGAGCTGACCGATAACCTGATGGCGTTCGTTGAGCGCAAGCTGTTCACCCTTAACACCGGTCATGCCATCACCGCCTACCTCGGCCAGCGTGCCGGGCATAGCACCATCCGCGATGCCATTCTGGACCCGGCGATCCGCCGCGTGGTGCAGGGCGCGATGGAAGAGAGCGGCGCGGTGCTGATTCGTCGCTATGGTTTTGATGCCGACAAGCATCAGGCTTACATCCGCAAAATTCTCACCCGTTTTGAAAACCCGTGGCTGCACGATGAGGTGGAGCGCGTCGGCCGTCAGCCGCTGCGTAAACTCAGCGCCGGCGATCGGCTGATCAAACCGTTGCTGGGCACGCTGGAGTACGGTCTGCCGCATGACAACCTGATTCAGGGCATTGCCGCCGCGATGCATTACCGCAGCGAGCAGGACCCGCAGGCGCAGGAACTGGCTGCGTTGATCGCTTCGCAAGGGCCGAAGGTTGCGCTGGCGCAGATTTCCGGTCTGGACGCCGACGGCGAGGTTGTCGGAAAAGCGGTGAGTGTGTATAACGCCATGCAGTAATCGGCGCGTCTCGGCACAGGTCAGGCTGTGTCCCTGCTTTTCAATCGAGTGCGTTGGATAGGACGGGGCGTTGAAGATGAAAAGCCATGCCCCGTGGAGTCAGCCGCTCCACCGCGCAGGGGCGACACTGTGCGCGGAATTAACGTACGAGAAGCGACGATGGACGATACGCAGGCATTTGAAAACCGGGTACTGGAATCCCTGAATGCATCGAAAACGGTCAGAAGTTTTATGCTGATGGCCGTCGAGTTATTGGCGGAAGCCGTCAGCCTGCTGATGCTGCAGGCGTTTCGTAAAGACGATTATGCCGTGAAGTACGCCGTCGAACCGCTGTTATCCGGCAGCGGGCCGCTGGGCGAGCTGTCGGTGCGGTTGAAGCTGATTTACGGTCTGGGCATGATCAGCCGTAAAGAATACGAAGATACCGAACTGCTGATGGCGTTGGGCGAGGAGCTCACCCACGATGAGCACGAGTACCGGTTTACCGATGACGAAATCCTCGGGCCGATCAGCGAGCTGCATTGTGTGAGCAGCCTGCCGCCGTCGCCGATGCTGCCGCCGAGCGTCGATCCCGACGACGCATTGCTGGCGGCCATGCAACAGCAGCGTTATCAGCAGATGGTGCGTTCCACGCTGGTGTTGTCGTTGACCGAACTTATCGCCGGCATCAGCCTGAAAAAAGCGTTCTGACCGCAGGATATCAAATAACAAAGGGCAGCCCGTTTGGGCTGCCCTTTTTGCGTTGATGACGTTCACGCTTATCCCTTTTGTTGCAGGGGCGGCGCTGTGCCGTCCGGCTGTGATCTGCCGTTACCGCTTATAAGACAGTTGCTGATGATGCCCGGCAAACGGTAAACCGTGGCTGGCCGGCGCCAGTTCATGCGCGGAAGAGAGACGGAAAGCCGACACGGTGTTGGAGAGCATGACCGCCTGTTCTTCCAGCGAGCTGGCGGCGGCGGAAGACTGCTGCACCAACGCGGCATTCTGCTGGGTGGTGCTGTCCATTTCGACGATCGCCTGATTCACCTGAGCGATACCACGGCTTTGTTCATCGGATGCGACGGTGATTTCACCCATGATATCGTGCACATGCGTCACCGCGGTCACAATTTCCTGCATGGTTTTACCGGCGTTGTGCACCAGATGGGCGCCTTTGGATACCTGATCGACCGACGTGGAAATCAACCCTTCGATCTCTTTGGCGGCCTGCGAACTGCGTTGCGCCAGATTGCGCACTTCATTGGCCACCACGGCGAAACCACGGCCCTGTTCACCGGCGCGGGCGGCTTCCACCGCGGCGTTAAGCGCCAGAATGTTGGTCTGGAAGGCGATGCCGTTGATCACCGAGGTGATTTCCGCGATGCGTTTGGAACTGCCTTCGATGTCGGACATGGTTTGCACCACGTCTTCCACCAGTTTGCCGCCTGCTTTCGCCGTCTCGGTGGCGTCCAACACCAGTTTGTTGGCCTGATGCGCGTTAGCGGCATTCTGTTTCACAGTGGACGTCAACTGTTCCATGCTGGCGGCGGTTTCTTCCACCGAGGCGGCCTGGGATTCGGTACGAGCGGCCAGGTCGTTGTTGCCGGTGACGATTTCGCTGGCGGCGGTGGTGATCTGACTGACCCCCATACGGATGTCGTCAATCATGTTGTGCAGATTGGCTTTCATTTTCGCCATCGCGCCGTACAACATGCCCAGTTCGTCTCGGCGTGTGGTTTCAATCGATATAGTCAGGTCGCCAGTGGCGATACTTTCGGCGATGGCGACGGTATTGTTCAGCGGGTGGGTAATCTGGCGAGAGATATACCAGGCAATCAGCACGCCCAATATCAGGGTAATCAGCGCAGTGATGGCGATCTGCCATTCGGCGTTGGTGATATCGTTCTGGGTGGCTGCGGTTTCCTCGGTAACCATCTTGTCGACATTATCAAGTAACTGATTAGCCGTCTCGCCCAGCTGTTTGGCCTGATTCATCTCCCCCTGATAAGCCGGAAGATAGGCCAGTACCTGCGTTTTGTAGGTCGATAGCGTAGAGACTACCGGCGCCATGATGGCTTGTTGCTCCGGTGTCAGCGCCTGAATAAACTGATTCAGCGCCGCCTGTGCGTCGTCCAGCGCGGTAACCAGCGGTTTTTCCGCATCGCTGTTCAGCGACAGCAACAGACCGCGCACCAAATAACGGACCGTCACCAGCTTCTGGTGCAGCGTGCTTAATTGGAATTGTAATGGCAAGTTGCCGGCAACCTGTTGCTCGATCTGCTTAAGGGGTTTTTCCGAATCGGAAAGGTTCCAGCTTTTTCTGACGTCATCTTTTTTAGCGACGGCATCGGTATAGTTTTTTTGTCTTTCTTTATATTGGCTGATGAGCTTTGCGATATTCGCCAGTTTGTCGTCGTAATCGCCGCGCCAGGATTTATCCTGAATTGAAGAAATTAAATTAATAATGTTATCAATGTGTTTGGTGTTTTGCTGAATGCTATCCGTATTATAACTTGTACTATACAATACCCGATAATAACGGGCTTCATTAACCTCATCGCTGATTTGATTGCTGAAGATTACTTTTTCAAAACGCCCTTTCAGTGTTTCGATGTAGCGTACGCTGACTGCAGCAATAATGACGGTCAGCAGTAGGATTAAGGAAAACCCTAATCCTAACTTCCTGCCAACTTTGATATTTTCGAGTTTTATAGCCATTTTTTTTCTTTCCATCATTAATTAGGCTGAGTGATGAAGTAAGGTGATTAATAACTGTTTACGGTGAGTGTGAAATTGCCATACTGGCGGCTGTGTGCAGGCTATGACAAGAACATGCAGAATCTATCGGCGCACCATAGTAAAACTTTATACTGCTTTTCGTAGTGATAATCCGGAAAATAAAATAAAAAAAACCCGGTATAACAAATGTTATTCCGGGTTTGTCGCGTTAATTTCTGATTTATACCCGTCATACTTCAAGTTGCAGGTGCGTTGGCTTTCCTCGCTCACCCCAGTTACTTACCTGAGTAAGCTCCTGGGGATTCGCTGTGTCGCCGCCTTCCTGCAACTCGAATTATTTAGGGTATAGAAATTAATTTTTACCTTTTACTTATTTTTGGGCTTCAGCAAAACGTTTAGCCGCTTCGTCCCAGTTAACGACACTCCAGAATGCTTTGATGTAGTCCGGACGGCGGTTCTGGTATTTCAGGTAGTAAGCGTGTTCCCATACGTCCAGTGCGACGATCGGGTAGCCGGACGCGCCGGAAATCGCTTCGCCCATCAGTGGGCTGTCCTGGTTGGCGGTGGAAACGACAGCCAGTTTGCCGTCATCTTTCAGTACCAGCCATGCCCAGCCGGAGCCGAAACGGGTTGCTGCTGCCTGCTCGAATTTTTCCTTGAATGCGTCAACGCTGCCGAAATCGCGCTCAATGGCGGCTTTCAGTTCGCCTGTCAGCGTGGTGCCCAGTTTCAGGCCTTTCCAGAACAGGCTGTGGTTGGCGTGGCCGCCGGCGTTGTTACGCAGCGGGCCTTTTTTGTCGGCCGGCAGTTGATCCAGTTTGGTGATCAGCTCTTCGGCGGACAGGCCGGCAAACTCAGGCAGGGACTCCAGCGCTGCATTAGCGTTATTGACGTAAGCCTGATGGTGTTTGGAGTGATGGATTTCCATCGTTTGCTTGTCGAAGTGCGGCTCCAGTGCGTCATAAGCATAAGGCAGGGATGGCAGTGAATAACTCATGTTTAGCATCTCCATTGTTGTCGTGCGCAATTAGTATTGAGCGGCACCGTTGCGTGTTAGCGCCGCGTAAGCATTAGGTTCATTATAGTTAATTAAATGATCTTGAAAATGATTATTCGTGGCACGGGGCGGTTTGTCGGCGTGCTTTATTCCAAGATTACAAGCGTTTATGCCGTAATCGCCCCAGCTAACAACAAATCGGTCTAAGCTATGCCTGGCCTGACCATCATGCCCGCAACCGCTGCGGGTGGGTATAGACGGTGGCGCGACCGGGACGGCAGAAACCGACCAGCGTCAGATTGCAGCGCTCGGCCACTTCTACCGCCAGCGAGGTGGCGGCTGAAACCGCAAACAGGATTTCTACCCCGCACATGGCGGACTTCTGCACCATTTCATAGCTGGCGCGGCTGGATACCAACGCCGCCCCCTGCTGCCAGGGCTGACGCGCCCGCGTTCCCAGCAGTTTGTCCAGCGCCACATGGCGGCCCACATCTTCACAGCCGCCCAACAGTTCCCCTTCTGGCGACAGCCAGGCCGCGGCGTGGGTTGAACCGGTCAGCGCGCCTGCCTGCTGTACGCTTTTCATCGCCCGCAACGCCTGTTCCAGATGGGATAGCGAGAAATGCTGGGTGAACGGCAGCGGCGACACCGGTTTGCCGATTTCTTCCAGCTGTTCCACCCCGCAGACCCCGCAGCCGGTGCGTCCGTCCATTGCTCGCCGGCGCGCTTTCAACCCGGCAAAACGGCGGCTGGACAGCTCGATCTGCACTTCGATGCCGTTACACACCGGCACGACATCAATACCGTAGATGTCCTGCGGCGATTGGATGATGCCTTCCGACAGGGAAAAACCGAGCGCAAACGGCTCCAGGTCTTTTGGCGATGCCATCATCACTACGTGTGAAATACCGTTATAGACCAGCGCCACCGGCACTTCTTCCGCCAGCCAGTCCTGCCGCGGCGTATCCAGTTCACCCTGATGCCAGACGGTGCGCTGGCAGGCGCCGGCTATCAATCTCTCTGCGAGGCCCTGAGAATCATCATTGTTCACGGTGTTATGCCCGCTGTTGCGTGAATCCATTTTGACATTATTTCACCGCCGTGGCGGGGATGCGAATTTTTATCCCGTTAGCTTCCATCCACACCCTACGGATAAAAAAGTATGGCTTTGATATGGAAATAACAAACTGTGCGCTGCGTCGAAGAGTGGCATTTTTCCCTGCGGTAGATCTTTTACAATCTGGTAACAATGTATACGATTTAATCATTACTTTTTGTGAGGACTTATCAGCCAGACAGGGCTTTTCATTCCTGCCGGTTTCGCCCTGGCAGGTTCTGGCTGCCGCGGCGCAGGGGGAGCCGACATGACGTCGGGCATCCGCCTGCGATGACACCCTGTAGCACTAAAGGAGATAGACATGGCCATCGATACCGCAGGAAACCGGGTGTTGCCCGGTGAATATGGACCCGCCCTCACGCTGAAAAAGCGCTACGACAACTTTATCGGCGGCGCCTGGGTGCCGCCATCCAGCAACGAATATTACGTCAACCTGACGCCGGTGACCGGCCAGCCGCTGTGCGAAGTCGCCAGTTCGAACAACCGCGACGTCGAGCATGCGCTGGATGCGGCTCACAAAGCCAGCGCCGAATGGGGGGCGCTATCCACCCGCGAACGGGCGCAGATCCTCAACCGCATCGCCGATCGCATGGAGGCCAATCTGGATCTGCTGGCCAGCGCGGAAACCTGGGACAACGGGAAACCGATCCGGGAAACCCGCAATGCCGATGTGCCGTTGGGCATCGATCATTTCCGCTACTTTGCCGCCTGTATTCGCGCGCAGGAGGGGGCGATCAGCGAAATCGACCATGACACCGTCGCCTACCATTTTCACGAGCCGCTGGGCGTGGTCGGGCAGATTATTCCGTGGAACTTTCCGCTGCTGATGGCGTGCTGGAAACTGGCGCCGGCGCTGGCGGCGGGTAACTGCATCGTGCTGAAGCCCGCCAAGCTGACGCCGCTGTCGGTGTTGTTGCTGATGGAGCTGATTCAGGATGTACTGCCGCCGGGCGTGCTGAATGTGGTTAACGGCGCCGGCGGGCAAATCGGCGAGTACCTGGCGACGTCGCCGCGTATCGCTAAAGTCGCTTTTACCGGTTCGACCGAAGTCGGCCAGCAGATCATGGGTTATGCGGCGCAGAACGTCATCCCGGTGACGCTGGAGCTGGGCGGCAAATCGCCGAATATCTTCTTTGCCGACGTGATGGATCAGGAAGACAGCTTCTTTGACAAGGTGTTGGAAGGGTTCGCGTTGTTTGCTTTTAATCAGGGCGAGGTGTGCACCTGCCCGAGCCGGGCGTTGATTCAGGAGTCGATTTACGAACGGTTCATGGAGCGCGCCATCAAACGGGTGGAATCCATCCGGGTGGGCAATCCGCTCGACAGTCAAACCATGATGGGCGCGCAGGTATCGGCGGGGCAACTGGATACCATCCTCAATTACATCGATATCGGCAAAAAAGAAGGCGCACAGGTGCTGACCGGCGGGCACCGTAAAGTGCTGCCGGGGGAACTGGCGCAAGGTTACTATCTGGAGCCGACCATCCTGTTCGGCCAGAACAGCATGCGGGTATTCCAGGAGGAGATCTTCGGGCCGGTGCTGGCGGTAACCACCTTCAAAACGCCGGAGGAGGCGCTGGCGATCGCCAACGACACCCCTTATGGTCTGGGCGCTGGGGTATGGAGCCGCAATGCCAACATCGCCTACCGCATGGGGCGTGGCATCCAGGCTGGCCGCGTCTGGACCAACTGTTACCATGCCTACCCGGCACATGCGGCGTTCGGCGGTTACAAACAGTCCGGTATCGGGCGTGAAACCCACAAGATGATGCTGGAGCACTACCAGCAGACCAAATGCCTGCTGGTGAGTTACTCCGAGAAACCGCTCGGCCTGTTCTGAGCCAGTCGTCTGTCGGGAGAGGGCCGCTTTTGCGGCCCTGAGACTGTTGACAAACAGCCATGTTGTCTTACGAACGGTGAATCTTGTCTGGTAAGTGAATAGTTTCGTGCGGGATAAACGGTGTCGTTTCTCTGCCATTCCATCGCACGCACGACAAGGAGAGGTGCAAGCGCCACCTCTCCTTGACCACTGGCTGGTGGCTAAACTGTGCCGCTACGCGGTCCCTTCGGCGTTCGACTTCGCTGTTCGGGCCGCCCGTGACGTGATTACTCGCCCCATCCCTGGGGCTCGCCCTTCGGGCCAGCGTAAACGCTGTTCAAAAACGTTCCCAACGTTTTTGTCCGGCGCGGCACGGGCTTTCGCCGCATATATGGACGCTCCCACATTTGCAATCTGTTTTCTTTAAAACGGCATGGCAGGTTGTGCAGTCATATATCCGGTTTTTCGCTTTTGTCGCGACACCATAATGAAATCCGCCAGGAGAACGTCTTACATCCCTTCGGGCTCAAAGCCCACGCGGCGAACGACCTGTTTCTCCTGTGGTCTTACCTGTTTTGCCATTACTGTGATTACACCTTGCACTTTTCAGAACCGCCTGACTCGTTTCCTTCCTTTAAAACCCGTCCTTCAGACAGGCGCGATTTCCCGGTATTCACTCCCGCCTCTCAACATTGACCACAAGATTCTCGCTGTTCTGCCTGCCTGGGCGACCACTGCCACGTTGAACGGTTTTCTCTTCAGCAGGCTATAAAACCATGTCTGTTTATCACGGTGTCGCTCTATCACTGCCGCCAGTGCTCTTGCTCCATGTATCAGCAGATAGCGAAAATAACGGTCACCCCGCTTACTTATGGGGCCCAGCCACTGCTTGCCTCCACTGGAGTGCTCCTTCGGCGTCAGCCCCACCCACGCCGCAAACTGTTTTGAGGAGGTAAACTGTGAACCATCCCCTACTGCTGCAACCATATACGTCGCCGTCAGCATGCCAACTCCGGGGACTTTTTCCAGCCGCCTGCAGGCCTCCTGACTGTGGAACCACGCGCTTAACTCACGTTCAACTTCTGCTATCTGGTGCTCCAGCTCCCTCAGATGCGTTAGTTGACGTGCTGCACTGCGCCTTGTCAGCGC
>NZ_CM001976.1:4519544-4673576 GCF_000406145.1 Dickeya dadantii NCPPB 898 | reverse complement strand
ACCGTTCAATGTTAATGCTGGCGTGAAAGGTGAAACAGAGGGTTTAAACTCAACCGCAAGGTTTATAGCCCTGGCTCTCTTTCGAAGCTCACTCTGTTTCATGTCGTGATAGCTAATCACGACATGAGCAAGATACAAGCCTCTTCTTGTCGTGCGTGCGATGGAATGGCAGAGAAGCGACACCGTTTAGCTCACCCCACGAAACCACTCACCTACCAGCACAAGATTCAACGCCCGGAAAACCCAACATTTGGCTCTTATAGGGTTCAACAGCAATCTGAGGGCCGCTTTTGCGGCCCTCTCTTTATTGCTAAACGGTAAGATGGCAAACGGTAAGATTGTAAGCGGTAATATTGTAAACGATAAGTTTTGCCATCGGGTGGCATCAGATCATCAGCGGGCTGAGCTGCTGGTAGAGCTGACGGAACACCGTGCGCTGTTGCGCGTACTGCGCGTGACGCGTCGGGTCTGGCTGATGGGTTTGTTCCAGCGGCAAAGCCGGTAACAACTGTGTGAGCGGCGTCGCCGGGTTCAGCGCAATTTGCGCCAGCCGCGCCGCGCCCAGCGCCGGGCCGACATCGCCGCCGGTGCGGTATTCCAGTGTTTTGCCGCTGATATCCGCCAGCATCTGCCGCCAGTAAGCGCTGCGGGCGCCGCCGCCGATCAGTGTTACTTGCCGGGGCTCCAGCCCGGTTGAGTGCAGCGCGTCCATACCGTCCGCCAGCGCAAACCCCACCCCTTCCAGCACCGCGCGCGCCAGCGCCGCACGACCGTGCGAGTGGGTCAGTCCCCAGAAGGCGCCTTTGGCCTGCGGGTTGTTGTGCGGCGTGCGTTCGCCGGACAGGTAGGGTAGGAACCACACCGGCGTGGCGGTTTCTTCCGCGCTTGCCCGTTCGACTTCGGCGATCAGCGCCGCCACGCTGTCGGCGTGGGTTAGCCGGGCGGCCCAGTCGAGACAGGACGCGGCGCTCAGCATGACGGACATCAGGTGCCAGCTGTTGGGCAATGCATGGCAAAAGCTGTGGACGGCGCGCTGGGGGTTGCTGAGAAAACCGTCGCTGACCGCGAAGTATACGCCGGACGTGCCGAGCGACAGCATGGCCTGGCCGGCCTGATACAACCCGACGCCAATGGCGCCGGCAGCGTTATCACCGCCGCCGGCTACCACCGGCACCGGCGGCATACCCCAACGGGCGGCGATGTCGGCGTGCAGTTGTCCGGTAATCTGGTTGCCTTCGAACAGCGCGGGCATCTGACCGCGGCTCAGCCCGCAGGCATCAAGCAAATCATCATTCCAGTCTCGTCGGGCGACATCCATCCACAGCGTGCCCGCCGCATCGGACATGTCGCTGGCGAAATCGCCGGTCAGGCGCCAGCGCAGGTAATCCTTTGGCAACAGCACTTTGTCGATTTGCCGGAAAATATCCGGCTCATATTGCTGCACCCACTTCAGCTTCGGGGCGGTAAAGCCGGGCATCATCAGGTTGCCGGTGATGCGGCGAGCGTCCGGCACCTGTTGCTCCAGTTGCCGGCATTGCGCGGCGCTGCGTCCGTCGTTCCACAGAATGGCTGGCCGCAACACCCGTTGCTTCGCATCCAGCAGCGTCGCGCCATGCATCTGGCCGGTCAGCCCGATGGCTCGCACCCCCTGCAACGCCTGTTGCGCGGCCAACCCGGTCAGGGCGGCGTCGGTTGCCTGCCACCACTGTTCCGGGTCCTGTTCCGACCATAACGGGTGTGGGCGTGAGACGCTCAGCGGCACGCTGTGGCTGGCCGCTACCTCGCCGTTTTCCCGTAATAAAATGGCTTTCACGCCCGATGTGCCAAGATCGATGCCGATGTACATAACGCCTCGCTGTGACTTCGTGTGCTGTTATCAGGTCGTACCTTTAATATTTGTGTCGCTGGTAATATTTGTGCCGCTGGCGCAGATGCCAAAAAACCGTTTTCTGCGTTGTTGGGTTTGCGCCAGCCTACACCCATTCAACCGAACAGGTAGCGATTAACCAGATTTTCCAGCCGTTCCTGCTGCCCGCTGTGGTGCTGTGGGTCAAGCTGGTGACGGGCGGCGTAACCTGCCAGCATCTCCAGCGACGCGTTGCCTTGCAGGATCTGCTGCCCCAGTTCGCTGTTCCAGCCGGCGTAACGGTTGGCGACGTGCTGATTCAGTTCGCCGTCTTCCAGCATGCGAACCGCCACCTTGAGCGCCAGCGCCAGCGTATCCATCGCGCCGATATGGGCGTGGAACAGGTCGTAGCGATCGGTGCTCTGGCGGCGGACCTTGGCGTCGAAATTGAGGCCGCCGGTGGTGAACCCGCCCGCTTTCAGGATTTCATAGAGCACCAGCGCGTTTTCCTCCACGCTGTTGGGGAACTGGTCGGTATCCCAGCCAAGCTGCGGGTCGCCGCGGTTGGCGTCCACCGAACCAAAGATGCCGAGCGCTATCGCGGTGGCGATCTCATGGTGGAACGTATGCCCCGCCAGCGTGGCGTGATTGGCTTCGATATTGACCTTGATTTCCTTCTCCAGCCCGAACTGTTTGAGGAAGCCATAGACGGTAGCGACATCATAGTCGTACTGGTGTTTGGTAGGCTCCTGCGGTTTGGGTTCGATCAGCAGCGTGCCGTTGAAACCGATCTTATGCTTGTGCTCCACCACCATCTGCATGAAGCGCCCAATCTGTTCGCGCTCCTGGCGCAGGTCGGTATTGAGCAGGGTTTCGTAACCTTCGCGGCCGCCCCACAGCACATAATTCTCACCGCCCAGCGTTTTGGTGGCGTTCATGGCGGTGAACACCTGCGTGGCGGCCCAGGCGAACACTTCCGGGTCGGGATTGGTGGCGGCGCCGGCGGCATAACGCGGGTTGGTAAAGCAGTTGGCGGTGCCCCACAGCAGCTTCACGCCGGTTTCCTGCTGTTTGGCCGCCAGAATGTCGGTCATGGCGGCGAAGTTGTTCAGGTATTCCTGCAGCGATCCCCCTTCCGGCGCGACGTCGACGTCGTGGAAACAGTAATAGGGCGCGCCCAGTTTGTGCAGGAATTCGAAGGCGATATCGGCCTTGCGTTTCGCCAGCGCCAGTGCGTCGCCGGACTGCTGCCAGGGCCGGGCGAAAGCGCCGGCGCCGAACATATCGGTGCCGTTCCAGCAGAAGGTGTGCCAGTAACAGACCGCAAAACGCAAATGGTCGGCCATGCGCTTGCCGAGGATTACCTCGTCAGGGTTGTAATGGCGGAAGGCAAACGGATTGCGGCTGCCCTGACCTTCAAAGCGAACTTTTTCTATCTGATCAAAATAAGCGTGCATTGTTATCTCCTTGCAAACCACCGGAATGGCTGTTTTCAGCCTTGTTTCAATATTCCGTTTGCCTGCCAGTTTCCTCAATTACGTTATTTCACACTGAAATTAAGATAATTATTAAATGTGCGCTCGATCGCAAAAAATAACCGGAATAATCTGCAAAACCGCTCGCAATCGGTTGTGTTATGAAACGGATTAACAAGATGAAAATATGACCGCTATCAAAAAATAACAATTAAACCAAAAAACGTAATTCAGAGATAAAAATCAGCAATTGCTGACCCTGACTTTTCTTGTCAACAATTTCATGCAACGTAGTCGTAAGTGAAGTGACGTTTTTATCCTGCCTTCCTATAACAAAGGTACTCTACGATGAAAATGAAACACGTATTACTGTCAGCCTGTGCCGCACTTGCCATGCTGAGTCAGCCGGGGTTTGCCAAAGAGGTTAAAATCGGCATGGCTATCGACGACCTGCGCCTCGAACGCTGGCAGAAGGATCGGGATATTTTTGTGAAAAACGCCGAAGAAAAAGGGGCGAAAGTGTTTGTGCAGTCCGCCAACGGCAATGAAGAAACGCAGATATCCCAGATAGAAAATATGATTAACCGCGGCGTAGATGTGTTGGTGATTATCCCTTATAACGGTCAGGTTTTAAGTAACGTGATTGCCGAAGCCAAACGCGAAGGAATAAAAGTACTGGCTTATGACCGTATGATTAATAATGCGGATATCGATTTTTACATTTCGTTTGATAATGAAAAAGTTGGAGAGCTTCAGGCACAATATTTGATCAACAAGGTGCCGCAGGGCAGTTATTTTCTGATGGGCGGCTCGCCGGTTGATAATAACGCCAAGCTGTTCCGTCAGGGCCAGATGAAAGTATTAAAACCGTTAATTGATAGCGGCAAGATTAAGGTGGCGGGCGACCAGTGGGTGGACGCCTGGCTGCCGGAAAATGCGCTGAAAATCATGGAGAACGCGCTGACCGCCAACAACAACAAGATTGATGCGGTGGTGGCCTCAAACGACGCGACCGCAGGCGGTGCGATTCAGGCGCTTTCCGCTCAGGGGCTGGCCGGCAAGGTGGCGATCTCCGGTCAGGACGCCGATCTGGCGGCCATCAAACGGATCGTGGCCGGCACCCAGACCATGACCGTGTACAAACCCATCAGCAAACTGGCGCAGGACGCGGCGAATATCGCGGTGTCGCTGGGAGAGGGGAAAAAACCGGAGTCCAACGCCACGCTCAACAACGGCAAGAAAGACGTACCCGCTTTCCTGCTGACGCCAATCCCGGTCGACAAGACGAATATCGACAGTACCGTCGTCGCCGATGGGTTCCATAAGAAAGCAGATATTTATTAACCAGTTCGCCCGTCGCCCGGCGAGTCGCAGATGCGGCATCGCCGGGTGAGCGGCATCGGTCAGGCGGAGGGGTTATGCCGTGTCTGTTGGAAATGAAAAACATCACCAAGGCCTTCGGGGCGGTGAAAGCGGTGGACAACGTCAGCCTGCAACTGGAGGCGGGGCAGGTGTTGTCGTTGTGCGGCGAAAACGGTTCAGGCAAGTCGACGCTGATGAAGGTGCTGTGCGCGGTGTATCCGTACGGCAGCTATGAGGGCAGCATACGGTTTGCTGGCGATGAGCTACGGGCCGGGCATATCCGCGACACCGAGCAGAAAGGGATCGCCATCATTCACCAGGAACTGGCGCTGGTCAAAGAGATGACGGTGCTGGAGAACATCTTTCTCGGCAATGAGCGCACGCGCTTCGGCGTGATGGATTACGACGCCATGTACCTGCGCTGCCAAACCATGCTGACGCAGGTGCGGCTGGACATCGACCCGAATACCCGCGTTGGCGAACTGGGGCTGGGTCAGCAGCAACTGGTGGAGATCGCCAAAGCATTGAACAAGCAGGTGCGCTTGCTGGTTCTCGATGAACCGACCGCATCGCTGACCGAACGGGAAACCGGCGTTTTGCTGGATATCGTGCGCGACCTGCGCCACCACGGCATCGCCTGCATCTACATCTCCCACAAGCTCAACGAGGTCAAGGCGATTTCCGACGTGATCTGCGTGATCCGCGACGGCAGGCACATTGGCACCTGCCCGGCGGATTCGCTCAGCGAGGATCAGATCATCGCCATGATGGTGGGCCGTGAGTTGACGGAGCTGTATCCGAACGAACCGCACGATATCGGCGAAGAGGTGCTGCGGGTGGAGCACCTGACCGCCTGGCACCCGGTGAACCGCCATATTCGCCGGGTGGACGATGTGTCGTTCAGCCTGCACCGTGGCGAAGTGCTGGGCATCGCCGGGCTGGTCGGCGCCGGTCGTACCGAGACGGTTCAGTGCCTGTTCGGCGCGTATCCGGGGCGATGGCAGGGCGATATCCGGGTGGAAGGCAAACCGGTCGCTATCCGGCACTGCCGGCAGGCGATGGCGCTGGGGATCGCCATGGTGCCGGAAGATCGCAAGAAGGACGGCATCATTCCGGTGATGAGTGTGGCGCAGAACATCACGCTGGCGGCGCTCGACCAGTTCGCCGGCGCGCTGTCGGTGCTGCGGGACGCCGACGAGCAGCACAGCCTGCGTGAATCGATCGCCCACCTGAAAGTGAAAACCGCGTCGCCGGAACTGGCGATTGCCCGTCTCAGCGGCGGTAATCAGCAAAAGGCCATTCTGGCGAAATGTCTGATGTTGCGCCCGAAAATCCTGATTTTGGATGAACCGACCAGGGGGATCGACATCGGTGCAAAATATGAAATCTACAAACTGATCAACCAGTTGGTGAAGCAACAGATCGCCGTCATCGTTATTTCCTCCGAACTGCCCGAGGTGCTGGGCCTGAGCGACCGGGTGCTGGTGATGCATCAGGGGCGGCTCAAGGCGGATTTGCCCAACCGGGGCCTGACGCAGGAGCAGGTGATGGAAGCCGCATTAAGGAGTGAGCATCATGCTGAAAACCTGGCTGTCTGACCGTACGCCCGCGCCGGTGGCGTCTTCCGGCGGAGCGCCTCGCCGCCGTTCTTTCAATCTACAGGTGTTGGTGATGATCGCGGCGATTGTCGCAATCATGCTGTTTTTCACCTTCATGACCGACGGCGCGTACCTCAGCGCACGCAACATTTCCAACCTGCTACGCCAGACCGCCATCACCGGCATTCTGGCGGTGGGCATGGTGTTTGTGATTATTTCCGCCGAGATCGACCTGTCGGTCGGCTCCATGATGGGGCTGCTGGGTGGCGTGGCGGCGATTCTGGATGTCTGGTTCGGTTGGCCGTTGCCCCTGACGGTGGCGGTGACCCTGCTATTGGGGCTGTTGCTCGGTGCCTGGAACGGCTGGTGGGTGGCGTACCGGCGCGTGCCGTCGTTCATTGTGACGCTGGCGGGCATGCTGGCGTTTCGCGGCGTGCTGATCGGTATCACCAACGGGACGACGGTATCGCCTACCAGCCCGGCGATGTCGCAGATTGGCCAGAGTTATCTGCCGGAAGGTGTGGGATTTTTGTTCGGCGTCATCGGGCTGATGCTGTTTGTGGTGTGGCGCTGGCGTCAGCGGTTGCGTCGTCAGCGTTTGGGGTTGCCGGTGGCCGCCGCTTCCGGCGATGTCGCCCGTCAGTCGCTGATGGCGGTGCTGGTGCTGGGCGCTATCTATCTGCTCAATGATTATCGCGGCGTGCCGACGCCGGTGCTGTTGCTGACGCTCATCATGCTGGGCGGCATGTTCATGGCGGCGCGTACTGCGTTCGGGCGGCGTATTTACGCTGTGGGCGGCAATATCGACGCGGCGCGTCTGTCGGGGGTGGATGTCGAGCGCACCAAGCTGGCGGTGTTCGCCATCAACGGCCTGATGGTGGCGGTAGCGGGTCTGGTGCTCAGTTCCCGGCTGGGCGCCGGGTCGCCGTCTGCCGGGAATATCGCGGAACTGGACGCCATCGCCGCCTGCGTCATCGGCGGCACCAGTCTGGCGGGCGGGGTGGGTAGTGTGGCGGGCGCGGTGATGGGGGCGTTCATCATGGCATCGCTGGATAACGGCATGAGCATGCTCGATGTGCCCACCTTCTGGCAGTACATCGTCAAGGGCGGCATTTTGCTGCTGGCGGTGTGGATGGATACCGCCACCAAACACAAAGCCTGAATGCTGTGGATGGCAGGGATGACAGGACATCCACGGCAAAATGAGCGAGACAGTTCGCAAAGTAAGGAAATTATTTTTGGGCTACCGGTCGGCCGTGCTATTTAGGCGGAAGGCCGATTTTCGTGCCGGATTTCGCCCGGAGAAGCGACGACGCCCACCACGCACTGTCTGAAGAGAACGTATCGCCATGTTTGAGAAACGCTACCGTATTACGTTGCTGTTCAATGCCAACAAAGTATACGACCGGCAGGTGGTTGAGGGTGTAGGTGAGTACCTGCAGGCGTCTCAGTGCGACTGGGATATCTTCATCGAGGAGGATTTTCGCTGTCGTATCGACAATATCCGCGACTGGCTGGGGGATGGCGTAATCGCAGATTTCGACGATCCGGCGATTATCGCGTTGCTGTCCGGGGTGCGGGTGCCGCTGGTGGGTGTGGGCGGTTCTTATCACTGTCCGCAGGATTATCCGCCGGTGCATTACATCGCCACTGACAATTCCGCGCTGGTAGAGAGCGCGTTTTTGCATCTGAAGAATAAAGGGTTGAACCGGTTCGCGTTTTACGGCCTGCCGGCATCGGTGGGGAAAGGGTGGGCGCAGGAGCGGGAGCACGCCTTTCGGCAACTGGTGGCGGCGGAGCAGTATCAGGGCGTGGTGTATCAGGGCATGGAGACATCGCCGGGCAACTGGCAGTATGCCCAGAACCGGCTGGCGGACTGGGTCCAGACCCTGCCGCCGCAAACCGGCATCATCGCGGTGACGGACGCTCGCGCCCGCCACCTGTTGCAGGTGTGCGAGCACCTGAACATCGCAGTGCCGGAAAAGCTATGCGTGATCGGTATCGACAACGAAGAACTGACCCGCTACCTGTCGCGCGTCGCCCTATCTTCGGTGGCGCAGGGAACGCGGCAGATGGGGTATCGCGCTGCCAAGCTGTTGCACCAACTGCTGCTGACGCCTTATGCGCTGCCGTTGCAGCGCATTCTGGTGCCGCCGCTGCGGGTGGTGGAGCGCAGTTCGACCGATTACCGTTCGGTGCACGACCCGGCGGTGATTCAGGCGATGCATTTCATCCGTCATCATGCCTGTAAAGGCATCAAGGTGGAGCAGGTGTTGGATGCGGTCGGGTTGTCGCGTTCCAACCTTGAAAAGCGCTTCAAGGATGAAACCGGGCAGACCATTCACGGCATGATCCACACCGAAAAACTGGAGCGGGCGAGAAATTTGCTGGTGTCTACGTCGCTGTCGATCAACGAGATTTCGTCTATGTGCGGTTATCCCTCGCTGCCGTATTTCTATTCCGTGTTTCGAAAGGATTACGATCTGACGCCGCGCGAATATCGCGAGCGCTATGGTGAAGGCGGCTATGGCGACAGTCGGTATGACAATGAATGATCGGGCGGGTGGCGAATAACCTGGTGGACGGCGCTTCTGTATGAGGTTCGGCCGTTATGGGGTGCGGCCGCTGCCGTGGTACGAATAAGCGGCGGGTCTCATCGGCGTGCGGCAGGAGGGCGTGACGGCGCAGCGCGCCGTCACAGGGCGTTGATTCAGGCGGGCACGCGCCAGTAGTCGTAATAGATATGCTCGACCTGGAAGTTCACATCATCGCGATCTTCGCTCAGTCGGCTGGCAAGCGTGAACGCGAAATCAAACGCGACGCCAAGTCCTTTGCCGCTGATCAGATTGCCGTCTTCCACCACTTTCTGGTCGACATACACGCCGTCGGTCACGTCTTTCCACAGATCGCCGGAGCAGACGTAGCGGCGTCCTTTCAGCAACTGGTTGCCGCCCAGCACCCTGGCAGCCGCCGAGCACAGCGGGCAAATCAGCTTGCCGGCTTCGTCATGGCGGCGAATAAACTCCGTCACCAGCGGATTGGCGGCCAGGTTTACCGTGCCCTGCGGACCGCCCGGAATCACCACGGCATCGAACAGCCGGTCCATATTTCTTTCCAGCAGGGCATCCGCGAACATGCGGATATTGTGGTAACTGTGCAGCTCCAGCCGGTCGTGACAGGAAAGCAGGGTGACGTCCAGTTTTGTGCGATGCAGCACATCGATCACCATAATTGCTTCCGCTTCTTCGAATCCGGGAGCTAAAAGAATGGCGACGTTCTTGGCCATGGTATCTCCAGCAATCATCAAAGGGAGGAACATCTGTGCGGCCGAGGATAGCAAAGAAACCTGTTTAAAATGAAATATCGTTTCAATATTGAGTGGTGGGTCGCGTAATCGATGTTTGCTCGCCCGTGCTGGCGATAAACAGCGCTATACTCGCTCCCTTCATGCCGTGATCGCCGCCCGGTAAGGCATGGACGATGGCGACCGGTTGCGTGGGGTCGGCTATTTTAGCCAATCACTTCATACAGGCTACTTCATTACACGCTACTTCATATAGGAACGAATCACCGTCACGATCGCTTCCAGATCGGTGGCGCGTTCCGCCGGGTCCGCTTCTTCATTCATCAGATGGTCGCGGATGTGGCCTTCCAGCACCTCCCCCATCAACCCGTTCACCGCTCCCCGAATGGCGGCGATCTGCTGCAGAATTTCCAGGCATGAGCGTCCCCCTCCGTCCAACGCTTTTTCCAGCGCTTCCGTCTGACCTTTGATGCGTCTGACGCGCGTCAGCAGTTTCTTTTTTTCATTAATGGTATGCGGCATGGCGGCTCCCGTCTTGTCTGGTCATATACTGGGGTATAGTATATTTTCATCATTTCACTTCCAGGCCGCCCTCCGACCGCCTGATTCGGACGCTAACTATGACGGATTTTTCCTTACTTTTGCAGCAGGGCGTGGCTAACGCCTGGCTGTTTATTCCCAGTGCGGTACTGTTAGGCGCGTTGCATGGCCTGGAGCCGGGGCATTCCAAGACCATGATGGCGGCGTTTATCGTGGCGATTCGCGGCACGGTGAAACAGGCGGTGATGCTGGGGGTTGCCGCTACGTTATCTCATACTGCGGTAGTCTGGCTGATTGCGCTGGGCGGTATGTACCTGAGCCAGCAATTTACCGCTGAATCCGCCGAACCCTGGCTGCAGTTTATTTCCGGCATCATTATTCTGGGGACCGCTATCTGGATGTTCTGGCGTACCTGGCGCGACGAGCGAGCATGGCGGCAACATCAGCATAGCCATGACCACGGCCATGATCATCACCATCACCACCACGAGCATCACCACGGCAGTCATCATCACGATGACCATCACGAACATGCCCATCATCACCATGAGCATAATCACGGCCACCCTCACGCCGGGCATCCGCATGACCACGCACTGGCTCATGATGAGTATCAGGATGCGCATGAGCGAGCGCACGCTAATGAGATACGCCAGCGTTTCGCCAACCGGGAAGCGACCAACGGACAAATTCTGCTGTTTGGCCTGACCGGCGGGCTGATTCCCTGCCCGGCGGCCATCACGGTGCTGCTGTTATGTATTCAGGTGAAGGCTTTTACGCTGGGGGCGGCGCTGGTAGTGTGTTTCAGTATCGGGCTGGCGTTGACGCTGGTGGCCGTAGGGGTCGGCGCAGCGCTCAGCGTGCAGCGGGCCAGCCGCCGCTGGCCGGGATTTGCCACGTTGATGCGTCGTGCGCCCTATTTCTCCAGCCTGCTGATCGCAGTAGTGGGCGTGTATATGCTGCTTCATGGCTGGGCGCGTTTGCCGTTATAGCCGCGTTGCTTTATAACGCAGCAATATAAAACAGCGGTGCCGGCAGCGTGAAAAACGGCGGCTTTTTGGCCCTGCCTTGGGGCCGGACGTTGCCGTAGCGAATTTTTTTCCTGAAAATCCGCCTCCTCTCTTCCGGTCCGCCGGAAAAGATGTTTAAATTATCAATCATAAATTTTGCATAAATATGCATTGATGCGCGGTGGTTCACCGCAGTCGATTCTGATGGCGCCGTGTCGTGCGCGTCTCAATGCATGACCAGACATTGCGTAACCCGGCGGCAGGGCTGCTAAGCTTAACGCCATCGAAATCAAGCAGGGATTAATAGTTATGACGACGATTTTGAAACATCTTCCGGTGGGCCAGCGGATTGGGATTGCTTTCTCCGGTGGTCTGGATACCAGCGCCGCCTTGTTGTGGATGCGTCAGAAAGGCGCGGTGCCTTATGCCTATACCGCGAATCTGGGTCAGCCGGATGAAGACGACTACGACGCCATTCCGCGTCGCGCCAAAGAGTACGGCGCTGAGAATGCCCGTCTGATCGACTGCCGTAAACAGCTGGTGGCGGAAGGCATCGCCGCGATTCAGTGCGGTGCGTTCCATAACACCACCGGCGGTATGACTTACTTCAACACCACGCCGCTGGGCCGTGCGGTGACCGGCACCATGCTGGTGGCGGCGATGAAAGAAGACGGCGTTAATATCTGGGGCGACGGCAGCACCTACAAAGGCAACGACATCGAGCGTTTCTATCGTTACGGCCTGCTGACTAACGCCGAGCTGAAAATCTACAAACCCTGGCTGGATACCGATTTCATCGACGAACTGGGCGGCCGTCAGGAGATGTCCGAGTTTATGACGACGTCGGGCTTCGACTACAAAATGTCGGCGGAAAAAGCTTACTCTACCGACTCCAACATGCTGGGCGCGACCCACGAAGCGAAGGATCTGGAGTTCCTGAATTCCAGCGTGAAAATCGTCAATCCGATCATGGGCGTTAAGTTCTGGGACGAAAACGTGCGTATTCCGGCGGAAGAAGTGACCGTGCGTTTCGAGCGCGGCCATCCGGTGGCGCTGAACGGTCAGACGTTCTCCGATGACGTGGAACTGCTGCTGGAAGCCAACCGCATCGGTGGTCGTCACGGCCTCGGCATGAGCGACCAGATCGAAAACCGTATCATTGAAGCGAAAAGCCGCGGTATCTATGAAGCTCCGGGGATGGCGCTGCTGCACATCGCCTACGAACGTCTGGTTACCGGCATTCATAACGAAGATACCATCGAGCAGTACCACGCCCACGGCCGTCAGTTGGGACGTCTGCTGTATCAGGGCCGTTGGTTTGACCCGCAGGCGCTGATGCTGCGTGATGCGCTGCAACGTTGGGTCGCTAGCGAAATCACCGGTGAAGTGACGCTTGAGCTGCGTCGCGGCAACGACTATTCGATCCTGAACACCGTGTCGGACAACCTGACCTACAAACCGGAACGTCTGACGATGGAAAAAGGCGAATCCGTGTTCTCGCCTGATGACCGTATCGGTCAACTGACGATGCGTAATCTGGATATCACCGACACCCGTGAGAAGCTGTTCAACTACGTGGAAAGCGGCCTGATTTTTTCCGGCAATGCGGGCCTGCCGCAGGTTGCCAATCCGTCGCTGCAGGACAAATCCGCGAAATAATCGCAGCCTGAATGTAACGACAAAAGGGCATCCGTCTGGATGCCCTTTTTAGTGCCCGACGTCTTTTGCCGCCAGACCGCGATGTCACCTGAACATTAGCGGTTGTTCACCAGGTGTTTTTCAACACGTCCCAGCAGGGCGCGCAGATGGGTTTTTTCTTCTTCACTGAACGGCGAGAGAATGTCGCGTTCATTTTCCACATGCTCTTCCACCACCCGATTGATCAGGGCAAACCCCTCATCGGTCAGTTGGATGTTGACCGAACGGCGGTCGCCTTCAATCGGCATCCGACGCAGCCAACCAGCCTGCTCCAACCTGTCCAGCCGGCTGGTCAGGGTGCTGTTGTTGATCATCAGTGCGTTGACGATCTGAGACGGGCTGATGGCATAAGGCGCGCCTCGTCTGCGCAGGGTCGCCAGAATGTCGAACTCGCGGGCGCTCAGTTTGTATTTGCTGAATACCTTGTCCAGGGCGCGGTCAATCAGCAGACTGACACGGGACAGGGTGCCAATCACCAGCATGGGCTCGACATCGAGGTCGGGGCGCTCATTGCGCCATTGTTGAACAATATCTGATACTTCCAGGTAGCGTGCCATTAACTAGATATCCTTGATTAATATAAAAAACCATTCCTTTTTATTAAGGCGTAGGTCAATACCATTACGCGATCAACCCTACTGTAATATTCCGGAAAGAAATATTCAATGTCAGATGTTATTGACATACTAATTACGTATGCGTATATTACGAAATCGTAATATACAGTGTTGTTCATCGGTGTCACAGGATGTGATGCGTCAAGATACGGGAAGATCAAAAGTGAGTAAGTCAGGAGAACTGCACATGGATGTGCGCCCTTCTGTACGGCCAGGGAGGCGGTACGCCTCAGGCTGAGCAAGGGGTTGGTAAACTGGCCTCTGCTTTTGACAGGCATAGTTTGAGGAAGGTTCACTCGTGAAATTAAAAGATTTCGCTTTTTACGCTCCCTGTGTTTGGGGAACGACCTACTTTGTCACCACTCAGTTTCTTCCTGCCGATAAGCCGCTGCTGGCGGCCCTGATCCGGGCGCTACCGGCTGGTATTATTCTCATTCTCGGTAAAAACCTGCCGCCGGTCGGCTGGCTGTGGCGCCTGTTTGTGCTGGGCGCGCTTAATATCGGCGTGTTTTTTGTGATGCTGTTTTTTGCCGCCTATCGCCTGCCTGGTGGCGTGGTGGCGCTGGTGGGGTCGCTTCAGCCGCTGATCGTGATCCTGCTGTCTTTCCTGTTGCTGACGCAGCCGGTGCTGAAAAAGCAGATGGTGGCGGCCGTAGCCGGCGGCATCGGTATTGTGCTGCTGATTTCGCTGCCGAAAGCGCCGCTGAACCCCGCCGGGCTGGTGGCGTCGGCGCTGGCGACGATGAGTATGGCGTCCGGTCTGGTGCTGACCAAAAAATGGGGCCGACCGGCCGGAATGACGATGCTGACGTTTACCGGCTGGCAGCTGTTTTGCGGTGGGCTGGTGATTCTGCCTGTACAGATGCTGACGGAACCATTGCCGGACCTGGTGACCCTGACCAACCTTGCCGGCTATTTGTATCTGGCGATTCCCGGTTCTTTGCTGGCCTATTTCATGTGGTTTTCTGGTCTTGAAGCTAATTCGCCCGTGATTATGTCGCTGCTGGGTTTTCTCAGCCCGCTGGTCGCGCTGCTGCTGGGATTTTTATTTTTGCAGCAAGGGCTTTCCGGCGCGCAATTGGTCGGAGTGGTATTCATTTTCTCGGCACTTATTATTGTGCAGGATATTTCGTTATTTAGCAGAAGAAAAAAAGTGAAGCCGCTGGAACAATCTGACTGTGTGATAAAATAAATAATATTTTTTTTGTGTTGCATATCACAAAATAATCTTGGACATGAAATGTTAAAGTAATATACATATTGCTTAATAAATTTAGGTTATCGTATCAATAGCCAATATCTTGCAGACAGGAAAAACGTTTTTTAATTTAATGAAGATGTTATGTGCTGGTCGATGAAAATAATCCACTAGCGCTTAAATACGAATCGATAATAATTCAGGATGTATTATTATCGATGATATCGTGAAACCAATGATTACTATGTCATTGATACCAGACGTGAGTCATACCTGCGTCTGCGGGAACGACATCGTCCGGATATAACCTGACATAATCGCCCAGGATGAGAGAATATTATGTCTAAAACGGATTTTTCGCATGATTTACTGCGGTTTAGTGATGAGGTAAAGGAGGCGCTGCATTCCGGTAAACCGGTGGTGGCGCTGGAGTCGACCGTGATCGCCCACGGCCTGCCTTATCCTGAGAATGTGGCTACGGCCAGAAAGATTGAGGCCGCGGTGCGTGCCGAAGGGGCGATTCCTGCGACGATCGGCATCGAAAACGGCCGGTTTCTGATTGGCATGTCGGACGCCGATCTTGAACGGTTTGGTTCGACCAGGGGCATTCCAAAAGCCAGCAGCCGTGATATTCCGGTGATTCTGGCGCAAGGCGGCATGGGCGCGACCACCGTGGCGTCGTCGCTGGTGGCGGCGGATCTGGCCGGCATTCCTTTCTTTGCGTCGGCGGGCATCGGCGGCGTACATCGCGGCGCCGAGCGGTCGATGGATATTTCCGCCGACCTGATCCAGTTCACCCGCTCCCGGGTCGCGGTGGTGTGCGCCGGCGCCAAGAGTATTCTCGATCTTGGCTTGACGCTTGAATATCTGGAAACCCAGTGCGTCCCCATCATTTCCTATCAATCTGACGATTTCCCCGCTTTTTATTGTCGTTCCAGCGGTTTTCACAGCCCCCATCGGCTGGACGACGCCACGGTCATTGCCCGTTCCATCGACATGCACTGGAAGCTGGGTAACCAGAGTTCGGTGTTGATTACCCATCCTATTCGCGAAGAGGACGCCATCGACACAGATGAGGTGGAGTCGATTATCCGTGAAGCCGCCCTTCAGGCGGAGCATGAAGGTATTCGTGGGCCGGGCGCCACGCCTTATCTGATGCGTGCCATCGCTAAAGCCACGGAAGGAAAGACGGTCAAAGCCAACATGTCGGTGCTGATCAGTACGGCCGCGCTGGCCGGCAAACTGGCCTGCGCTCATATCGACTATCTGCGGCAGCAAAACCAGGCATAAGGATATGTCTCATGAAACCACTTGTGATTTTTGATCTGGACGGCACGCTGGTCGACACGCCGAGCGGCATTGTTAGCGCGTTTATCACGGCGTTGCGCGATCTGTCGATGCCGTTTGAGGACCGGCGCGCCATTCGCGCCACTATCGGTTTGCCGCTGGAAAAAGCCTTTGGTCAGATTCTGGCGTTGCCGGTCGAGGATGAAAGGGTAACCGCCGCCGTCAGGCAGTATCAGGCCGTTTTCCGTGAGCAGGTGCTGCCGCAGGCGCCGGGGCTGGTCTTTCCCGGCGTGGTGGAGGGGCTGGCGCTGCTGAAAGGGCAAGGGTATACGCTGGCGGTCGCCACCAGCAAGGTATTCGCCAGTGCGAAAGCGCTGCTGGAGGCGGCCGGATTATGGTCGTATTTCGATCTGGTGCTGGGGGCGGACATGGTAGCGCACCCCAAACCGCATCCTGAAATGGGGCTGCTGGCGATGTCCCGTTTGGGCGCTGATGCGGCGACCACCGCGATGGTGGGCGACACCACGCACGATTTGCTGATGGCGAAACAGGCCGGCATGGCCGCTATTGGCGTCACCTGGGGGATTCATACCACCGACCAGTTAAAAGCGGCGGAACCGCAGGTGATTGTTGATACGTTTAGCGAGGTAGTCGGGGCTGCCCACGCGTTATTAAAACTGTCTTCTTCCCCGGTATCTTATTGTTGATTCTGTCTGATTTTTCTTAGTCGTTTTATTGCCCCAAAAATGGATTTGGCCTGAAGACAGGAGTCTACACCCAAAGTAATTTGAGTTGCAGGACGGCGGCGACGCAGCGAATCCCCGGGCGCTTACCAAGGTAAGTGACCGGGGTGAGCGACAAATCTGCCTGGAACGGATCTGAATGCAGCCAACTGCGGCCCCAGGGGGCGAGTAATAAAATCAACGCACCTGAAAATTGAAGTATGACGGATATATGACGGATATAAGGTTAAATCTTATATACGGCGCTTTACCCTGAAATAAAACCGCTCGATTTATTTTTATTGATTTATGCACGAGGATTGTAATGGATAACATCTCGAATCACGCATTTAATTACCCGGTATTGGTTTTGAATAAAGGATTATTACCCGAACATGACGACATCGCTCTGGCTCGTTATCTTTTTTCTGCCCTGGCGCTGGCGGTATCACGTATTACTCAAAATGAAGAAATGATTGTCGGTTTTCATTTACATCCGCAGGAAATAACTCGCTGGAAAGATGATGAATGTATTCGTCAAGATATTCTCCCGCTGAATATTCGGTTCAATAGCGCAACGCCTATTGCCGGTTTTATTCGCGAAATAATGACCTGGATGACGCCGGATGCCATTCATCAGAAAAATGCTATGGGCGCCAGCGTGCTGACGCTGGGTCCGCAACATGCGCTTCACGATATCTTTGACCTGGAAATATCCTGGCAGCCGCCGGTAGAAAGCGAACCGGTTCAGGCGCTGACATGCCATGTTGCCAGTCGCGAAGACGCGCTTGTGCTGACGCTGCGGTTTAACCCGGCCCGTTTCAGTGCGACGCAGATGCAAAAACTGCCGGAGGTATGGCGCCAGATAACGGCGTCAGCCGCAAAAAACGGCGCAGAAACGCTGCGCGATATCGGGTTGATTGACGATGCAGAGCGCCAACGCGTGCTGCACGCCTTTAACCAGACCGAACAGGCGTGGGACGGAGAAACGACCGTCGCCGCAAGGCTGAAGAACCGGGCGCAACGCCATCCGGAACAGACCGCGGTGGTGTTTCGCGATGAGACGCTAAGTTATCGGCAGCTCTACCAGCAGGCGGGCGCGCTGGCGCACTACCTGAATGCGCTGGAGACGGAGCGCGAGCGTTGCGTGGGGTTATTTGTCGAGCCGTCGCTGGCGCTAATGACCGGCGTCTGGGGGATCCTGCTGTCCGGCAACGTCTATCTGCCGTTGTCGCCGGGATACCCGGAAGATCGGCTGGCTTATATGCTGGAGAACAGCCAAACCCGTATCATCGTTACCCAGCCCCATTTGCGCGAGCGGCTGCTGGCGCTGGCTCCGCCGGGAATTCAGGTGGTGACGTCGGACGATGTCGATGCGTTTATGCGGCAGCACGCTCACTCCCTGCCCGACGCGCCGCAGAACGATATCGCACCGCATCATCTGGCCTATGTGATTTATACCTCCGGCAGCACCGGCAAGCCGAAAGGCGTGATGATTGAACATCATAGCGTGCTGAATCAGATGAACTGGCTGGCGCAAACCGTTGGGCTGAATGCTGAGACGGTGATTCTGCAGAAAACGCCGATGAGCTTTGACGCGGCACAGTGGGAAATTCTGTCGCCAGCCTGCGGTTGCCGGGTGGTGATGGGCGAACCGGGCGTGTACCGGAATCCGGAACAACTGGTGGACATGCTGGCGGAGTATCGGGTGACCACGCTGCAGTGCGTGCCGACGCTGTTGCAGGCGCTGCTGGACACCGAACGTCTAACGCATTGCCCGGCGCTGAGGCAGATTTTCAGCGGCGGCGAAGCGCTGCAAAAGCACCTGGCGCAGGCGTGTCTGGAGACGCTGCCCGATTGCGAACTCATTAATTTGTACGGCCCGACCGAATGCACCATCAACAGTTCCGCTTTCCGGGTTGACCCAGTCAGCGTGCGGCAGGGGCCGGATACGCTGTCCATCGGCGCGCCGGTGGCGAATACCCGTTATTACATACTGGATAACTGCCTGACGCCGGTCGCCGTCGGGCAAATCGGGGAGCTGTATATCGGCGGCGACGGGGTGGCGAGAGGCTATCTGAATCGTGATGACCTGACCGCCGAGCGTTTCATCGTCGATCCGTTCGCGCCGGCCGGCTCCGGGCGGCGTTTGTACCAGACCGGCGATATCGCCAGCTGGAATCCCGATGGCACGGTCCAGTACGCCGGCCGTGCCGACAATCAGGTCAAGCTGCGCGGTTATCGCGTCGAGCTGGATGAGATCCGCTCGGCGATAGAAACCCATGAGTGGGTGAAAGCGGCGGCGGTGATCGTCAGGAACGATCCGTTTACCGGCTATCAGAACCTGATTTCGTTTATTGAACTGAATGCCCGCGAAGCGGCGCTGATGGATCAGGGCAATCACGGTTCACACCATCAGTCCAAAGCCGATAAGGCACAGGTGATGTTGCAGCTGGCGAATAAAGGCTGCCGGGAGTTTCCGGCCGCCAGCCAGCCGTATACCCTCGATTTGCCGGGCAAGCAGCCGGATGAGAAACAGCGCCTCACCGCGTTTTCCCGCAAGACCTATCGGTTTTACGACGGCGGCGCCGTGAGCCGTGACGATATTCTGTCGCTGCTGCATGAGCCGCTGCTGACGGCCATTTCGCGCCGGCCGGATGCTCTGACGCTGGATGAACTGGGGCACTGGCTGCGTTATCTGGGCCAGTTCACCAGCGCGGAGCGGCTGCTGCCCAAATATACCTACGCTTCGCCGGGCGCGCTGTATGCCACCCAGGTTTTTCTGGAACTGAACGGCGTGGCCGGGCTGACCGCCGGGCATTACTATTATCAGCCGGTGCATCACCAACTGGTGCGGGTCAGCGAGCAGGCAGCGGTGACGCCGGGCAGCCTGCGGCTACACTTTGTCGGCAAGAAGAGCGCGATTGAACCCATCTACAAAAATAACATTCGGGAAGTGTTGCAAATGGAGATGGGGCACATCATCGGCATGCTGGATATCATCCTGCCGGATTATGGCCTGGGCGTGGCGCTGTGCGACGCCGCGGCGCTGGATCCGACGCCGCTGGCCATTAACCCGGACGATGACTATCTGGGTGCCTGCGATGTGCTGTCCGGGCCGCGTTTGCCGGCGGATGACGATCTGGATATTTACGTGCAGACCGCCGGTACGAACATCGCCGACCTGCCGGTTGGAACGTACCGCTACGTTCGCGGCGACCTGCAGCACATTGCCGATGACGTCATTGATAAGAAACATGTTATCGCCATCAATCAGGCGGTGTATGAGCGCTCGTCGTTCGGCATCAGCGTCGCCAGTCGGACCGAAGGCTGGGCCGGGTACGTGCATGTGGGGCGTAAACTGCAGCGCTTGCAGATGAACCCCCTGAATATCGGGCTGATGTCTTCCGGTTACAGCTCGGAAACCGGCAACGATCTACCCGCCGCCCGCCGCTTCTGGCAGATTCTCGGTCATCGTACCGGGCCATATTATTTCTTTATTGGCGGGCGCATCAGCGACGAGCAGAAATACAGCGAGGGCATGAGGGAAGACGCCGTGCACATGAAAGGGCCGGCGGAGATGATTCGTGACGACCTGGCGGCGTTCATGCCGGATTACATGATGCCGAACAAAGTGCTGATTCTTGATGAGATGCCGCTAACGGCAAACGGCAAAATCGACATGAAAGCGCTGGCGAATATTAATGTCGAACTGAAGCACAAAACGATCGTCGCGCCCCGTAACCCATTGGAACATCAGGTCATGGCTATCTGGCAGGCGAAACTGAAACGCGAGGAGATGTCGGTGGATGACAATTTCTTCGAATCGGGCGGTAACTCGCTGATCGCCGTCAGCCTGATCAATGAGCTGAATGCGACGCTGAACGCCAGCCTGCCGCTGCAGGTGCTGTTTCAGGCGCCCACCGTTGAAAAACTGGCGGCGTGGCTGAGCCGCGCGCGTCAGGAACCGGTGTCCCGTCTGGTTCAGTTGCAGCCCAAAGGGCGTCAGGCGCCAATCTACTGCTGGCCGGGTCTGGGCGGTTACTGCATGAACCTGCGGCTGCTGGCGCGCCAACTGGGCGCGGAGCGACCATTCTTTGGCATTCAGGCGCACGGCATCAATCCGGACGAGACGCCTTACGCCACCATCGGCGAGATGGCGGCCAGAGATATTGAGCTAATTCGCCAGCACCAGCCGCACGGGCCTTATACGCTGTGGGGCTACTCTTTCGGCGCGCGCGTCGCGTTCGAAACCGCCTGGCAACTGGAGCTGGCGGGCGAGGTGGTGGAAAACTTGTACCTGTTGGCGCCCGGTTCGCCGAAACTGCGCGATGAGCGGGTGGCCGCCATGAACCGTAAGGCGGATTTTGATAACCCCGGTTATTTGACCATCCTGTTCTCGGTATTTATCGGCAGTATTACCGACCCGGAACTGGAGCGCTGTCTGGAAACGGTACGCGACGAGGGGAGCTTTGTGGCCTTTATCACCGGGCTCAACCCGGCGCTGGATGACGGGCTGGTACGGCGGATCACCCGCATTGTGGCGCAAACCTTCGAGTTCACCTATACCTTCAGCGAGCTACAGCAGCGGCAACTGAATGCGCCGGTAACCATCATCAAGGCGCAGGGCGATGATTACTCGTTTATTGAGAATCACGGCGGGTTTTCCGCCCAGCCGCCCACGGTGCTGGAGCTGATGGCGGATCACTACAGCATGCTGAAAGCGCCAGGGATCGACGAACTGACTAGCGTCATCCAGTATCAACAATCACCTCCCAGCCTGGTGGGATGAGACTGTCGGCATAACGCGCGCGGGGGATGCCCCGCGCGCTTTTCTGCGTCGTCCCATTATCAAACCGATTTTTTTGCTGTTTTGTCGACACAATCCCATGTTTTAGCGCATTAATCCCATTTTTGAGATAAAAGCGTTCTGAAAACAAGGCGGCGGCAACTGCGGATAAAAACAAAACTCGTTTTTTGGCAAAGTGTCTGTAGATTGACTGCGTTCGATCATGGGTCATGAACGGTGTTGCTGCGACATAGCTTCACTATTAGCGTCATGAGCGTCATGAGCGTCATGAGCGTCATGAGCGTCATGAGCGTTTTGTGCGACATGGGGACGGTAACCGTGCGAGCTTCATCGGAGACCGGCATGTTTTGCCTTAATGACATTCATCATGAAGCGCCGGAACACATCCGGCGTTTTCCCCTGGGAGAACTGGGGGACTCGCATCGGCTGCGGGAAGGGCAGCGCCGCATGATGGAAAAGCTGTATCAACTGAAGACGGTGCCGATGCGCTCCGATTGCCATCAGGCGATGCTGGAGTCGGTGGTGGCGGGGCTGGTTGATAGCTGGCCGATGCTGCCTTCTCAGGAGGGGCTGCTGATCTATGCCAGGACGCAGACGCACAACACCTTCTTTGACCGCCGCTGGCTGGACGACATCCTGCATCGCCAGCGGCTGGGGCGCTGGGACGTCACGACGTTGGGGCTGAATCACTGTGCCGGCGCGCTGTCGGCGTTGCATCTGGTGCGGCATAGCGCGGTTCGACGGAACCAGCCGGTGCTGTTGTTGACGGGAGAGAAGGCGTTTCACCCTGAAATCAACCGCTTCACGGTCGGCGTACAGGGAGAACTGCCGGTGGCGGCGCTCTTCAATGCGGCGAACAGTCGCTGGCGGGTGACGTTTACGGCGGTCAGGCACCTGAGCCGTTTTTATAACAATCCGAGCAATATGACCCGGCAGGAAAAAGCGGAATTGAACGGCTGCCTGCTGGATGAACTGTGCCGTTTTATTGTCGATGCCGTCGGGGACAGCGGCATAGGCATGGATGAGGTGGATTATTTTGTCCCCTGCAATCTTAATTTCCCATTATTACGTCAGATGGCGCAACGTCTGAATATGGGCGATCGCTTATTCAGTCAGCAGGTTTCTGATTATGGGCATCTGTATTGTTCGGACGTTTTATTTAATTTTTCTTCACTAATGAAAACTACAACCGGTCGCGCGAAAAATTATTTTTGTTTTTCGATGGGAATGGGGGTCACGCTTTCCTGCGCGCTGATACAGCAAATTGATATTTAAACAGGAGACAGACATGTCTGCGTTATTAATCACTATTCAACAGGCGTTACGCGAAGTCATGGAGAATGACGACATCAAGATCAATGAAAAAACGGATTTTGATCATGACCTCGACCTGGACTCGGTGATGTTCGTGCAATTTTTGCTGACGCTTGAAGATAGCATCGACGGGCTGCTGTTCGATCCTGACCAAATCAACATGGATGCCTTCACCACCGTGGGCAGCCTGATTAGCTGGCTGAACGACAATGTGTTGCAGGAGGTGCGGCATGTCAGTTGAGCGCATCAAGCAAGTCTGGGACGTCTTTCGGGAGCAGCCGTTGCCCGATGCGCTGGCCTGTCTGTTGCAATCGCCGTCGGGAGAAGCGCGATACATTCACCCGATTGGGTATCAGATTCAGGAAATCAGCAGCCTGCCTGACGCCGACCAGCCACAGCGCCTGTTTGACCGGGTGCTGAATCACCTCGGTCTGGATGCGGTGCGCGGTACGGATACGTTGGTGCTGCCGGCCAGTTTCCCGATACTGGTGTGCGCCGCCCGTCTGGGCGTGCTGGCCCGTATACAGACCATGAGCTGGCAGCATCTGTCCAGCCGCAACAGCTTCGGCACCAAAACCACCCGTCATCAGTTGATCAAAGCCAGTTTCGCCGACGTGGCCGGCAAGGCGGCGCTGCTGCTGGAGCAACAGTATCTGCGCTTGCAGGAAGGCGACCTGGCTGGTCTGGAGGATGATCACTACCAGATCACTCAGCTTAACAATGAAGCGGAAAAGATGATGGGCGGACACGGTTTCCTGCTGGGCAATACCCATAGCCTGTCCTACTTCTCCATGATGCTCTACAGCGTCTATGGCAAGGCGAGTTGTCTGGCGGCGGCCTGAATTACGGAAAAGGATAGGGACGATGAGCCTGATCTCGCGTGTGATGTCCAGAGCCGCCCCGGCTGTGAGTGGGGATATGCGGCAGATCATGGCGTTAGCCTGGCCGATGATGGTGACCGCGGTGGTGGTGTCGTTGTCTCAGAATATGCAGATTGCGATTCTGGGCAACGGCGCCGAAAGCCAGACGTTGCTGACGCTCTCCTTTTTGCAGCCGTTTAACTTCCTGTTTATCGCCATTCTGGAATGTCTGGCGATCACCAATCAGGTGTTTAGCGCCCGCTCCCGTCATGACTGGCCGCGACAGCGCATCTGGCACAGTACGCTGTGGCTTGGGGGCGCCGGCGTGTTGACGACGGCGCTGGCGGCGCTGTTGTGCCGCGTACTGGCATCGCCGCTGTCCGGCTGGATGAACAGCCCGGATCTGGCGTGGATGCAGAACGCCGCGCCCGGCTATCTGTTGTCGATGACGCCGTTTCTGGCGCTGGAAATGTGCAACGCGGCGCTGCGCGGACAGGGGAGAACCGTGCCGGCCATGACGCTGATGTGTGGCTATGTGCTGCTGAACGCCGCGGGTTGCTACCTGGGTTTTCACGTCTACCGGCTTGGTTTTGATGCCGTGCTGCTGGCAAACAGCGTTCCGGCGCTGATGCTGCTGCCGTTGGCGGTGCGGGCGCTGCGCCGGGTCGCCACACCGGTGGCGGATGAACGGCCGCAGGCGTTCGCGTCTCGTCTGCTGGCGTTGCTGACCAACGCCGGCTTGCCGGTAGGCTTTTCCATGCTGGTGGTGTTCGTCAGTTCGATGGTGATTTTTCCACTGGTGGCCGCGCTGGGGGCGGGATTTTTGCCCGCGTTCCTGATCGTGATAAAGCTGCGGGCTTTCTTCATCATTCCGGCGGTGGCGACCGGTTCCGCCATCGCTATTCTGCTAAACCAGCGCCGCAAAACCCATGCCGCGCCGTTGCTGGCGAGCCTGCTGAATAATGGCGTGTGGCTTATCGCGCTGACCTATCTGGCGCTCACCGCCGGCGTATGCTGGCTGCGCGACGGTATTCTGGCCGGTTTTTCCAATGACGAGGCGATCCGTCAATCCAGCCAGACGCTGCTGTTGTTGTTGCTGCCGACTTTCTTCCTTACCTCGCTGGTGGCGGCGCTGCAAACGCTGCTGGAACAAATGGAGCGGGGAAAACGGGTGCTTATTTTCACGCTGATGCTGGAACTGCTGATGGTGGCGGTCGCGCTGACCGCCCATCGCTACTTTAACGACGTGCAGGCGATCGCCGGTCTGATGGTGACGTTCAGCCTGCTGTACGCCGTGGTGTTCCTGCGTGAGTACCGGTTGCTAGCCTGCGCGCTGGGAGAACGGGATGCTGCTGTATAGCCTATGCTACCCCTTGATGTGGCTGGCGACCCTCGTCCAGTACAACTACTACCGCGCGCTGGTGAAGCTCAAGCGCCGCCCGTCGCTGCTGCTTAAAGTGCGGATCAAGCCGGAAACGCATTACATCCGGCTGTGCCGCGCGCTGCGTCTGGCGGATTTGTGGTTGCTGGAGCGTTGTTCCCTGCATCTGGCGGCGCGCTATCTGCTACATCTGTTTGAAACCACACGTTATATCTCTTACAAGCAGATGGACCACGACTATCTGGCCGATTTTCGACAGGAGACGGTCTGTTTTCAGCACCAGAACGTGTATGTGTTTCGCTGGGTGCCGCCGCCCGCGGACGCGCCGGCAAAAAACGTGTTGCTGGTGCATGGCTGGGAGGGCCGCGGCATTATGTTCCGGCCGCTGTGCGAGGCGCTAAAAGCGCAGGGGTACGGCGTGGTGATGCCGGATCTGCTGGCACACGGGCTGTCTGACGGAAAGCGGGTGTCCAACTATGAGTTGGCCAGTCTGCTTATCCGGCTGGGGCAGCGCTACGGCCCGTTCTATGCGGTGGTCGGGCATTCCAGCGGCGGTCTGGTGTGTAGCCTGGCGCTGGCGCAGGGACTGGCGGCGGAGCGGCTGGTGCTGCTGGCCAGCCCCGATAACTTCGGCAAAATGATCGACCGATTTCTGGCCGGCGCGTCGGTGTCGGCGTCGCTGGCGGCGCCCATGAAAGCGATTTATGCACAGCGCTTTGGCTTTCATCCCGATCAGGTCGGCGAAACGCTCTATCGCATGCTCGATTGTCCGGCGCTGATTTGCCATGACTGGCAGGATGTTCGTGTCCATCCGGCGGTGGCGGATGAAATCCACCGGGCGTTTGCCCGTAGCGATGTGTTCTATACCCGCGGGCTGGGCCATCTGGGGATTTTACGCAGCCCCCTGGTACACCAGCGCATTCTGTCGTTTTTATCTGATGCTGAAGTGGGAACTGAAAGGCCGATACCGCCACTTATTCAGTATTCGACAATGCCTGATGACGCGGATCCGTCGCGGTACGGTCCGATGCCGACGGCATCAAAGCGGACATGATATTACCGCCGGGCGTTGACGCATCTGGTGCGCCCGCCATCGGCGACGGCGGGCGACGGTATTTAATTACAGAGGTTCTGGATATTATCCAGCAGCACGTGACGTGAGAACAGATGACGCTGTTTGCCGAAAATAATATCGAAGCTCATGTTTTGCATGGTGCGGGGCGGTTCGTTTTCCCGTTCCTGCGAGACTGCTTTGCGGTACTTCAGCGGCGGAATGTTGTAGGTCTTGGTAAAACAACGGGAAAAATGCGGTAGCGAGGAAAAGCCACAGGCGTAGCAAATATCGGTGAGCGACCAGTTGGGCGAAATCTGAATGATCTCTTTTGCCAGCGTCAGGCGTACGCGCCAAATCCAGCGCATCGGCGTAATGTTATAGACCTGATTGAAAAGACGGCAAATATCAAACTTTGATTTACCGCTGACGTCTTCAAGATCTTCCAGCGTAATATTGTTACCGATGTTGTCGATGATATAGTCAATAATTCCCGCCAGGCTGGTCGCTTTATTATTTGCTGCAAGCGTTTTGCGCAGATTAGGGTGACGGCGGTACATATCCTGAATCAGATTGTTGTTGAAAATATCATTATCCAACGTATGGGCGTAGGTGTTCTGCAAGCTCATGGTGTCATCCCAAAAAAAATAGATTCCCCGTGTCTGGTCCAGCTAAATCCAAAAATCCTTACAGCGGCGAAGTCTGAGGTTAATTATTGTCCTTTGGTCCGATGTGCGATCTGTCTAACGCAAATTGTGTGCCATGTTGTGAGGGGTTGTTTTTAAAGGGAAATACTTACACCTACCTGTAACTCGTCCCATTAATGGGATCGTGTCGTGCCAAACATGGGATTTTTCGTCTCGCAAATGACGAGCCGGATACGCTACCCTGCCACGAGCCGGCGCACCGTGCTGACGTGCGCATCGGCTGCCGGAGGCTGCTTCTGCCCGGCGAGCGGGTCGTCGGCTGCGATCAGGACGTAATTGGTATGATTTGTGCTGTGATCAGAAGACGCGAAACCGATGTTCGTGAAGACCGTGTGCGTGCTGTCTGACGCAGATGAACAGGAAACGACCTGGAGAGCCTGTCAGCGGAAGGGCCAGTCAGCGCAAGGAAAGGGGCGTCGTCATGGACGGGTGGAGGTATTTTGGGCACATTTTTAAAACCAGAGATAAAAGTGCGTGGTCTGCAGCCTGTAAGATACCCTCGGCCTCAGGAAGGCTGACTCTATTTATACACTGAGGATTTCCCATGACGGTGCTGGTTCAACTTGATAATGTGCATAAAATCTTTCTTACCGATGAAATTGAAACGCATGCCCTTAGCAAGATAAACCTTTCTATTCACTCGGGAGAATACGTCTCTATCGCGGGACCGTCCGGTTGTGGGAAATCGACGCTGCTGTCCATCATGGGCCTACTGGACACGCCAACGGAAGGGCGCTACCGGCTGAACGGCGCGGATGTAGAACGTATCGGCCGCCGGGAGATGGCCCGCCTGCGCAACCGGGAAATTGGCTTTATCTTTCAGTCATTTAATCTGATAAGCGACCTGACTATCGCGGAAAACGTGGCGTTGCCGCTCACTTACCGCAATGACCTGTCGCGCTCGGAGCAGAAAGCGCGGGTCATTCAGGCGCTGGAAAAAGTCAACATGTCGCATCGGGTGCGCCACTACCCGTCACAGCTTTCCGGCGGTCAACAACAGCGGGTGGCGGTGGCGCGGGCGATTGTCGGCAAGCCGTCGTTGCTGCTGGCGGACGAACCGACCGGAAATCTGGATTCCGCCAACGCCGAAGCGGTGATGAATATTCTGGATGAACTGCATCAGGACGGCGCGACCATCTGCATCGTTACCCATGATCCGCGTTCCGCCATGCGCGCTCAGCGCACCATTGTGCTTTCTGACGGGCAGGTGGTGGCTGATGGCGAAAACGGACAATTACGTCAGGCGGTATAACACGATGAATTTATGGTTCGATATCCGTTACGCACTGCGCCTGCTGCTCAAAAGCCCCGGATTCAGCGTGCTGACCATTACCGTGATGGCCTGCGGACTAGGGCTGGCGCTGTATATGTATTCCGTCATCAACACCATCATGTACAAAACCCTGCCGTACCCGAAAGGGGAAGGCATGGTGATGGTGACGCCGAATGTGGGTGGTGTCAGTTTGGATGATTCTGGTTTGAATTTTCTGGACTATACCGAGCTGTCAAGGCAGTCGACGAAACTTGATGATATTGGGTATTTCTACGCCGAATTTTTAGATCTCAACGACGGTAACCGGTCCGTTAAGTATATCGGGATCCTGAGTACACCTCATATATTTAGTTATACGGGTACTTCACCATTGATGGGGCGAGTTCTCAACGATAAGGATATGCAGCCCGATGCATTACCTGTTACGGTAATCAGCTATGATTTGTGGAAAAGTTATTTTAACGGCAGAGAGGATATTCTTAAGCAGTCTGTCCAGATAAATGGTATTCGTACCTATATCGTTGGTGTTATGCCTAAAGGTTTCGCTTTCCCATTTTTTCATGATATTTGGTTACCTTCCAGGATAAAACCACTCGCTTTTTCTTTAAGAAGCCAGGCTCCAGATGTTTATGTGTATGCCCATTTGAATCCCCACTTTTCTCTGGATGAAGCGAATCAGGAAATTGTTTCAGTCATGGATAAGCTGGCTGATAAATATCCAGAGAGTAATAAAGGGGTATCAGCCGTCGCACTTTCTTTTCAGGTAAGTTTTATGGGGGATGATACTGCTCAGGTATTTCTTATCACTTTATCTGCGGTAGCGTTTGTTCTCTTATTGGCCTGCTGTAATGTGGGTAATTTACTGTTGGCACGGTCTCATCAGCGAGCAAGAGAGATTGCGATCAGAGCTGCTTTGGGTTCCCCCATGATGCGATTAGTGATGCAGATGCTGTGGGAAAGTCTGATCATCTGCATTCTGGCCGGTATTGTCGGTGTTTTACTCGCTGCCTGGGGGTTAGACTTGACAAACAAGATATTTCCCCGGTTTGTGCCTACCCGTGTGCCATCCTGGTGGCATCTCTCCCTAGATAGCAGCATGATTATTAATGCGGGCGTTTTGGTAATTGTTACCGCCTTTATCACTGGCGCATTACCAGCCTGGAAAATTGCCAATGGTCAATTTTTTCAGGCATTAAGAGATGGTACTAGGGGGATTCCACGTTATCGTACCAGCAAGGCTGGGCGCTCGTTGGTGATTGTTGAAATGGCGCTCTCCTTTTCAATTTTATGTATTAGTATTCTGTTTTTGATTTTAGTTACCAAAGCTAAAAATGTCGATTATGGAGTAGCGACAGATGGTTACATTATATCCCGTGTCAATCTGAATAAAGATAGCTATTCCACTGCGCAAAGCAGACGGTTGTTTTATCTGGCGTTATCTAAACAATTACATGATATCCCTAATCTGACTTCAGTGGCGTTAACAACAAGCGCGCCTGGCGAGTTTACAGAAGCTCACCAGCTTCTTATTGAGAATAGAGAAGATGGCGTCATTGGGGATGAAGGATATCCGATGGTGAATGACGTGGGAGTCATGCCGGGCAGTCTGACGGGGATGGGCGTTAACGTTTTATATGGCCGAGAGTTCTCCGCGCAAGATAACGAAAAATCTCTCCCGGTTGCTGTTATCAGTGAGTCATTAGCCAGAAAATATTGGCCAGATGGTAAAAGTGCGATAGGTAAGCGAATCCGTTTTAGAAACGAGGATAACACTGACTGGTACACTGTCATTGGAGTTGTCAGCCATGTAATACATGGACGACCATTTAGCGCCTTCAAAAATCGCGCAACCGTTTATCGTTCTTTATTGCAACGACCTGCGCCCATGGTCACTATTATGCTTAAATCTGAACATCCTGTCGTATTGCCTGAGATACTCAAGCTTGCACTATATAATGTTGATAACTTGATGCCGGTTGGCCCGCCTCAAGCACTAAACGATATGATCGAAAGAAATACTTTTGGTGTCAGCGTTTTAGCTAATTTGTTTATGCTGTTTGGGGTTATTACCATTGTGCTTTCATCAAGCGGTATTTATGCCGTGACTCAAAACGCAATCAGCCAGCGGATTCAGGAGATAGGTATCAGGCAGGTATTGGGAGCGACCCCCAATCATTTACTGCGTATGTTGATGTTGCAAGGGGTGAATCAGCTTATTGCCGGTTTAATTCTGGGGTTACCTTTAGCCTTGTTGGCCGCGCCGAGAATAAACCGTATTTTGGGTGATGGAAGGATTCATTTTACTCTGTTGTTTGCTTTCGTAGCTTTGTTTATCGTTATCATCGTCGCGCTCGCCACCTGGATCCCGTCCCGACGCGTCATCATGATGAAACCGGGTGATGCGATACGTTATGAATAAACGGGAGCGGACGGTATGCCGCCAGTGGCGTCAGTGCCGGCGCTCCAGTTTCCCGCAACAGAGCCGTTAATAGTTACCACGGATCGATTATGCTGTAAGAGGCGATCGCAGCGGGAGCGCTCCTGCGGCGGTGCCTGTCAGTGTGAAATTTCAGTATCAACCCGCGTGATAAGGACCCCTATGGCGGATAAGCAACATATCCTGATTGTTGATGATGACGCGCATATTCTGGCCAGCCTGCAGATGCTACTGTCCATGGAAGGCTATCAGGTTACGCTCGCTTCCGCCGTTGAGCAGGTGCCCGGTCAGTTGTCCCAGCATGATTTCGATTTGATCCTGATGGATATGAACTATCAACGGGATACCACGTCCGGACAGGAAGGGCTGGTGTTGCTGGAAGAAATAAAGCGTTACGACGAGTACCTGCCGGTGGTGGCGATGACCGGCTGGGGTAGCGTCGATATCGCGGTGAGCGCCATGCAGGCGGGCGCGGTGGATTTTATTCAGAAACCCTGGGACAACGAGCGGTTGCTGAATGTGATTCGCCAGCAGATCTCCTTCAGCCTCAGCCAGCGCTCCGGCAAACGGTTGAAAGAAGAAAACAAACTGCTGAAGCTGGAACTGGAAGACAATTTCAATGGCGAGTGGGTGGTGGAATCCGCGCCGATGAAACAATTGATGCGGGTAGTGGAGCAGGTGGCCGCAACCGAAACCAACATCCTGATTCTGGGTGAGAATGGCACCGGTAAAAGCCTGCTGGCCCGGGCCATCCATCAGCTTTCTCCGCGCCGTGACGAGAATATGGTGTCGGTAAACATGGGCTGCATCAACGAAAACCTGTTTGAAAGCGAGATGTTCGGCCATGTAAAAGGCGCGTTCACCGACGCCCGGGAAAGCCGCGTCGGGCGTTTCGAACTGGCGGATAAAGGGACGCTGTTTCTGGATGAGATCGGCAACCTGCCGCTGACCCAGCAAAGCAAACTGCTGCGTATTCTGGAAGAACGCTGCTTTGAGCGGGTTGGCTCGTCCCGTACGCTCAAAACCAATTGCCGTATTATTGCCGCCACCAACGCCGAACTGGACATCAGGGTGTCGGAAGGGACGTTTCGTCAGGATCTCTATTACCGCCTCAATACTATTGAGTTACGTGTGCCGTCACTGGTGGAACGGCAGCAGGACATCATGCCGCTGGCGTTGAACTTTATTGACCGCTACGCCAGAAAATACAACAAGCCGGCGCCGGGGCTCAGCCTGTCCGGGCAGGCGGCGCTGTCGGGTTACCACTGGCCGGGTAATATCCGCGAACTGAGTCATTTGCTGGAGCGGGCGGTGTTGCTGTGCGGGTCATCCCGGCTGAACAGTGACGATATTTTTCCGTCGCTGCCTACCGCGCCGCAAAAAGTGGCGAAAGCCGAGCCGGAACTGGCTTGTGATGCGACGCTGGCCGATATTGAAGAACGCCTGCTGTGCCAGCGTATGGCGAAGTTTGAGGGCAACGCCGTCAAGGCTGCCCATTCGCTGGGCCTGAGTCGCAGCGCGTTTTACCGACGACTGGAAAAATACAAGATTAACCATGAGTAAACTCGACTCCTCCTTTGAGCCTCCTCACCTGTTGTCATTCAATGTCGCAGCGATTGCCGGCTTGTTGGGGTATTTCCTGCTATGGCTGTTTCCCGACCAGTCGGTGTACCTGAAGATACTGACGGTATTCATCATCTTCCTGTGTCTGGTCTACAGCAGCTTTACGTTCTCCGAGCGACTGAACGGCAAGATTCACGTTGTGTCTAACCTGCTGGAAGCGCTGGAGCAGGAAAACTTCAGCCTGCGCGGCGTTACCAAGGATAAAGGCGCGTTTGATAACTTGATCCGCCAGATTAACCAGCTTTCCGGCACGATGGCCCGTAGCCGTCAGCAGCAAAAAGAAACCTACTATGTGCTGCACAAGGTAATCTCCAATATCAATATCAGCGTGTTCGCGCTGGACGCGGAGCGGCGCATCATCTGGTGTAACGACGCGGCGGCGGTGCTGGTCAACAAACCGCTCTCGCTGCTGGTGGGACAACCGGCGGCGGAGTTCGGGCTGGAAGGGTTGTTGCAGCAACCGTCAGATGCCGAGCCGGTCGACTGGCGTTTCCCCGGCACACGGGGGATGTTCCAGATTCGTCACGATTCCTTTATCGAAGACGGTCGGCAAAACCACCTGTTATTCATCAGCGATGTGAGCAAACTGTTGCGTAACGAGGAGCAGAAAACCTGGCAGAACCTGCTGCGGGTGATCAGCCATGAGATCAACAACTCATTGACGCCGATTGCCTCCATCAGCCAGACGCTGTTGCAGGTGTTCCGTAAGGATAGTCAGCATCAGGCGGCGCCGGATCTGGTCAACGGCATGGAGATCATCAACAATCGCGCCCGCGAACTGATCACCTTTGTCGGCAGTTATCGTCAGTTGAACCGCCTGCCGCCGGCCAACAAACAGCCCTGCGATATCGCCGGGCTGATGACGCAAATGGCGATGCTGTTCCCACAGCGTAAACTGGTGCTTTCCGGGGACGCGCCGCAGCAGGCGATGGTCGATGCCAATCAAATGCAGCAGATGTTCATCAACCTGCTGAAAAACGCCGATGAAGCGATGGCACCCGGGCAGGGTGAAATCGTGTTGCGCTGGAAAGTGATTGCCCGGCAATTGCATATCGAGATTATCGATCAGGGCAAAGGGGTGGCGAATATCGAAAACCTGTTCGTGCCGTTTTATACCACCAAGACGCATGGCAGCGGCATTGGGCTGATTCTGTGCCGGCAGATTGTCGAAGGCCATGACGGGCACCTGACGCTGGAGAACCGTAAGGATGCAGAAGGCTGTGTCGTCAATATCTTCCTGCCGCTGGGATGACCTGGCGGCGAGAGCATGGCCGTATCCCCACTGTGTTGTAGTACCGCGTGCGCAACTGGCGTGCCCGACAATCGTCGCGCAGGCTCGTCAGGCCTGCGGCGTGCTGCCGGATGCGGTGTTGGCTTCCCGCCAGTTGGCGGAAGGCATGCTGCGCATCCTGCTGGCGCCGCTGTGTCAGCAAGAGGCCGCCGCACTACGCTTTGAGCGTAACCCGCATGGCAAACCGTTTTTGCCACAGCATCCGACAATTCAGTTCAATCTATCCCACACTCATAGCGCCTTTGCTTTTGCGTTTGCGCGCCACAGTCCGGTGGGTGTGGATGTGGAAAGCTGTCAGGGTCATGTGGACCGTAAGCGGTCAGTGGCCAGACGTTTCTTTCATCCTGATGAAATCCGCTGGCTGGATGCGTTTGATGACGTGCGATTCCTGCCGGCGTTCACCTGTTTGTGGAGCCGCAAAGAAGCCTACATCAAAGCGCTGGGGTTAGGGTTGCGCAAATCGCTGGCGTCGTTCAGCTGCCTGGCCGACGGCCAGGGGGCTATTCGGGTAACGGATGTCGGGCAGATTAGCGATTGTCGGCTGGATGAAGCGTGGATTGCGGGGGAGCCGTCCGTCGCGCTCAGCTACTGCCTTTTGCCTGCTAAATCGGCCGAGCCGGATGCATGGCGTTTGCTGATACTGCGTGACGACGCGCCGGAAAACCGCGCATCGCTTCAGCAACCGTGATGGTCTATCAGGCTGGCTACGCCGTTGCTGGTATGAACCAGCGTATCCGGTGCCACCCGGACTCTGGCGCCGGTGGTGATGGTTCCACTCAACTGCCGCACATGGCATAACCGCGCGTCTACGCCCTGGCGATATTCACCACGGCCTCCTGCGCCGAAAAAGCCTGTTCACGCGTATTGAAAGATGACCCCATCGCCAGCGACAGGTCGAGCTGACGTGTATTGCCCGCGACGTTGATCTCCGCGCCCATGCTGCCGTCGACCGTGAATGTGTCGGGCGAAACCGCACAGGCGGGAACGGTCATCCTGACACCTGACTGTGCCTTAATCGTAGTAATCGGTGCGCTGATAATGACCGTAATCGCTGCGCTGTGATCACGCAGGATATTGTCATCGCTGGAATGGTTTTCGATGATCAGACTCTGTCCCTGAGGGCGGACGACCAGCTTATCCAGAACATCCTGTCTGGCGCTGGCCTCCACGCGGTATCCATTACCGCAAACCAAAGTGACGCTCAGGCCACGGCTAACATCCAATGTCGTAAAGGAGGGCACATCCACGTTTTGCTGATTCGCCGGCGAACAAGCCACCGTCAATGGCAGCAGCACCAGCGCGGAACAAAGCAACGCTTTCATTCCTCTCTCCCTTCTCCGTTGCTATCCCTGCCATGCCAGCCTGACGTCCCGTATCAGGAGGGAACCCGCGGCCAGCTTATCCTTGTCTGGCCGATGCCCGTCTGATCATTCATCCGTTGTTTCAGTCGGGGCGGTTCAGTTACATCCTTGTCTCTTATCGCCGGCAAGCCAGCGAAAGCTTTCCCTAGTTGCTATTATGCATAGCGGAATTATCCATTTTTGTCTGAAATTGAGAACTATTCTGATAAATGCGGCTAAATAGTGCGGCCGGGCTGCGGAAGGTTAGAACGGCGCGTCAGCATACTGGATTCGGCAACTGCCGATCCAGGCGCCCAGACCGACGGACAGCATGACGTGGGGCTTGCCGGACTGAATTGCGGGCAGTGCGGCTGGTAGCAACAGCAGCGGATCGACGGTATAGCAGTGTCCGATATCCGGCATCAGGCCGAGCGCAATGTTTTCCAGCGGATGTTGATGACGGCGGGAATAGTTGAGCCAGCTTAACCGATTGACGTTGTGCGGTAAGAGATGGAGATGTGTCGGGGGGCCTGGCTTTACGCTTTGTAACGCATCGGAAATCAACTCATCATGAGCTTGATAAAATGCTTTTTTGGCGTGCTCGCTACCATGAATGCCTTCATGAAACTCTGGTCGCTGTTCGGTATAGACAGGTCCTATTTGGAGGCCGGATGGCTGATTTTCCAGTAACAGTGCTGCGAAGGCATCGCCAACCATAGTACAACCGGGAAAATATCGCTCCTGAATCGCAAATGCAGATAACGTATCGCCGGCAATGATCGCCACCCGCTTCGCGCGTTGCTGCGACAGCAGTCGTTGAGCCAGCGCCAGCGCCCAAAACAGCGTGGCGCAGTTTTGCTGGTCGAGTTCGTAGCAGGGGGCGTGCTCGCGAATAAACGGATGTTCACGGCCAAGCTGGACCAGCCAAGGGTGCTGATCCGACGCCTGCACCGGCATGCCGTGAGCATAGATCAGCACATCGGCCGGGTGCTCGGGGTGCGGCGACTGGCGCTGCAACTCGCTGAGCAGCCGGTGGAACACCGAAGCCAGCGGCACATCGCTATCCAGCGCCGCCACCTGCCGAAAGCCGAACAGTTGCGAGAAGACCCGCGCTTCCGATGCGCTGGCGCCTGCGGCGCAAATAACATCGCCGGCGCTCAGCCGTTGCTTCGGCACCCAGGTCACAAAGCGGGTCAGACGCACCGTTATTTCAGCCCCTGCACTGGTTTCTGTCCCCCATTATTCCATCCCTTGTAATGCGACTGCGCTGAGCGTGTCCTGATAATGAACCAGCAGCAGGTAGTCACGGCCGGGCTGGTAATTTTCCGCCAGCGCCACAAACGGCGCGGCGCATACCAGATGCGGGTTGGTGGCGATACCGGTCAGCGTCGGCGGCAGCGCCGCCAGCAGTAACGGCTCCGCTACCACGCATAAGCGGTCTTGCCGCAGGGCAAAGCGCTGGCATAACTGGGCCACGGTTTGCGCCAGGGTGTCGGCCGCGGGTTGAGGATGGCGACAGAACCCCTGATAGCGCAGCGGCCGCTCGTGGCAACTGACGGAAAACAGACAGGCGTTGTTTTCCGGGGCGAGCGATTCAAGCAGGGTGGAGTGATACGGCAGGTTGCTCTGGTCGGCGATCAGCAACAGCGAGTCATGGTCATCTTCCAACTGGCAATTGGCGATGCTGGAGAGCGCGAACAACGCCGCGTCCGGCCCGCGATCACTGATGGTCAACGCCAGACAGGCCGGCAACCTGAGCGATTCGATGACATAGTTGATCACCGAACTGCCAAGATGTAAGTCCGGCGTCCAGTGCGCCATCAGCACGCTGTCGATATGCGACAGATCGTTTCTGGCCCGATAAACGGGCAGCAACTGGCCGATCATGTTGATGAACGATGTCAGGTCGCTGGTCCGGCTGCTGGATTGCAGGTTAGCCATCCTATCATGCCAGTCAAGACCGTTGCTGGCGAAGAACCGGGTGGCGTAGCTGTGCCAGTAATACTCCTGCGCCGGGCTGATCGCCTGCCGCGGCATGCTGGCGGGCGAGGCAAAGCGGCGGTGCAGTATCGACCGTGGGTCAAGATACGTGGGCACAGACGCCTCCCTTGGCAGTGTAACAACGGAAACTGTTCATCAGATGGATATTGGCGGTGCCTTCCATGTATTCGAACGCCAGCGCATCGCGACAGCGACGGCGCAACGGCGCGTCTTCCAGCCACGTTTGCTCGCCCAGCAGATGCGGCATCCGGTGCGCCACCGTTTCCACGAACAGGGTACAGCGCCGTTTCAACTGGCTGGTGATGTGGTATTGCGGCTGGCCGGACTGGTAGCGCGCGGCGGTTTCCGACAGTTGCTGCCGCAGCAGATGGTAAGTACGCCACTGCTGGGCGCGCCAGCGCTGTTGTTCGGCGTTCAGCCCGGTGTCGTCCAGCACGCGCAGCAGCCCGTAGGCGGTGCCGAGCGCCATGGCGCTGACCATCGGACGGTGGCGTTCAAACACCTGTCCCAGCGCGGTCAGCCCCTGGTTCAGCCCTTTGCGGTGATAGCCCAGAATGCGATCCGGCGTGACCGGCAGCCCGTTGATCTCGATTTCCGTCAGGTTAGAACCCTGTAGTCCGAACTGTTCAAGCGGCGTGATCGTCATGTGAGAAGCGGCCTGTTCGGGCTCCACCATCACCAGCCGCTGGAGGTTGCCTTCGCGGGCGAAGACCAGCCCGACGGACGCCAGTTGCGCGCCGCCGATGAATTTCTTGCGGGCGTGCAGCACATAGCCGTTATCGGTCGGCGTCAGTGAAGAAGCGATCGATTGCGTATCGGAGCCGACTTCAGGTTCGGTGACGGCAAAAAACGCCCAGCAAGGCGGCTGGTTAAAGCGGGAGAAGAAGAAGGCCTGCTGCTCCGGCGTGCCCAGCATCGTGACTGCTCGCGCCGACAGCGAAGCGCCGGGCAACATCATCAGACCGCTGGCGTCGAAGCGGCTGAGGTACTCCAGCATATCGATGTGATCGCTATAGTGGCAGGCCTGATAGTCCCACCCCCGAAACGGAATGAATTCGGGCGGAATGCCAATGTAGGCGATGGTATAAAGCAACTCATCCTCAAGACAGGATAACGCCCGGCTACGATCGGATTCTACCTGACTGGCCGCCTGCCGTAATTTTTCGCCCAGTGCATCCAATTCTTTTAATACATTACTGAACGTAAGAGCCTTCATGATCTGTCCTGTTAGTCGAGTCGCAAAAAATACCATTCGCACGATAATTATGTACCTTATCGGGAATAGTTGTGGTGTATTGCCCGATATTGCGTTTTGGTTAAATCTTGATCAGTAACGATGAGTAGGTCGCGCCCAGCCCCACGCTGACCAGCAGCACGGTATCGCCTTTGCGCAGCCGCTGCTGTTGCTGCAACTGGCGCAGGTTGATAAACGGGTCGGCGCCAAAGCAGTGACCATAGCGCGGGACGTTTTCCAGAAAGATTTTCTCCCGTGGAAAATTCATCAACTGCGCCAGACGGTGCCACGACGAGATATTGACGTTATGAGGGGCGATCCAGGCAATACAATCAATGGTTACGCCGGCTTTGTCCAGCGCTGCCTGCAGGTGTTGGCGGGTAAAATCAATATAATGCTGCCCAAAGTCGGAGATTTCGTGCTCGTCGGCGCCTTTCTGGATACTAAAGCGCCCATCCTGACCGGTGTAACGGCTGAGGATCGCCGGGCCGTCGCCCTGACGGCTCAACAGTACCGCGCAGGCGGCCTCGCCCATCAGAGTGGTGTCTTTGATCAGTCTGACCCTGGGGTGAAAGGCTTTCTCGCCGATCAGTATCAGGCCGAAGTCGTCGGGCGAAAGCTGTTTTAGCAACCATTCCGCCGCGGTGAGCGGGGTGGCGCAGTGCCCCATGGTCAGGCTGGCGAATTCGGTCCGGGGTGAAAAGCGATTCAACCAGGAGGGTGTCTGGCTCGCGGTTTCGAACACTCGCACGCAAGGCACGGTATGGCAGTGCGCGACATGGCTGATGGCGGCGAAAGCCTGCGGCCGGTTGTGCCGCATCTGGTCGACAACCGGCGTCAGCAGTTCGTCCAGCGTGCCGGGGCCGCCGTGAAAACGGCGTAGCCCGTAAAAACGGTCAAACATGCGCACATCAAGCCGGGTCATGCCGACTTCCTGCGCGACCTCGTCCAGTGATTGTACTTCAGGCGGAAACGCGACTTCTATCGCCTCAAGGTGTCCTAGCACAAGCGCACTCCTGACGGTTAACGGGATGAAAAAGGGCGAACGGCGTGTCCGGCGTCATGGTATGGGGTGTTTCATAAATAGCATGGGTGTTTCATAAAGAGTATGGAGTGTTCCATAAATAGTATGGAGCGTTTCATCAATAGCTGGAGCGTCATCAATAGCTGGAGCGTCATCAATAGCTGGAGCGTCATCAAGAGCCTGTGCTGCTTCATGGTAGCGGTGCGACGGGGCTAGCGCGGGTGAAGCCGGCAGTAACGGTAGACGACCGGCGCAGCGTCGGCGCAGGGACTGATACGGCGCAGCGGGTCGCTCAGATAAAGCACCGCGCCATCGTGGCCCAGCAGTGTACTGGCTAAATCACGTTCGGCCTGGATCCGCCCTTGCGCCTTGATCCCCAGACTGTGATGAAAACCCGGCGCGGCATAGAGCAGGCTTTGCAGCAGCGGGGTGCGGAACTGGAGCGGCGCGCCGCAATACTCGTACAACAGGACGCTATTGGCATGGCTGGCGCAAAAATGGCGGCAGAGCGCGATGATGTCGGCGGCATGCAGACCGAATTCGTCGCTGTGGACGGGCTCATGCAAAAACCAGGGAATGTCGGGGTCGGCATGATTGAGGGCAAACCAGGGCGACAACAGGGCATGCTGCTGTGCCGTCAACGGGGTGGCGCGGGTTTCCACCGCCAGACTGCCGGTTTCCTGCACTATCGAACGGCTAACGGGGGCCAACGCCGGGTATGCCATGTTACATCCCCCGATAACCGTGGTTAATCAGGTGGATAAAGGTGGTGCCTTCGGTGTATTCGAAGGCTTTCACGTCGCGCCAGGTTTTCGCCAGACGCGGATATTCACCCAGCGCGGCGGGCGGCGCATGATGAATGACGGCCATCACCACTTGCTCGGCCACACGGGTGGCGGTGATTTTCGCCAGCCCGGCGTCGCGCCCGCAGGTTTCTCCTTGCTCAAAACGTTTGCAGACCATCCGGGCCTGCGACATGGCCGCCTGCAACTGTCGCCGGGCTTTCAGCAACCAGGCGGCGCGAGGAGTGGCCCAGCGCTGCTGCAGGGCGAGATCGAGCGCGGAACGGGCGACGCCGAGCGCAATCGCGCCGACGCAAGGGCGCAGCGAGTCGAAGGTGACCATCGCCGAGCGGGCAAAACGCTCGGTCGGCCTCAGGTGCTGACCCAGCAGCGCGCTGTCCGGCACGAACAGATCCCGGAACGTCAGATGCGATACATTGCAGCCTGGCACGCCGTTGATCGGGATACGTTCGGCGAACACGCCATCCTGATGGCGCGGCGCAAAGGTGAAGACATTGATGCCGAGCGGGCCGGACGTGGTGCGGGCAAACAGCACGCCGGTGTCGGCAATGACGCCATTGCCGATCAGATATTTCTCGCCGTTGATCAGCCAGCCGCCGTCCACCTTGATGGCGCTGGTCTGGATTTGCTGTGCATCGCTGCCCACCTCCGGCTCGGTCATGGCAAAACAGCTCCAGGTCAGCTCGCGGCTAAACTGGGAGAAGAACGCATCCCGTTGTTCCAGACTGCCCATGTTTTCCACCACCAGCGCCGCCATGCCTGGCCCCGGCGCGGCGAACAGCAGGTTGGGGTCAATGTAGCCAAACGATTCGTAGGCTTCGCAGCGCAGGGCCAAAGGCAGCGAGCGCAGGGCGACGCCCTCCTCCTCCAGCCAACAAGTCGGCCGGTAGTCGGTCGGCACGCCCAGCGTATTGAGCATCGGCGCCAGTGAATACTGCGCGGTAAGGCGCGCTTTCTCCGGAGCGATATCTATTTGCCCGCCAAGATGGCGCCCTTCGGACAGGGTGTCTTCAATCAGGTGTTTCAGGGGCGCAAGGAAAAGGGCGTAATCATTCACGCGGTTTCTCCTTGTGCGATCAGACTGGTGCTGCCGGACATGATCTCCATGATGCCTGCCTCCGGTTTATACAGGTGGCTGGCCAGCGGCCCCTGCGGGTAGGCATGAAACGGGCGCGTCAGCGCCAGCCAGCCGTCGTCGCGCAGCTGTTGATATCTTTTATTGAAATCATCCACTTCAAAGCAGATGTGGTAGGGCAGGCAATCCTTATTCTCTTTGTCCAGCATGCCGCTCAGCAGCCGGTTTTCCGGCAGCGGCTCCACCAGTTCAATCTGCATGTCGTGGTGGGTCGTGTTCATGAAGGTGACGTAAATCTGCTGCGCGCTGACTTTTTTGCGGTGCACGGTGATCTGCGGGAAAAAGGTCGCCATGGCTGCAATAGTGGCATCGCTATTCCTGACGATGTATCCGAGATGGCTGAATTTCATGACTTTTCCCCCGTCAATACCGTTTGTACCAGACTACCGGCGACAGCGGTTTTTTTTTATGCCTGCTTGCAGGTCGTACCGCTATTTTGGGGAAGTGTTACTTCGACACGGCTCCCACGTCGGTTTCGCCTTGCCGCATCAGCGCCTGGCGGTCGGTTTTGCCGTGCAGCGTCAGCGGAAACGGGCCGGTGAAGCGGATCACGCGCGGCACCATGTAAGCGGGCAGCCGCTGCGCCAGCGAGCGCCGCAGGCCGTCGCGATGGGCAGGGGTGTCGATGTTCAAATGGACGCATAACACTAGTTCAGTTACGACGTTATTGTTTTTTTCTATGAAAACCGCTGATTGTTTTACCTGATCGCATTGGCCGGCGGCTTTCTCGATTTCGGCCAGATCGATTCGATTACCGTGCCATTTAATTTGACTATCCTTGCGCCCCTGAATGAACAGTTGCCCCTGCTCGTCCAGATAGCCGATATCGCCGGTACGGTAATAACGTTCATTGTCCTGATAACCAAAGGCCTGATTGGCGGGCAGATCATGTGGTAAATAACCCGCACCGACCTGGGGACCCAGAAGGACAATTTCGCCGTGGCAACCAGCCGGAAGTGGTTTTTTCCATTCATCCCAGACCACAATGCGGTTTGTGCCTTGCGGTCGTCCTAATGGCAAAGCGCATATTGTTTTGGCGTCAAGAATGGGGGGTAAACATAAGGAGTGGGTGACACAGGTCGTTTCGGTGGGACCATATGCGTGCCGAATCTCCGCCTGGGGAAAACGGGTTTGCAATGTTTGCACCAATGAAGGTGAAACCGGTTCTCCAGCAACGAAAATTACGCGTAGTTCAGGTAGACTTTTGGCGTTGAATTGGCGATCCATACACATAATGTCCAAAAAGCTGGGTGTAGAAAACCAACTGCTTGCTTTTACTGCGGATTCGGTGAGCAACTGCAGGTTCTTGCGGGGGAGGATATTATGAGCATGATTGAGCATCAGGACCGGTTTGCCTGCAGCCAGTGAGGGGAAAAGGTCCATAATACCCATATCGAAAGACAGACAGGCATGATTAACGTGGCCGCCGGGGAAGCGTTCCGACTGAAGACTGGGGATATACCAGTCAGAAAATGCAGCAAAGTTCCCATAACTGATCTTTACCCCTTTCGGTTCGCCAGTGCTGCCGGAGGTGGTCAGGATATAAAAGAGTTGTTCTGGTGAAGGGATAACCGCCGGGAGTAGGTGGCTACTGTCTGCCAGACTGGTAGTGATGATGGTCGGTGCCGGCAATGAGGGAAATGAGGTTCGCGGTTCACATGTCAGCAGTACCAGATCTATCTGAACTATTGCGGCGATCCGTTCAATACGGGCGGCCGGGTTGGCGATATCGGCAAAGGTGAACGGAATGGCTTCAAACGCGCAGGCCAGCATGGCGGCGGCGGCGTCCAACTGCTTGTGGCCGTAAATCATCACGCAGCGCGGCGTGTGTCGGCGCAGCGCCTGGCGTATGCCTTCTACCCGACGTCCTAGCTGCGCAAAGGTATAGCTGCCGCTGTCGTTGACGAGGGCGAGATGCTGCGGGTTTTCCCGCATTTGTGTCTGAATCGGATTAAGAACTGACGAAAACATAGCGTTTGCCTTTGTCGAGCGCCTGCTGGACGACACGCTGTCGGTCCAGCTTGCTGTTGTGGTTGAGCGCGGCATCGCCCACTGGATACCAGAATTTGGGCACCATATACAGCGGGAAGTAGCGGCGCAGATAAGCCGCCAGCGCCGGGAAAATATCCGTCTGGCCGGACAGGATAAACGCCTGCAATCCCTGCGGCGTGCCGTGCAGCAGCCATGGGGTGACGATGGCGTCCTGTACCTGCGGGTGTTCCCGCAGCGTGTTTTCGATGTCGCTGAGGACGATACGGTAGCCCTGGATTTTCAGTTCGCTGTCTTCCCGGCCATGAAAATAAAGCAGGTTGTTGCGTAGCGAACCGATGTCGCCGGTGCGGTAGCTGCGGGTACCGTCTGGCTCAATGACGAAACGCGCCTGCTGGGCGGGCGGCGCGTTCAGGTAGCCTTCGCTAACCGCCGGGCCGACGATAACGATTTCCCCGCGTTCGCTGTCTGCCGGGGCGTTGATGCGCAGTTCGACGCCGGGGCGCACATAACCCAGCGGCAGCGGCGCGTCGTCATCCAGCATGGCGGGGGTGACGTCGCAGGCGGTGACGGCGACCGTGCACTCCGTCGGGCCGTACGTATTAACGATGCGGCAGCCGGGAAAGGCTCGCCACAGGGTGCTGACGATCTCTTTCGTCAACACTTCACCGCAAGAGATGAACGTGCTCAGCCACGGCAGGTTTTGCTGACTAAATTCTCTATCTTTCAGATAGCAACGGAGCAATGATGGTGTGCTGACCCAGGTTTGTAGCCGGGCGTCGGCATGGCGGGCGATCATCTTGCGGGTATTGATGATGTCGCGGTAATCCAGTATCGAGAGTGGCTGGCAGTAATACCAGGCCAACCACAGTTCATACTGTGATGCGTCAAAGGAGTATCGATTATTACTGGTTATTGTACCTTGTATGGGGAATATTTCGGTAAGCCAGCGTACAAAGTGTGCCAGATTGGCGTAGCTCACCTGGATGCCTTTAGGCGCGCCGGTGGTGCCGGAGGAAAACAGGATGTAGGCTATGCCGCTGATTGTGTCCCGGCCGAACGCCAGCCCCATCTGGTGGCAATGGTCTGCCAGCCGGGGAGCGGGCATATCACATAATGCCGTTGAAACCGTCAGCGCGGGTATGCCGATATCCGGCGCCGCCTGCCCGGTGGCGTTGAGTAGCAGCCCGGCCTGAATACCGCCGGCGATAAAGCGCAGGCGCTCGTCGCTGTTGTCGGTTTCCACCGGCGCTACCGGATGGCCGGTCAGCAGGCAGGCCCACCAGGCGATCAGGCAGGCAGGATGTTTATGGCCGTACAGCAGCACCGGCGCGCGCTGGCGATGCCCGCTGGCTTCATGCTGCGCCTGCAACCGCTCCGCCAGCGCCAGCGCCCCCTGATAAAGCTGGTGATAGGTCAGGTCACCTTCGGTGTGATGACAGGCGGGAGTGTGTACGCCGTCAAACCGGGCGAACACGGTGATCAGATACTGCCACGACGCGATCATGCACAAGGGACGTCATGCTCCAACTGTGAGTGAATGAAACGGCCGAGCGAGTCGATGGTGCTGATCTGCTGGCTGTCCAGCGTCACCGGGTTGATGGAAAACCCTTCGATCATCTCTTCCAGATACATCATCAGCTCGATGAAAATGCCGCTCTTGAACCCTAAATCCCGCTCCAGATCGGTATGCGGGTGCAGTTCCGACAGGTCGTCGGTTTCCAGCACCATGCCGATCGCCGTGGCGATCTTCTGGTAGTAAAAATCCGGGCGATAGCCGGCGTTGGACGCGTAATCGGTATTGAATGACATCGACGTTACTCCATTAGACCGTGCTGCGGGCAAACCTGAGCCGTTGCGCCCGCCGTCAGTTGTTCTCGCAACAGCGAGCGGTTGATCTTGCCGTTATGGTTCAGCGGCAGCTGCGATATGAGCCGGAAGCGGTGCGGCACCATGTGCGACTCCATCTGGGTTTTGCTCCAGCGCGACAGCGCCTTTTCGTTGAGATCGCCGCGGGTAACCACGCAGGCGATGATTTCGTCGCCGTAAATCGGGTGCGGCACGCCGAGCACCACCGCCTGCGCGACCTGCGGATGGCGGTTGAGCACCGCTTCCACCTCTTTCGGCGCCACTTTTTCGCCGCAGTTTTTCAGCATTTCGTCCCGGCGGCCGACGAAATAGAGCAATCCTTGTTCATCCAACCGGCAGATGTCGCCGGTGTACAGCACCCGTTCGCCCGGCAGCAGACCGGGGCGCAGCTTTTCGGCGCTCTTCTCTTCATTGCGCCAGTAGCCGCACATGACGGTCGCGCCGCGGATCACCAGTTCGCCGGTGGCGTTGCGGGTATGGCGCTGGCCGTTGTCGTCCACCACCCACAGTTCGGTGTTGGGAATGGCGATGCCGACGCTCTGCGGGTGGGTGGCGAGGTATTCCGGCGGCAGGTAAGTGCAGCGGTGGCACTCGGTCAGCCCGTACATCGAGTAGATGCGCGCCTGCGGAAAGATGGTACGCAACTGATCGATATCGCCGGCATGCAGCGCGGCGGCGGTGTTGGTCACGGTACGGATGGTGCCGAAGTTATAGCGGGACGCCAGCGGCGCGATCAGGCGCAGCATGGTCGGCACGATCGGCAATACGGTGGCGCGCAGGGTGACCATGCGCTGCAACGACAGCAGCGGACGCCGGAAATCCGGCTCTACGATCAGCGTACACTGCGCCAGCGCCGACATGATCACCTGATACAGGCCGTAATCGAAGCTCATCGGGATCATCGACATGATGCGGTCGTCGCCGCGCAGTTGCAGGTAACCGGCCACCGAGCCAGCGGCGGTAATCATATTGCGTCGGCTAAGCATCACCCCTTTGGGATGGCCGGTCGAGCCGGAGGTGTAGATAATGCAGGCCAGATCGAGGTCGATGCCCGTTGCCTGCCGGTCGCGCTCGACGGAGATGCGATACGGTTCTCCCGCCAGCACGGCCGCCACATCATTGCTGAAACAGACGCGGGTATGACGATTGTATTGCTGCCAGTGCTCGCTTGCCTGAGCGATGCCGATTTCGTCTTTCAGGATGCGATTGGCAATCAGTAACCGGCAGCCGGCGTTGTCCACCAGCCAGCTCAGCTTGCTGGCTTTGGTGTCCGGGCTCAGTGGAATAAAGATCGCCCCCAGATACTGCAACGCCCAGAAATAGAGCACGAACGTCAGTGAGTTCGGCATACAGACGATCACCCGGTCGCCTTTTTCCACCCCGTTTTCTCGCAGGTAGTCCGCCAGTTGCCGGGCCTGCAGACGCAGCATAAACCAGCTGACCTCGCGGTCGGTGTCGATGATCGCGGTTTTGTTGGCGGCTTCTTTGGCTGCTCGGTCAAGCCAGGCGGTCAGGTGGGTAATGTTCGTCATGGAGCATCCTTCTCAGGTACGGGGAGGGCAAGTGAAAGGCCCGTCGTGGCAAGGCTGGTAGCGCAACACACAGGCGGTAAGGTGACGCGATTCCGGCACCGTCAGCAGATAACGCCGGCCCGGCTGCGCATGGTGTTTCAGGTATACGAACGGGGCGGCGCACAGTAACGACTCCGCCACGGCCGCAGTCTGGTGTTCGGGGAACGCGCCCTGTAGTTCCGCCGCCAGCGACGGGGTGCTCAGCAGCGTCAGCGTGTCCGCCGCGGGCAGGCGCGAGAGCAATTGCCGCATGGCTCCGATCGGGTCGCCGCTTTCGGCGTAAGGTTGGCGATAATACCCTTCAAATATCAGCCCGCTGGCCTGCTGGGGCGGGCGTTTTTCTATCCGCATCAGGCAACAGTTCTTTTGGGGACGCAACTGCGCCAGCCGTTCGCTGGGGTAAGGCGCCACGTCCTGATCGGCAATCATCAGCAACGCCTCGCGCCGGTTTTCATCGCTGGCCAGATAGTCGTCGATGGCGTGCAGCGCAAACAGCGGCGCCGCCAGCCCGCGCTCCGACACCGACAGCCCGAACGCCTGTCGGGCGTCGCAGGCATGGATCAGCGCGTTGGATACCGCGCAACCGAGGGTGCTGTCGGGCGTCCAATGAGCGAACATCACCAGATCAAGCTGCTGCAGCGTATGACGCGCCTGCAATTCGGGCAGCAGCGCCTGCATCATCGCGGTAAACGTATGGCGGCCGCTGTTGAGCCAGCGGGTCAGCAGGGCGTCGTCCGGTTCCTGGGGGTCGTCGTGAGAACGGAAAAAAGCGCGCAGGTAATCCGCCATCAAAGCCTGACTGGGATGTGGGGCCAGCAACGCGGCCTCGCTTTCGGGCGCAAAAGCGCGCCATACCAGGTCATCCGGCTGGATACACAACGTCATGGCGTATCCCCGCAGAGGTCGACCGGCTGTTGCCGGGCCAGCAGTTGTTCCGTGGTTTCCGGCTGGCGTATCAGCGTGAGGCGTCGACCGTCCACCATCACTTCCACCGGGTAACCGAAACTGAGGAACGAACCCGGCGACGCGGTTAGCCCGTAAGCGCCGGAGTGGGTGATGCCGATCAGGTCGTCGACCTCCAGCGTTGGTAGCAGCACATTGTCGCCCAGCAGATCGGTGGGCGTGCAAAGCGGTCCGCTGACCTGATAAGGCTGCAACGGCCGCCCCTGGTTGTCGCCCAGCCGCAACAACGGAAAGTTTTTGCGCAGCATGCTGTTCAGGCCGGCCGCCGCACTGTGGCAATTGGCGCCGCCGTCACAGACGGCGAACGTTTTCCCGCCGGCGGTTTTCAGGGTGTTGACCCGGGTGACGAACAGGCCGGCTTCCGCCACCAGATAACGTCCCAGTTCGATGATGATTTGCGTGTCGGCGGCCCGGCGGCGGAAATCCGCCACGATCGACGCGATGGCCGCGCCTAACGCCGGCAGATCCAACGGCGTTTCCTTCGGAAAATAGGGTACGCCGAAACCGCCGCCGACATCGACGAAATCCAGCGTTAACCGGTGCGTGTTGCGGAGATCCAGCGCCAGTTGCAGAATATTACGGGTGTTGTCGGCGATGGCCTGCGCATTGAGGATTCGGGTACCCAGATAAACATGAAAACCGCGCAGGGAAATGGAAGGCCAGCGGTGCAGGCTGACCAGCACGGTATGCAGGGTATCCCGCGTCATGCCGAACTGGGTAGGTTTGCCGCTCATCACCAGCCGGGCGTGCGCGCTGCTGAAATCCGGATTGATGCGCAGCGCCACCGTCTGCACGGTATTGGCCCGTGCGGCCAGCCGGTTGAGGTTATCCAGCTCTGTTACCGACTCCACCACAATTGCCTGGATGCCGCAGTCAATGGCGAGTTTCAGCGCCGGCAGAGATTTGCCCGGCCCGACATACAGGATGTGCTGCGGTGAGACGCCTGCCGCCAACGCGGTTTTCAGCTCGGCTGGCGAGCAGACCTCACACCCCGCCCCCTGTTCCGCCAACGCTCTAACCACCGAAAGATTAGGATTGGCTTTCAAAGAATAATAAATTGCGGTTCCGGTTGGCAGTTGCTGGCGGAGCTGCTGAAGCTGGCGGCGTAGCTGACGGGCGCTGTAAACATAGAAAGGCGTGCCGATGCGGTCGGCAATATTGGCAACAGGAATCTCTTCTACATAGCCGTTGGCGAACAGCGAACCCGCCTCAGCAGCAACGGGAGGGGTGGGGTCAGCCATGGCGAAGCCGCTCGCGCAGGAAGCGCGTCAGACTGGTCAGATTCTGGAACGCATCAAAAACGCGGTCGTCCGTCAGGTCGAACAAATCGCCGCTCAGGTTATAGGCCGCTTCGCAGTGGTCGCTGAGCATGGCGATCAGGGTGACGATATTGATGGAGTCCAGCCGCCCCTCTTCACCGAACAAGGGGGCTCCCTGAAAGATCTCGGCGATACGGCCGTTATCGACGCCAATCGCGCTGAGTTTGTCGCGCAGGAGGGTATGCAAGGTGTCATCATCATGATGAATAATTACCGAATAATCCATTCTACTCCCCTTATCTGTCTCTTTGACGGGAGTATAACCAGCGTTATTCAGGCGTTTTGTTTGAAATTGCACGCCAGCCGATGTGGGAGGAGTAATACCGTCAGATCGGCGGTAAAATCGGTGTAGTTTATTCTGATAGCGGCGTTATCACGTTTTTTATCCGAATGTTTCCATCATCAACATTCTGCGGGGAGCGCGTGCGCGATATAACAGGATGTGATCCGGGTATTCCGTCAGATACAGAACAGACAAAAGGGATATTTGAGGGAATGGCAAGGTGCCGGGCGAAAATAAGCAGAGGAAGAAAATGACCTTTCTCTCTCCTGCGAATCGTGGAGGATAACACAAGAGAGAGAAGGGCTAACAATACAGCGTTATTGCCCGCCATACTTAGGATGACAGATAGGTTGGCCGCCTGCATTCATCCCCGTCGCTGACTTATGCCAGCTTTCGGTGATTCACTGGGGGGCCGCGTTACCTGGCTCATAATGAGCCTTGTCCTGCTACCCGAATTATTTAAGGCATAGAAATAATAAACTAACGGATATTTCCCTGGTGTGCGCCAATTTGGCTTTCCGATCTTTAAAGCGGATCAGATGTTTTTATTTTTGTGTTGATGTTATTTTTTGAAAATTCTAAGGATTTTGTATCGGGAAAGATAGTTAGACTTAGGTATAGGTTGATACTATACTTTCGTGCCGTTATGGTCAGGCTGGGCTGTCGCACGCGATTTTGGGAGAGTTGGATGTCTATATCATTCTCTAACGTTGACTTCATCAATAGCACAATACAAAGCTATCTTAACAGAAAGTTAAAAAGCTATGGCGACCCCAAGTACGCCTATTTGATCATGAACAAGAAGAAACCGACGGACGTTGTGATCATCTCCAACTATCCGACGGAGTGGGTTGATATTTACAGAAATAATAACTATCAGCATATTGACCCGGTAATTCTGACCGCTATCAACAAAATTTCCCCTTTCTCCTGGGATGATGATCTGGTCATCAGTTCAAAATTGAAGTTTTCCAGAATATTCAATCTCTCCAAAGATTACGACATTGTTAATGGTTATACCTTTGTATTGCACGATCCGGGTAACAACCTGGCCGCCTTGTCTTTTATGATTGAAGAGCACCGCAGCGAAGAACTGGAAGAAATTATTCAGAATAATAAAGATAAATTGCAAATGCTGTTGATTTCAGCGCATGAAAAACTCACCTCTCTGTACCGAGAGATGAGCAGAAACAGAAACAACAGCAAGTCGCAGGAAGCCGATCTTTTCTCACAAAGAGAAAACGAAATTCTCTACTGGGCGAGTATGGGAAAAACCTATCAGGAGATTGCGCTTATTCTCGGTATCACCACCAGTACAGTAAAATTTCATATCGGCAACGTTGTGAAAAAACTGGGCGTGCTGAATGCCAAGCATGCTATCCGGCTCGGCGTTGAAATGAACCTGATCAAGCCAGTGGGACCAGCAAAGGCAAGGTCGTAAGCTGCTCGGATTCGGCGTTGGTTATCCGTGTAATGCGCTCGATCAGCGCGTATCGGCTTTCATCGTCAGTGGGCAGATGCAGCAGATAAATTTTCTCCTGTTTTTCTGATAACCCCTGCTGAATGATGGAAATGCGCCAGCCTGAACGTTTTAACAAGGTCAGCATCGGGTGGCTGACAATCGTGAATATCCCATCATAATGATATTTTCTGGCGTAATTGATCATGGCAAGAAATAATGTCAGGCAAGCTGGATTACGGGTGCCAATCAAATTTCTCACCCGATCGCGGTCGACGAAAAATCGGCTGGATTCAATATAATTCCCTTCGGGAATGTTGAGGCCGTCGAAATAAGAGAAAAATGTGCCAGTAATCATGTTGGGATATTTCATTTCTATAAATCTGACACTACAAATGATTTTTCCTTCCTTGACACCTAACAAGTAGGTGGTATGTTCATTATCGTACTCGTCAAATTCCATCCCGTTAATACAGTTGACGGTCCAGTCCAGACGGTCCTTAAATGTCCCTTTGCGTAGTGCAAACACCTCATCTAGCTTGTTATTTGACATTAAGCTAAAACTCACATCAAATATTTCTAACATATTTCCCCCTGTCATCACTTTTATGTCTTTTTACGCAAAACTCACCTGGTGGGGATATATGTTAACGTTTTTACCGCTTGCTTTTCCAGCGTGATTATTTGCATTCATTTAAGGAAAGTTTATTTTCATTAGTTGACATATTATTTCCTTTTCTATCCTCATTATGGCCGCTGCCAGCAGAGCAATCCCCTCTGTTGTCGTGATAAAACCCATCAGGAGGTCTGATGTGATTAACGGTCACGCGCCGTCTGGTCGGTGTTTTTCGGGCATAAAGCGCCGGTATGATTAATTGGCGGACAGGGTTGTTGCCATAAATACTGACGCCGATCCGACAGAGGAGCGCGATGTGTTGTAATCCCGACTTTTCTACATGCTGTTTCCACCTGACGACGTCGGCTTAGGGTATGTAGACGACGCGTGGGAAGGTGATACTAAAAAAGTATCAATAGCGTCGAGAAACTATGGTTAATTGATGGAAGTATTAGTGTGGTAATGATGTATTCGTTTTGTCATTGTCATCTGATAGGACTGCACGGATGATAAAAAACTGGAAAAAGGGACTGACCTATGCAGAAAAACACGGTGTTCAGACCGGCGTGGCTGGTTGCGCTGGCGCTGGCGGCTACAACGGCAAATCATGCGGCCATTGCCGCCGAGAGTTCGGGTTCAGGAGCCACGTCGTCATCAGCCGCGGCTACGGCGGTTGGGACGATTGATCAGGTTTCGTTTGGCGACAGCGCGTCGGAGAAAAGCCATAGTCTGATCGAAAATAATAGCCAGACGCTCTCCGGTGGGCTGGGCGAATCCGCCCGTAAATTACTGCCGCTCAGCCCGGCAGGCGTGTATGGCGGCAGCCTGACGGTTACCCTGCGGGTGGATCCGCTGCGCCGTAACTACGTTTCCGTCAAGCTGTGGGGTGAAGATGACGGTAACTACGATACTGGTCGCCTTTACTTGTATATCGTCAGGGATGGCGTTGATTATCAGGTCGGCTACCGTCACGAAGGCGACTATGCGCCGCTCAGCGTCACCCACTGGAATAAGCCGTTGCCAGGGCGCTTCTTCTACTCAACCACCTTGCTGCCTTACGCGATGACCAAAGGCAGCAGTAGCGTTACCCTGAAAATTGTGTCCACCGGCCGTCTCTATCCGTTCGGCAACGGCGGCCCGGATGCCAGCAATCCGTATCAGTACGCGATGAACGTGCCGAGCCGCGGGATTTACCGGGCTTACACCCATGTTGAGCCATTCCTTGATGTTTCGGGCGAAAGGCAGGGCAGTGCGCCGGCGGTCAGCACCCGTCCTTCCCCGGGCGATGAGATGCTGGGCGCGAACGGTTCGTTCCGCGTTGCCATCAATAACCGTATCACCAGCCTGCTTGGCAAGGAGCCGACAACCGCGAATCTTTCCGGCGGAGATTTGCGGTATCTCGCTCATGCGTACGCCATTCCGGAACTGAAAAGCTACCAAAATCCGGCGGTGGTGAGCCAGGTCGTCGCCACACTGGATGCTTACGCCGCGCAATACTATGCCGACAACAACACCGTGAAAAATTGGGGGGGAAATTTTGGCTCGCAGGGGCAGGCGATCTATTACCTGCGCGAGATGCTGACTGCCGATATCCTCAATGCCTCAGTCAGCTATGGTGCCGCCGGTACTAAAAAACGCCGTATCGCCTGGGCCGACATGCTGTTTGCCAGCCGTGAATACGGCCGGTTGCAAAATCGCCTGAGGTTGAGCAACCAGAACCTGATAGCCAATACCAACATCTACTTCGCCAACAAAGGCATGCTGGTACTGAAAGATTCGCGCGCTTTTCCGGAGGAAACCGCGCAGCGCTATATCAAGGAAGCTGTCGGGCTTTTACCGTGGAGCGGTGATGATAAGGCGGACAGTAATGGCAATGGCCTGCCGGATGATGGCGGTTGGAAACCGTTTGGCAGCAACTACTATCAGGTCACCGACAAAGGCCAGACCCGCGAGTGGGGCTATGTCGGCGCGGGGTATGGGGAAGTGCAGTCGTATCTGGCGGAATATTATCGTGTCACCGGTAATGAGGATTTCCGCACGCAGATGGTGAAAATGACCAAAGCGCGCGCGCCGTTCCGCCGTCCGGCGATTGAAATCAGTAATGGCGCCACCTACCGTTCGATGGAAGCGATTGGCCTGCTGGCCTGGCGCGGCGCGCATGAAAGCGACGGCAATTTCGCCGGTTACATCGCTTATGCCGACGCGGTGAATACCAACGAACGCGCTAAGGCGTTGCGTGTCGCCGCCGCCAGCAAAGATGCGACGCTCATGGGTTACGCCAGACAAATGCTGGACGATAATCAGTTTTTCGCCAATCTGGCCGGGTCGGAGTCCGCGTTTGAAGCGCTGGACGTATTCGCCGATTATCAGACGATCAAAGCGGCGAGCGACAGCGGTGTGCGTCTGCCGATGACGGACGGGCAGCCTGACTTTGCCTGGGTGGATGAAGAGAACGCTATCGCCGCGATCAAAAAAGGAGATGAACGCCTGTGGCTGAGCGCTTACTGGGAGGCGAAAGCGGGGACGGGCATCAACGGTCTGGCGCGCTTCCACTTTAGTACGTCCGGCTATGACCAATACGGCGTACTGGAAACCACGCCAATCTTCCGAGCGACCTCGGTGTATGCGCGCCCCAACATCATCGATATGCCGGAGAAAACCCCTTACACGCCGCCTAATCCGCCGGATAACGCCTATGCCGGCGAGCTGCTGCCGCTGGGGTCGACGCCGACCGATGCGTCCAGCGACGATCCGTTCCGCGGTAAGGCCGATTTTTACGCTTTGCGTTTCGGCCACTATCTGATGGGGATTAACGCCAACGCCAGCAATAGCTACGTGCTGAAAACACCGGTCGGTTTCAACGCGGCGGAAGATCTGGTTTCGCAGCGAACGCAATCGGGCGATGTGACCGTGGGGCCGCGTGCCAGCGTGGTGCTCTATCTGGATGGCACCCGTGATGCCAAACCGGTGCCCGGCACGCCGCTGTACCTGAAAGCGCACAGCAGCAACGGCGTCACCGGGCTATCCTGGACGGCGGCATCCGGCGCCGAGCGCTACAAAATATTACGTGCCACCGGTGAAAACGGTGATTACCGGACGATCGCCACCGTTAGCGCTAACGCCTACAGCGACAGTTCAAAAGTACCGGCTGGCGGCTACTACTACCGGGTTGTTGCCGTGAACGGCAATGGTGAAAGCTACCCATCAATGTGGAGTCATCCCTGATAAAACAGCGCCGGCGACGGTTGCCTGACAGGGCGTGATCTCCCGCCACACGTGTCTGGTCTGACGGCTGGCGCGTGTGGCGTTTTACTCTTGCTGCCTTTCCGCATGTTCATGCGTATACCCGCTGATTTCCCGCTCTTCCCGGTGCGTTCCATAAATTGCATGTTTTTCCGGGGCGTTTTCCTGAGCCGACTGGCTTTTGATAACGCCAGAATGCGTTTGCCGGCCCATCCGAAAAAATTCGCGAGAGTGGATATCGGTAATCTATTGAATACCTTATTTTTTCATATTACTGACATAAGAGTGTGATATGGATCGCACTTTTTGTGAAGTGGGGTATAGTTACTGTGGTGATAATTGACTTGTCATTTACAAACGCCCTCAACAACGAAAACGTAAAAAAGGAAGCTATCATGAACATGAAAACTGTCTTTACCGCCATCGCACTGAGCACACTGTCTGTCGGCGCTTTTGCTGCAACGGAAATCCAGTACCCGCAGGGTCAGGAAGTCGGCAGCATCTCCGCCAGCGCCAGCACGCTCGATAGTCTGCAGGCTCAACTGGCCGCTAAAGCCGATGCCGCCGGCGCCAAATCGTTCCAGATCACGTCCGTTCAGGGTGACGACACGCTGCACGGCAACGCGGTTCTGTATAAATAACGTGTTTGATGAGGTTGGGGACCGTACCCCTCGCCCACCCTCAATCATCATGAATAATCCCCCTCCTTGTGTCTGTCTTATGCTGTTGTTAACCGGGTTTCGACCCGGTTTTTTTATGTCGATAAACCGCCAGAAATATTATTCAATCCGGAATATCTGGGGATATTTATCGCTGGCTGCTTCGTGGAAGATATCATCCAGCCAGACAGGAATTTCCTCTTCCGCCACATCATCTGGTATCACCACCTCGTGCAGCGGCGAATACTTTCTTTCATTCAGGTTGACGCGAAATACCAGCCATTGCTGCTGGTGTCGCTTGACTCCAATAATCCGACCAAACACGTTATAAATCAGCATGGGTATTCCTTCTGGATATGATGGGCGTGATGTCGTCAAGATTTAGTGTTTTTATCTCGTTTTAACAAGGGAAATTACGTAGCGAAAAAACGAGCGCTGCATTGATACCGGAGAGCCGGGCGCTTTAACGTATTTGAACGACAGCGATGGTCTTGAAAACCGGTGATTGGGGTGACCGACATCAATGATGGGTTGCGACGTGGGGTGTAGGGTTATCACGGCATAATGATCGTCAAAAGGTAGTGTACAGGTTGTCATATCATCACCGCAGCGTAGTAGATCTGTATGTCAGGTTAAACAATATCAATCAAGTAAAGGAAGGAGCGTAACATGCCAGGAGCGGCTCGCTTAAATGACATCGGAAGTGGACATGATTGCTTTCCCGATACTCCGGTAACAGAAGGCAGCGCTGACGTATTGATTAACGGTCTCCCGGCCGCACGCGTTGGTGATACGGTAAAAATGCACGGATGTCCCTGCCCTCAGGGGCCTCATGGTGTGCATGGCAGAAAAATAGCATCAGGATCTTCTACGGTATCGATTAATGGGAAATCTGCCGCGCGAATAGGTGACGACATTGATTGCGGCGGCCTCATTGTTTCCGGTAGCAGCAACGTGATTATCGGCGATACACCTTATAAATCTCCGGTGCAACACTGTGTAGAGGCGGCGGTAAAAAGGCGTGATCCTTTGATCTCTTTTTCAGATATCGTGGAGAATATCGCTCCTCCCCGGTGGAGCCGGTAATCAGTAATACAACGTCTCTGGTGCCAGTGGGTTCTGGCGGTTTTAATATTGCATGTTGATTCGGACCTGTGCACAGAATTAGCACTGCCTGCGCATAAGGTCCACGTTATGTAGATGTGTTATACCTTGATATCATCCATCATTTTGGGTGATTTATTATATCCGAATTTATTTATATTTTAGTCAGCTTAAACGATATCATTACTATAGTTTCAATGTTGAACAGAGCATATTACCATCTGTATTTTTGTTCTTTTCTGAAACATACCTGACTCGACACCATTTATCATCATCCTTAATTGACAGTAAGGTAATATCATCCCCTTTTATTAGGTAAGAGTTTTTGGGGTTTTTGTTTTCATCATAGAAAAAAGATTTATCTGATTTTACCTTAAATGTTGGGTATTTTTCACAATCATTAGATTTTTTTTCATCTTCTACCACGATAGGTATCAATGATATTTGATCATCCTTATTTTTTTCTGCTTTGATATGGGCATTGTCCGCAGCTTTTGAGTTATATTCTAGCCACGTATTTTTATTGTATGACTGGCATTGCCCATGTTTATCAGTGAATAATATTTGGTATTCATCGTTTAGCATGGCACTTTTATTTTTATATATTTTATAAATTAAACTATCTTTCCCACGAAAGAGAGTTAATGGAATGTAAGTTGTTTTTCCATTTAAAAAATAGGATGTATCTACCGTGTCAATATTATTTGATACATCATTAATTTGTTTTTCAACAAGTTCAATATAATCATCTGAAACCGGTGTGTTTAACCCGCACAAGCCTTCTTTCGAAGCAACACCGTTTTGTTTGCTTTTTATATCGACATATAGACAGTCTGCATAAAAATTACCGTTTTTAAATTGCAATGTCATATAAGCGGTATAGTCATGCAAAGAACGGGCTGAAACAATAATTGATGGTTGATTATTAAAGAATCCAAACGAAACAGCAGGATTACCGGTATAACTCTCTTCAAAACTTAAAACTCCTTTTTCCTTCCCACTTACTGCATAGATTTCTCCTTTATTTTTATCGTAGCCGTAAGTAATGTTCGATTCGTCAGCTATTGTTGCATTATTGATTAGTAAGCATAATAAGCATGCTGCTTTTATTTTCATGATTGGTATCCTCAATACTTAAATGCGTTTATACTGGTGCTGACTAATTTTTATTATTTTGTTAATCTTAAATTAGGGAAGTATACTGTCAAAGTACTTTATTTCATCCAGGTAATTTTCGACGAGGCAATTGTTCATCTTAGTGGTTTCTGCATCTGTTCCTTTAGATTCAGAAATTTCAAACTGGCATTTTTTTTCTATTGTTAAATCCCAAGATTTTCTCAGCTCCAAAATTAATCTTTTCTTTTCTGGGTTATCTTCAATGGCTTTTTTGATAGCCTGATCCAAGTTTTTTATGGTGGTTATTTTATCGTTTTGGGATTCAGTGTTTATTCTTCCCAATTCATTGCTTTCCTTTTCAGAAAAGGCTGCAAAGCACTGAGTTGCGAAAATAACTGATAAGAAATATGTTAAATGTTTAACTTTCATAATATTTTACCCTCTTTTTGAATCTATCATCTGGTACGTTTAGCCAATATGCTCTATTAGATAAAATTCGACCAAAAGTATTAATGTCACCAGAGTATGCGGCATGCTGTAAGTGAACGCGGGTACTGGGAGTATAATCTCCACGGTAGCGTAGATCTACAAGTAATTCTTTTATTTTTTCTGGTATATCGTTCCATGCTTGCTCTGGTGTGGCATTAGAGTTTGGATGATATCTACGAATGGCTTCTTCCTTCTGACATATTTTCTTTACATCATTCTCCAATCGTTGATATGAGATCATAAATATTTCATATTGTTGTTTTCTTGTGATTTGAAATGTACGAATATTTCTGCTGGCTGACATTAATCTATTCTGCGCATTTGACGAAGACAATCCTTGAGATTCAATTAACCATGTCTTTAGAGGCTCACCAATTCTTGTCTGAGTTAAATCGGTATTAGCAGTAATCTGTTGACCTAAATCATATCCTCGACCAATAGTCACACCCGATGCGCTTCCTGGCCAATGAGCGATTCTGCTAAACCAAGGGCTTTTTTCGTCATCATTACCCTCAACATCAAATGTTAACTGTCCTTTCGGAACTTTTAGCCATTTCAGAGACATGTCATCATCGTTTAACATGTCAATGAACTCCACCGGATGGAAATGCCAAACAGGCTTACCCGATTTAAACTCAGGTACTTCACTCATCCATGCCATATCATCTCGCCATTTTTTCAGATACGGCATCATTTTCGGGTAGCTATCGTTATTAAGAAAAGACTGCCAGTGTTTATGCTTGCTGTCGCCAAACCATTCACTATCATGTTTGACTATCAGCCGACGTACCAGCTCAGGTGCATTATTCTCTCCCGAATGCAGCCCTTCGAAGATACGTCTCTCAAACGCAGCCAGTTCGTATTGTGATAAATTACCGTCATTGTTCTGGTCGATGACTTTCACCAGCTTTTTATACGTCTCGGATCCCTGTTGGCATTCAAACTCGGTATCTCCCCGAATGGATTGTGATACCCAGTCAAAGATGCCTTTTAGAAAGTTTTCTTTTAGCAGGGAACCGAAATCGTCCGTCGATGCTTCTTCCAGCGCAGTAAATCCCAGCTTAGATAAGTCATGTTGGCTTAACTCGTCCACATCTTCGCATTTAATCCAGTTATCAGCTGTGATTTGAAACCACGTTGTACCCTGCGCTTCTATCTGGTTGGTCTTATCGCGAGGTAGAATTCTTCCGGCATTCATGCCTTTGGTCATATCATTTGTTGGTGTGAATGTTGTTTCGGCACCTTCACCGGATCTCTGATATAACGGCTTTCCTTCTTTTATCTTCACAAAAGCCCGACCGGTTTTAATCCCCTTGGGATTAGAGAGAAAACCGGGCATATTGGTATCAACGCTGATGACTTCAATGTGCGAATAAAAGTCTACCTCCACACGATTGGAATCAGATTTGTCGGGAGCGTTATCTTCTGCTAAAAAGCCGATCGCGTCTCCGGCGTTGATCGCAAATGTCTCTTCGGGGATGATCACCGTGTCATATTTCCCCTGCTCAACGGCTTTGGTCATCCATTCCGGCATACGGTGATAGCGAGGGGCAGTTTGTTCGACAAATTTATCTTGCAGAGAAACCCAGAATTTTTCTTCGCTCACTTTCCCGTCTTTCAGGCGCTGTGCCAGCCCGAAAACATCATTACTAGTTTCACGTTCTACTTTGAATGTTTCCTGCTTTGACACCACCAGTAAATCATTTTCTTTGAGTGTGATATTTCCCGCTTTAGGCAATTTTTGCCCGCTGATTTCCCGGCCGTTGTATTCGTTTGTCGGTAAGCTATTTACATTGGGCTTGACACGATAACAATTCATCAGCACCGGGTAGGCAGAAACAGGAGCGAGGTGCATATACAGCGTGTAAAACGTCAACCACGTGCTCTGGTCGTCCGGATTAGGCTTATGTTCCGAACGCACCAGCAGAAATGTGCTGGAATAGCGCAGTTGATATTTGTCATACGGCGCGGTGCAGTAGTTTTTATTGATGCGCCATGCCACCACGTTTCCGCTGGCGATACACTGAAGTGGAACCGCCTTGTCGGCGTTGATTGAAGTCAGTACTGATTCCGGGGCACTCCGGCGGCTGATGTGGATGCCGCCATGCCACTGTCGGTTACTGCTGGCCAGCCACCAGCCATCGGGTTCGTGCCGCAAAACGTTCAGTAACGTCTCCAGGCTGTCGTAATCCTTTCCATCCGCTTTTCGTATCGGATAACACGTATCCATTTTTTCTCCCTTGCACCGCCAATGCGATCGGCCTGATCGCTAACGGTTTCTTCCTGAATGCAAGCGGCTAACATACCCCTTATCTATGGATCATGCCAGATGATTGCCGCGCGGGCTGAGGTTCCTGAATAGCTGGTGATAAGTGTGATCCTATCTCTGTCAGTGTAGAAAAAATGAGCACTGATTTACTACCCAACCGTTTTCACTAATGTCAAAATCTCTGCCCGTTTCTCTGGTGACAGCCTCAAAAACGCTAGCATCAATTCGGCCAGTTCATCATCAGCGGTGTAAAAGAATGCCAGCGGGACGTCGAGCGCGTTCGCGAGTTGTTGAGCAGTATCAATACTGGCTTCGTGCACGCCCTTTTCATATCGGTTAATGCGGGTGCTTGCCACAAATTCATCGATTCCGGCGGCGATGCCGAGTTTTTTCTGTGACAGGCCTTTCGCAAGCCGGGCTTGCTTAAGTCGTTGACAGAAAACGTCATGGTAGTTTGGTCTTGATTTCATGACTACGAGAATCGTAGTTTTTTCTTGAGTGAGATACTACGAATAACGTAGTATTTGCTGTGTCTGTTCCTTTAACAGTGACGAGTTAGGAGGCTGGATGAAAAAGGATTGGCATCAGGCGGACATTATTGCTGCTTTACACAAGCAACGTACCTCAATGGCAGCGCTTTCCCGTTCTGCCGGTTTGAGTGCATCAACATTGGCGAATGCATTGGTCAGGCCCTGGCCCAAAGGTGAATGGCTGATTGCGGAAGCATTGGGGATTCATCCGGCCGAAATATGGCCGAGTCGATATTACGATCGGAGTGGTGAATTGATTGATCGTAAAATCAGGATAAGAGCGAAGTCGCGTTAAGCGAGTTTTACTTTGTCTCGGGTTGGTTATTGTCTAACGATGCAAGCAACCTGGCTTGCTGTTCTCTGGGCAAGTCGGCGAACAGTAGGATCATTTTTGCCAGATTGTCATCGTCAGCGTAGAAATAAGCCAGAGGGACATTGAGCGCTTCTGCGAGGCGCTTCGCCGTCACGATATTCGCTTCATGCACACCCTTTTCGTAGCGATTAATGCGTGCACTGGCAACAAACTCATCTATTCCGGCAGCGATACCCAGCCCTTTCTGGGACAGCCCACGCAGTAAGCGAGCATCCTTGAGGCGTTGACTGAAAATATCATGGCGTTTCTGACGGGTGTTCATAGCTACGATATTCGTAGTCATGATGGGTTTTAGATACTACGATTATCGTAGTTATGGTCGGAGTTGCTGTTTAGTGCCGATGCGATCAGGCGGAAAACGGAGCGTAATAAGCAACAAAAACGCCCTGAAAGCAGGGCGTTGTGGCAGTCTGTGGAACAGGGTGGAAATTACTCGATTGAATCTGTTTATTGAGTAGGTGGCTCTATAACGCGTGGTTGCTGGATTCTTGTTAATGCGTTTTTTCTACGGGTACACCCATGTGTACACGATAATTTAAGGTATCGTCTGAGTGTGGTCGTTTTTTGATCTTCCCCTGTTGTTTCAGTAGGGGAGAATCTGGATCAACAAAGCCACCATGAAAAACGACTACATGTGGCGGTGCTAAGAGAGACAATACAGACCAGATTGCCTGCACGATAATAGAATTATTCAGCCAATCCCAAACAGGGACCGAGGAAATCCTTCATTGTCAGGGAATCCCATCGCTGTCAGATTACACCCAGGCAAGGGTGGTTTCGTATCTATCAAATCAGCAATGTCCCTAATCCAATTTGAGCCCGGGCCTATTTCTTTCACTAACAACCACAGTATAGCGATCATTCCGTACATCCTTTCATAAGCGTCATTACTCAAATGCAAATGTTTAAAATAAGGATGATTTGGCAATGGCATGATCTTTGGCTCATTAACTTTGTTCCAAATTCGAGAATGATGAGCGCAACGATTTCTAAGGACGTTCATGGCACTAAGCCAATTTTGGAATATAGCACCATTCCCAGAAGGGATGCCTAGCCTAGATAGTATTTTATTACGATAGCTATCTTTTAGCATTGCATAATATTTCGACATTAAGCCAAAATCCCAAACCTCAATAACCACCCAGAATGGAAATCCTTCATATCTCCCTTCGTGCCACTTGATAAAATCTTCTCTACTTTCAGAGATTTTATTTGAATGTTTAGTAAGCCACTTAGAGCGCCTATCAGAACTTGGACTCAAGTGCTTTGGATTGATTAGGGAATCATCCAAGTAACTGAGAGGTGATATCTTCCCAATTTCATGTGCGATCACCGAACGAACATAAACCTCGATCCGCTCCAAAGCATCCATTATTAGAAGACGTAATTTTTTATCGAACAAATAGAGGTCGTATACAGCCCGGAAATTTGTCCCAGGACGAACCTGATCAAGCCGGGTTCTAATATTTTCAGGAGTTATGTGAGGGATTCTGCATGGATACCAAAAACCAGAGAGCCGGTAATAACCAACCTGTGAGATTTTCTTTATTGCATGATAACGGTCAGGTATATCCATACCTCGAGAAAGTAGCAAATCGATTAGTTCGTCATATTCCTTATGAACTTTCACCGGATCAGCCATTCAAAAGTTTCCTTACCTCCTGATACAAGAAGGCCCGGCCATAACTCTCACCTACCTAGATAGGATCAAGCCAGGGGACCGGGCTCAGTTGATAGTAAATCTACACTAAGTGGGTTTTATGTCAACGTGACCCGTCACGGTTTTTTTGTATAGCCACCTATACATCGAAGAAAAACACTATATGTGGTTGTTAAGTCAGTTCGACGCTACTAAAAGTTGGCATAAATGTTTTTATCTATTGATTTTCGTTTTTTTTACGATAATGCTGATTTTTCATCCAAAAACACATTCTGACCTGCTCCCAGGATTAGATACAAACGTCAGTTAGTAATGTCGGTTTGTTTACTTCCAAATTCGCTGTTTCGCCACCTTGCTGCAAACTCTGATGGCGTCTGATAATTCAGTGCCGAATGGGGCTTGCACTCGTTATAGTCTTGCCGCCAGTCATTAATGGTTTTCCTGGCGTGAATGGTGTCGCTGAACCAGTGCTCATTCAGACATTCATCACGAAAGCGGCCGTTAAAGCTCTCTATCAACCCGTTCTGTGTTGGTTTGCCCGGCTGGATTAGCCTCAGTTTCACTCCGTGTTCAAAGGCCCACTGATCCAGTGCCCGGCAGGTAAATTCAGGTACCTGATCGGTTCTTATCGTCCCAGGATATCCACGAAACAACGCAATACTGCCCAGAATACGCGTTACCTGAAGGCCGGAAACCCCAAAGGCAACGGTCATCACCGTCAGACACTCTTTCGTAAAGTCGTCCACGCAGGTCAGACACTTGATTCTGCGACCGATGGCCAATGCGTCCATGACAAAATCCATCGACCAGGTCAGATTGGGGGCCGCCGGGCGGAGCAGCGGCAGACGTTCTGTTGCCAGCCCTTTACGACGTCGTCTGCGTTTTACGCCCAGTCCGTTGAGATGATAAAGGCGGTACACGCGCTTGTGATTAACGTGAAGTCCTTCTCGGCGCAGCCGCTGCCATATCCGGCGGTAGCCAAAACGCCTGCGCTCCAGTGCCAGCTCAGTGATACGTCCTGATAAATGCGCACCAGCGGCCGCGCGTTGCGCCTCATAGCGGCAGGTCGACAGGTACAAACCTGTAAGCCCGTATGCACGACGTTGCGACAGACCGGTCGCATCACACATCAACACCACGGCTTCCCGCTTCAGGTCTATCGTCAGTACTTTCGACCAAAGGCTACCTGAAGGGCTTCCTTATCCAGCATGGCTTCTGCAAGCAACTTCTTGAGTCGAGCGTTCTCTTCCTTAAGCGACTTCAGGCGCTTAACCTCGGGCACCTCCATACTTCTTACGCCAGTTGTAAAACGTGGCGTCGGATATGGCGTGCTTACGGCAGAGTTCACAGAAACCCCGGCTTCCGCTTCGCGGAGGGTACTGATGATCTGTGCGTCGGAAAAACGCTTCTTCATGGGGATGTCCTCATGTGGCTTATGAAGACATTACTAACATCGGGGAGCAGGTCAGACTATATAAAACAAAGAAGGCCATGATTTACAATGGCCCTTTTATCCTGTCGAGACTTAGTGAGACAACGCGAGATCGCGTGAATCGTTACTCGATGTTTTGAATCTGTTCCCGCATCTGCTCAATCAGCACTTTCAGTTCGATGGCGGAGGCGGTGACGTCGGCGTTGATGGATTTGGAACCCAGCGTGTTCGATTCGCGGTTGAATTCCTGCATCATAAAGTCCAGACGGCGGCCGACGGCTTCCTGCTTGTTGAGGATTTTGTAGGTTTCCCGCACGTGGGCTTCCAGCCGGTCAAGCTCTTCTGCTACGTCGATGCGCTGCGCCAGCAGCACCAGTTCTTGCTCCAGCCGGTTGCCGTCGAGCTGCACCTGCGCCTCGTCCAGCTTGCTTTGCAGTTTTTCACGCTGCCATTGCAGAATGTTCGGCATGTGGGCGCGAACCTTGGCGACTTCGGCGCTAACACCCACCAGACGCTGTTCAATCAGCGCCTTGAGCGCGTTTCCTTCGCTTTCGCGGGCGATAATAAAGTCGTCCAGCGCGGCTTCCAGCGCCTTCATCAGTTCGGCGCTGATGGCGTCCAGATCCTGCTCCTGCGCCGACATCACCCCCGGCCAGCGCAGGATGTCGAGCGGGTTGACCTCGCCTTCGTCGCTTTGCATTTTCACCCAGTTCGCCGCGGTTACCAGCTGTTTGGCCAGTTGCTCGTTGAGGATGAGTTGCCCCTGCGCGCGCGGGTCCAGCTCAAAACGCAGGCCGCACTCGATTTTGCCGCGGGTCAGGCGGTTGCGGATGCGTTCGCGGATTACCGGCTCTAAGCTGCGGAACTGTTCGGGTAAACGGATATAGGTTTCCAGATAACGCTGGTTTACGGAGCGAAGCTCCCAGGCGGCGCTACCCCAGTCACCCTTGATTTCTCGCCGGGCGTAAGCGGTCATGCTACGAATCATCGGTGCATACCTGTTAAGAAGTGATGGGGTAATTATAACGGGCGGTTTGCCAAAAGCGACAGCGGTAACGGACTGACAAATCACGGCTTCCGGCCGAACCGCGCGGCGGCCGGAAAACTGTGGCGACGTTTACGCCGCTTCCAGCAACGGCAGACACTGGCTGGCGAGTTCGCGGCACTTGCTTTTCAGCACCTGTTTGAGTTGCAGGATCTCGCGGGATTGCGGGATGTCGCGTCGGCTGATCAGCATCACCTCAAACGGCAGCGGCTGGCTGATGGGCACGATTTTGAGCTGATCGGCATAGCGGCGGGCGGTAAACAGGTCGACGATGCCGGTGCCGCCGCCTGCCAGCACCATATCGGCGATCACCGAATAGGTCTTGATGTACAGCGAGGCCGCCGGTTTGAGGCGACGGTCGCGCAGGGCGCGGTGGACGACCTGGCCCAGCGGGTCCTGTTGCTGCATCATTAGCAGGTTGTTGTGGCACAGCCATTCCAGCGATACCGGCCCCCGCTGCGGGCTGTCTTTCGGCAGAATCGCCACCATACGTGACTGACACAACGGTTCGGCCAGCAAATCCGGCGGCACCTGCTGGCCGAACACCAGCGCCAGGTCGAGCTGATGCTGTTGAATGTTCTGGCACAGGGTGCTGAAGTGCTCGGTGACCAGTTCCATGTTCACCAGTGGCGCCTGTTGCTGAAACTCCACCATCGCCGGGGCGACAATCATCTGACCAAACGCGTGCGCGGCACCGAGCCGCACCGTTTCGCGCTGGCCTTTGCGGATCTGTTCGGTCAGGCGGGAAATCGTCTGCAATTGGCTGTAGAGCCGTTCAATCTCCGGCATCAGTTGCTGCCCTTCCACCGTTGGCACCAACCCTTGTGAGCGGCGTTCGAACAGCGCGAAGCCCAGTTGCTGTTCGGCGTGATTCAGCACCCGGCTGACGTTGGGCTGGGAAACGTTGAGTAACCGCGCCGCGCCGCTGATGGTGCCGGCCTGAACAATCGCCTGAAAGACTTCGATGTGGCGTAAACGCATAACCTGAGTCCTGTTGTGTGATGTGTGCCCGACCGGCCCGACGGAGCACGATCCAACATATAAACAAGCAAGATTCACGCCATGTTATTGAAAAACGCTGCCGAATGGCGGCAGGCCGCGTCCGCCGGCTATTCGCCCCAGGTGGCTTCCAATACCCGCAGCCAGTTGCCGTAACAGATTTTCTCCAACAGAGTGCGAGAGTAGCCGCGATCGGCCAGCGCCTGCACCAAAATGGGGAAACCCGCCACGTCTTTCAGGTCGCCAGGGATGGTGGTGCCGTCCAGATCGGAACCGAAGCCGACGCCGTTTTCACCCAGTTTTTCCAGCAGATACTCTACATGGCGCACGATCTCCTGCACCGTGGCGGACGGGTCTTTCTGGCCGTCGGCGCGCAGGAAGGAGGTGCCGAAATTGACGCCGACAAAGCCGTCGCGCTCGCGGATCGCCGCCAGCTGGCGGTCGGTGAGGTTGCGCGACTGGGCGCACAGCGCGTGGGCGTTGGAGTGGCTGGCCACCAGCGGCGCGTCGGAAACCTCCGCTGTCTGCCAGAAGCCTTTTTCATCCATGTGGGAGAGATCCACCAGAATGCGTTTGGCGTTGCAGGCGCGCACCAGCCGCAGCCCGGCCTCGGTCAGGCCATCGCCGGTGTCAGGCGAGGACGGGAAGCGAAACGGCACCCCGTGGCCGAAGATATTCGGCCGGCTCCACAGCGGCCCCAGGCTGCGCAACCCGGCGGCGTAGAGAATATCCAGCAAGTCCAGGGAGGCATCCAGCATCTCGGCGCCTTCAATGTGCATCACCGCCGCCACCACGCCGTCCGCCATGCAGCGACGGATATCCGCCGCACTGCGGCAGACCCGCAATTGCCCGGCGGACTCCGCTTCAAGGCGCAGCAGGGTGGAGAGCATCCAGAAGCTGATGTCGCGCGCCTGCGCCATTGACGGGGTGGTTAATAAAACGTTGCCATCTGGTATGGATGTTGCATCGCTTCGGGGCGAGGGAACGTAGGTGGCGAACAGGCCGCCGGCGAATCCGCCCTGCCGAATCCGGGGCAGGTCAATGTGACCCTGCGCCGGCCCGTTCAGAAAGGCATCGGTCGGGTTATCGCGATGAAGTCGCCACAGGCGTGACAGCACGTCGTTGTGGCCATCAAAGACAGGGATAGAAACATGATGTGCAAGCGGCTTGTCGGACACGGGCGAATTTGACATGGACGAAGTACCGATCTGGATTGAAAGAAAATGATTTTCTGAAATGGAAACTGATTTGCACCTTATTGGTGCAGGTCATTCAGGCGGAGAAATTTTGTTCACCGCGCCACCATTTAAGCCAGTGCCTGTGATGTCTGTCAAGCCGCAGACAGAAAAAATATATTCTATTTTATTTTAAAATCAGACACTTGGGGGATTAATGGTCACCAGAAGACGTTTTCTTGCCGGTTGCGCTACCGTGCCTTTACTGTCCTGGCTTAACCTGAACACCGCGTTCGCCGATACGCCGCCGTCCATGCTGGTGATGGCGATGCAGCTTGATAACATGACCAGTCTCGACCCGCAGGAAGGGTTCGAGGCGGTGGGCACCGAAATCATCGGTAACCTGTACCAGCGCCTGGTGATGCCGAACCCGGCCAACCCGCAAGAGGTGATCGGCGATCTGGCCGCCAGTTGGGAAGTGGGCAACGACAGCAAAACCTTCACCTTCCACCTCAATCCGAAAGCCAAATTCTCCGATGGTTCGCCGGTGACCGCCGACGACGCCGCCTTCTCGTTACAACGCGCGGTCAAGCTGGATAAAAGCCCGGCGTTCATTATCAACCAGTTCGGTTTTACCAAAGACAACGTGGAGCAGCACATCACCGCGCCGGATGAAAAAACGCTGGTGATCAGTCTCGACAAACCGGCGGCGGAAACCTTCCTGCTGTATTGCCTGTCGGCGCCGGTGGGTAGCATCGTGCAGAAAAAGGCGGCGCTGGCTAATCAGCAAAACAACGATCTGGGTAACCAGTGGCTGAAGCAGAACAGCGCCGGTTCCGGCCCGTTCTCGCTGGTGAGCTGGAAAGCCAGCGAAAGCATCATCCTGCAGAAAAACGATCACTTCCCGGCGGATAACGCCTTTAAGCGCGTGTTGATCAAGCACATTGTCGACCCGTCGGCCCAGTTGCTGATGCTGCAAAAAGGGGACGTGGATATCGCCCGCAACCTGACCACCGAGCAGATCCGCCCGCTGGTGAACGACAGCAACTACCATCTGGTGCGCCAGAGCATCGCCAGCGTGATGCTGCTGTCCTGCAATACCGCCAACGAATTCCTGAAAAAACCGCAGGTGTGGCAGGCTATCAAGTGGGCGCTGGACTACGACAGCATCCAGAAAAACATTCTGCCGCTGACGCACAAGGTGCATCAGAGTTTCCTGCCGGGCGGCTTCCCGGCGGCGCTGGACGACACCCCGTTCCATCTGGATGTCGCCAAAGCCAAAGCATTGTTGAAAGACGCCGGTTATCCGGACGGCTTCGACATTACGCTGGATCACTACTCCGCCCAGCCGTACCCGGATATCGCGCAGGCAGTCCAGACCCAGCTCGGCGCCATCGGCATCAGAGTGAAGCTGATCGCGGCGGAAAACCGTCAGGTGCTGACCAAAATGCGCGCCCGCCAGCAGCAACTGGCGCTGACGGCGTGGGGCGCGGACTACTTCGACCCGAACTCCAACGCCGAAGCCTTCTGCATCAACACCGACAACAGCGACGGCGCCCGCAACCGCACGCTGGCCTGGCGTTGCAACTGGTCGGATGAAAAGTTCAATCAGTTGACCGAACAGGCGCTGCACGAGCAGGACTCAGCTAAACGCATCGCGCTGTACGAAACCCTGCAACGCAACCACCGCGAGCAAAGCCCGTTCACGCTGATGATGCAGGACGAGAAAACGCTGGCCTGTCGTAAGAACCTCAGCGGCGTCACCATGACGGTATTGAGCAAAGTGCCTTATCAGCAGGTGAAGAAAGCCTGATGCAGATACTGATCCGTTTTTGCAGTACGCTCGGCAGCCTGTTGTTGACCCTGTTGGGGTTATCGGTACTGACTTTCTTCATCGGCCGTATTATGCCGACCGACCCGGTACTCGCCGCCGTCGGGGACAACGCGCCCCAGGCGGTGGTGGAGCGGGTACGTCAGGAAATGGGGCTGGATCAGCCCCTGTGGATGCAGTACGGCCACTACCTGAATCAACTGCTGCACGGCGATTTGGGGCGCTCGGTGTTGACCTCCAATCCGGTGACCACCGACATCGCCCGCTACTTCCCCGCCACGCTGGAACTGGCGACCGCCGCGATCGTCGTCGCGGCGCTGGTCGGCATTCCGCTCGGGGTATGGGCGGCGGTGCGGCAAGGGCGCTGGGTGGATCAGGTGATTCGCGTCATCTGTCTGGCGGGTCATTCGCTGCCGGTGTTTGTGCTGGCGCTGCTCAGCCTGCTGATTTTTTACGCGGTGCTGGGCATCGCGCCGGGGCCGGGGCGACAGGACATCATCTTTCAGGACATGGTGCCGCACGTCACCGGGTTGTTGACGGTGGACTCGCTGCTGGCCGGCGACTATGACGCCCTGCGCGACGCGCTGGCGCACATGGTGCAGCCGGTGCTGATTCTGGCGTATTTCAGCATGGCCTACATCACCCGTATGACCCGCACCTTCATGCTCAACGCACTCAGCGGCGAGTTCGTGATCACCGCCCGCGCCAAGGGGTTATCGTCGCGCCGGGTGATCTGGCGGCACGCGTTTCCCACGGTGGCGGTGCAACTGGTCACCGTGCTGGCGCTGACCTACGCCGGGCTGCTGGAAGGAGCGGTGGTGACGGAAAACGTCTTCTCCTGGCCGGGGCTGGGTCAGTACCTCACCACCGCGCTGCTCAACGCGGACATGAACCCGGTGGTGGGCGCCACGTTGCTGGTGGGTGCGGTCTATGTGCTGCTGAACCTGCTGGCTGATATTTTCTATCGACTTTTGGATCCCCGCGTAACATGAGTTTTTATGTCTCACGAGCCTGGTTGCTCGACGAAACGCCTACCACGCGCCGTCAAGCGGTGTGGGGGCAGCGCTACCGCCTGTGGCTGGGGTTTCGCACTAATCCGCTGGCGATGCTGGGGCTGTTTATCATCGTGGCCGTGTTGCTGTTATCGCTGGCCGCGCCCTGGCTGACGTCGTACGACCCCGGTTTTCAGAATCTATCCAACCGGCTGGCGGCGCCGTCCGCCGGGCACTGGCTAGGCACGGATGAACTGGGGCGCGATGTGTTCAGCCGTATTTTGTACGGCGGCCGCACCACGTTGGGCATGGTTATCGCGGTGGTGGCGCTGACCGCGCCGCTCGGCCTGCTGGTCGGCTGCATCGCCGGTTACGCCGGCGGCATTCTCGACAAAGTCCTGATGCGGCTGACCGATATCTTTCTGGCGTTTCCGCGGCTGGTGCTGGCGCTGGCGTTTGTCGCGGCGCTGAAACCGGGGGTGGAAAGCGCCATTTTGGCGATCGCGCTGACCGCCTGGCCGCCGTATGCGCGGCTGGCGCGGGCGGAGACGTTACAGTTTCGCCACACCGATTTCATCGCCGCCTGCCGCCTGACCGGCGCCGCGCCGCTGCGCATCATTCTGCGCCACATCATGCCACTGTGCGTGCCGAGCCTGATTGTGCGGGTGACGCTGGATATGAGCTCCATCATCATCACCGCCGCCAGCCTTGGCTTTCTCGGCATGGGCGCGCAGCCGCCGTCGCCGGAATGGGGCACCATGATCGCCACCGCGCGTCGTTTCCTGTTCAACGCCTGGTGGGTGCCGCTGGTGCCCTGCATCGCCATTTTCCTCACCTCGCTGGCCTTCAACTTTCTTGGTGACGGCCTGCGCGATTTGCTGGACCCGAAGGAGCGTTAAATGTTGGTGGAAATTGAAAACCTCCGTATCGCGTTCGCCAGCCGGACGGAAACGTTTGAGGCGGTGCGCGGCGTCAGCTTCAGCGTCGGCAAAGAGAAGTTTGCCATTGTCGGCGAAAGCGGCTCCGGCAAGTCTCTGACCGCCCGCAGCCTGATGCAACTGCTGCCGGGCAGCGCCCGCGTTCAGGCCGACAAACTGAGTTTTGACGGCATCGACCTGCGCGGCGCCAGTGAAAAGACGCTGCGGCAGATTCGCGGCAAGCGGGTCGGCTTTATCCTGCAGGACCCGAAATATTCGCTGAACCCGGTGATGACCATCGGCCAGCAGGTGGCGGAAGCCTGGCGCGAGCACAAAAGCGGCAGCCGCCGTGCGGCGATGGACGCCGCCATCGATCTGCTGAATCAGGTACGCATTCGCGACCCGCAGCGGGTGGCGAAATGTTATCCGCATGAAGTGTCGGGCGGCATGGGGCAGCGGGTGATGATCGCCATGATGCTGGCGCCCGACCCGGAACTGCTGATTGCCGATGAGCCGACCTCGGCGCTGGACGCCACCGTGCAGGCGGAGATCCTGTGCCTGATCGACGATCTGGTATCGCAGCGCGGCATGGGGTTGATCCTGATCAGTCACGATCTGCCGCTGGTGTCGCATTTCTGCGATCGGGTGGCGGTGATGTACGCCGGGCGCATCGTCGAAATGCTGCAGGCTAGCGAGCTGCTACAGGCGCAACATCCGTATACGCAAGGGCTGCTGGCCTGCCTGCCGTCGCTGAGACACCCGCGCGATCGGCTGCCGGTGTTGCAGCGCGATCCATCCTGGAGAACCTGATGATTAACGTTGAAAACCTGCGCATCGCCTTTGGCGGCGTCGAGGTGGTGAAAGGGGTGTCCTTCGCGCTGGAGAGCGGCGACAGCTTCGGCATGGTGGGCGAAAGCGGCTCCGGCAAGTCCACCATTTTGCGCGCGCTGGCCGGGTTGAATACCCAGTGGCGGGGTCGAATCGAGTTTGGCGGCATGGCACAGCTGCCGCGGCGGGATCGCAGTTTTTTCCGCCAGGTGCAGATGGTGTTTCAGGACCCGTACGGATCGCTGCATCCGCGCCAGACCATCGATCGTATTTTGCATGAACCGCTGCTGGTGCACCGCTTCGATCGCGCCGAACAGCGCATTACCCGTGCGCTGGAGGAAGTCGGCTTGCCCGCCGCGGCGCGCTTTCGTTTTCCCCATCAGCTCTCCGGCGGCCAGCGCCAGCGGGTGGCGATTGCCCGCGCGCTGATCGCCGAGCCGGAAGTGCTGCTGCTGGATGAACCGACCTCGGCGCTGGATGTGTCGGTGCAGGCGGAAATCCTCAACCTGCTGACAGATCTGCGCCAGGAGCGTAGGCTCACCTATATCATGGTCAGCCACAATCTGGCGGTGGTATCCCATCTGTGCCAGCGCGTCGGCGTGATGCAGCATGGCGAAATGGTGGAGCAGCTCAGCGTGGAGCATTTGCGCGCGCGTAATCTGCATCATCCACACACCGCGGAACTGTACGATTTAAGTATGACGCTGGAGGAACCGGCATGACATTGCACTGGCAGCGCGCCATTGATGAGGCGCGCGCGATCGCGCAATCCTGGAATCAGCCCGGCGAGCCGGGTGGCGCCATTACATTGTTCGACGGCGAACAGATCCGTGCCGCCTGCTGCGGCGGGCTGGCGGATTTGGCGCAGAATACCCCATTCACCACCCAGAGCGTGGTGCGTTTCGCCTCGGTGACCAAACATCTGTTCGCTTCACAGGTAACGGGAGCCGCCAGCCATGCGCTGGCGTTGACCGACCGTCTCGATCAACACCTGCCGCAGTTGACCGGTGAAAACGGCAAGGTGACGGTCGGGCAGGCGCTGGACATGACTTCCGGCCTGCCGGACGTGCGCGAAAGTCTGTCGCTGCTGGGGTTGTCGGTGTACAACGCCACCTCGGCCGACAGCCTGCTGGCGTTTCTGGCGGACAACGGCGACCTGAACTACCCGGCGGGCAGCGAGATCTCCTACACCAATACCGGTTACCGGCTGGTGGAAGAAGCGCTGAAAGCCAAAGGTATCTATTTCGCCGACCTGCTGCGCCAGCACGTCAACCAACCGCTGGGGATCGCGCTCAGCGCGCCGGAAACCTGGTTTGATATCGTGCCCGGACTGGTGCCGGGCTATTGGCCATCGCCGCAGGGCTGGCAGTTGTCCTGCGCCGGGCTGCATCTGTCCACCTCCGGCTGCGTCACCGGCAGCGTGCGCGATCTGACGGTCTGGCTGCAATCGCTGCTGATCAATCAGGGGCCGGGCGAAGGCGTGCTGGCGCGTCTGTCCCAGCCGCGTTACCTGCGCGACGGTCGCGTCACCGGTTACGGGCTGGGCGTGGCGCACAGCCGCCTCGGCGACGCGCTGCTGGTGGGGCACGGCGGTTCGCACGCGGGTTATAAGAGCTACTTCCTGCTTGATCCGGTATTGCAGGTCGGGGTGGCGCTGGTCGCCAACCGGGAAGATGTCGCCACTTACGACAGCGCGCTGCGGGTGATGTCCGCCTTGCTGGACCAGCCGCTGCCGGCGCGCGGGCATGATCTGACGCCGGGGCTGTACGCGGCGGAGCACGGCGGCCACTGGCTGGAGGTGAAAGGTCTGGGTGCCTGCTGGCTGGGCGCGACCGAAACCCTGTACCGCAGCGATGAGCCGGGCGTGGCGGTGTCGTTATCCAGTCATCTGCCGATGAAGCTTAGGCAGAACGGTATGGCGATCGAAGGGGAAATCGGTCACGCGCCATGCCGGTTCCTACCGGTGGAGGCTGACAACAGCGTGATGCAGTTGCAAGGCCGCTGGCACTGGCCGGACACCCGCAGCGAACTGGTGATTGACGGCGATCGTATCGTGATGGGGCTTGGCCCGGCGGCGATCGCCGGCTCTCTGCAATCGCTCGGCAACGGCCGCGCGCTCGCCACGGTGCAGGACGGCCCGTGGGAGAAACGCTTCTCGCTGCGGGTGCAAGACGGCTATCTGACGCTGCTGCTGAACCGCAGCCGGGTAGTGCGCTATCAGCGCGGGTGAGGTGCGTTTTTATCGCTACTTAGCCATCGCCGGGTCTTCCTGTTGCGACCACCCCTAAATCAGCAAAGGCTATGGCTAACTTAATACCTATGTACGCGGCAGAGGAGAAGTTATCTCTCCTCTGCCATGATCATGAGTGAAAGTGTTATTACATCAATCGTTCCTGCTGGATGAAACTCCCAGCAGGCCCAGCGCGGTCGCCGGGGTGCCGGGTGACTGGAGTATGAAGGCATCCGATGGGCCGACTTCAATCTCACAGATCTCAAGGCCGAGCTGACGACCATCGCCTGGGGCGGTCATGGTAATCGTTTCGGCACAATCGATCGTCAACCGCAGAATGTCATTAGTGTGGTCTAGTTCTTGCTGCGGTATGACCGCATCAAAAACCACGACGAACGTGCTTTCTGACCACCGATGCAGGGGTGCGGTGTAATCATCAACTTTCAATATGAGCTCATCAACCTGGCGTGTAGACAGGATATTTGTGACCCTAAATCGCACCAGAATATCCCGGTCTTTCGTGAATGGAATATCGATGGTTGCCGTCGGCGTCGGGCCAATCCAGCGGCTGAACTTGCCTTCATTCTGCTCACGGCAATGCCACCCTGTGCCGTTCAATGGTTGCGACATGTCCACAACGGTCCAGCCTGCCGGGCGGATCAAAGCCTTGCGGTAGTTATCTTCAGCCGCGCTCGCAAAATCCACACCATAGGTCGCCTCGAAGCGCTCCATTTGCTCGTCGTAAAGTTCGCGGGCAATCGCAACGATTTCCTGGTCGAGATCAACCAGCTGATTGGCCGCTGCTATCGCCTCTTCGCTTAAGCTCGGCTTTTGCTGTTTACTGGCGTGGATATTCATCGGCTGCGGCTGGTCGGGAGGGAGCGACAGCCATAATTGCAGCGCGGATAACGAACGCTTAAAATCTTCCTGAAAGCCGATAAAAGACAGTGAACGTAGCGTTTCCTCAGCACGTTTTCGGATGAAGGCTCGAAAATCCTTACTATTGAGGGAGTCTGTTCGCCGGGCTTCCCGGTATTCTCTGGGTGCACAGGCCAGGTGGCAGGTAATTTGGTTCCAGTTAATGTACAGGGATTGTGGGTGGCTGAAAAATGCTACCTGATCATTGCGGGCTAAATCACGAATAAGCTCGCCATCAGGTATAACGGCAACTTCCTCGTCAGTCCAACGATGCACCATCCACCAGTTAGACACCACCCTGTCTAACGGGTCTCGTAAAAAGCATATGGTCGCGACGTTCGCTACTTTCTCAGGCCAGTACCAACTGCCGAATGGATCGTGAATAAACCGCGCCCGTGCCAGCCGATTCGGATCAAATTCAACATCGCCGGAATTCATCCCACTGTAGTGTTCTTCTAAGTAAATACACTCATCGGACGGAAAAAGGTTTTGTAGATACTTGAGCAGCGATGTGCCTGCACATTTATTAATATGATGAAAAACAATACGAGGCATGTCTGACCTTTACTTACCGTAATAACATACATTAGAAGGAATTGTATTTTAATTATTCATTTAATCATAGTAACAACATGTTACATATTGTGGACTTAATCATTTGTTGCGAGCTGGATCGCTGCTATCGTCTGCTGCCCGGTTGGTTATCGTTATTACAAAACGTGAGTGGCTGGTGCCTGGAGTAAAACTGAGGTACTGACGGATAAAAATGGCGAATCCGGTGCAAGGTCCGGGTTCGCCATTTTGACCACTATCCACCAGTAAAGATGAATCGTGTGGAATATAACCTGACTAACGTGCAGGTACAGCGGGGATCATTTTACCGATAAATCCCCACGACCGCGTCTTCGCCGACGTAACCATAGCCGCGGTACATGCCTTCGCTGTTGAACGGCAGTGCGATATTGCCCTGATGGTCAACGGCGATTAGCCCGCCGCTGCCGCCCAGCGCCAGCACTTTTTCCATGACGACGTTATCGGCGGCTTGCGACAGCGGCAGGTTACCGTATTCCATCAACGCCGAAACGTCGTACGCCGCGACGGTGCGCATGAACACCTCGCCGGTGCCGGTGCAGGAGACGGCGACGGTGCGGTTGTTGGCGTAACAGCCTGCGCCGATGATCGGCGAGTCGCCGACGCGTCCGGCGCGTTTGTTGGTCATGCCGCCGGTGGAGGTCGCCGCCGCCAGATTACCGGCTGCGTCCAGCGCTACTGCGCCAACGGTACCGAACTTGCGATCCGGATCGAGCGGATCGGCGCCTTGCGCCTGACGTTCGCCATCGTGATCCAGCAGGATCTTGCCGTCGCCCGTCTGCGCTTTCAGCAACTGCTGGTAGCGCTCGTCGGTGGAGAAAAAGTCCGGTTCGACCATCTCCAGCCCCTGCTCGCGGGCGAACGTTTCAGCGCCTTCCGCCGTAAACATCACGTGTGGGCTGCGCTCCAGTACCGCGCGGGCCGCCAGAATCGGGTTGCGGATGTGGTTAACACCGGCGATGGCGCCCGCTTCCAGCGAACGGCCGTCCATGATGCTGGCGTCCAGTTCGTGGGTGCCGCGGTGGGTAAACACCGCCCCTTTGCCCGCATTGAACAGCGGGCACTCTTCCAGCAGGCGCACCGCCTCGGTGACCGCATCCAGCGCGCTGCCGTTGGCGGCCAGGATTTCCTGCCCGCGGGCGACGATGCTCTGCAACGCGGCGCGATAGCGCTGTTCTTTCTCGCTGTCCATCGCCGTGCGACTGAGCGCGCCCGCGCCGCCATGAATCACAATGACCGGTTTCATCTTGGATGTGCTTCCTTATGTTCGAGGCGCTTAATTCTGCGTGGTCGCCAGATAGGAAAATGCGCCCAGCAGGCTGACGATCGGCGCGATGGTCGGGGATTGGTAGCCCACGGTGATGGCGTCTTGGCGAACGACGCCCGGAATCAGGCAGAACAGGTCCGCCAGTACCGGTTTGGCGACCATCAGCTCCAGTTTATACGGTGGTTGCAAACGGGTAGTCGTCTCTTTATGCGCCTGTTGCACCGCCTGAGTCGCCGCCAGCCGGATGGCGTTGCGCGCCGCTTCGGGGCTCAGCGATTCCGCCGCGGTCTGGGAAATGGCGCGTTTCACGCAGGCGTAGTGGGCGGCCGGGTAGTAGCGGTTGATCCAGCTTTGCAGCGTGTCGTCACCGCTCACCAGCCATAGCGGGGTGTTCAGCTCGGCGCCGGCGGCGGCGTAGATATCGCTTTCGCCCATCACTTCGCCGTTGATGCGTACCCGGTAAAACGCCCGGCCGTTGATGGTGTGCGCCAGCACGCCGTGTTCTCCGGCGGCGCTGTGGTAGCCGATGAACATCAGGCCATCGAACTGCTGCTGTTGCAAGCCTTCCACCATCGACAGACCGCGCGGTTTGCCCTGTACCAGCCGGGCGCGCGGGTCGATATTTTCAGCGCGCAGGTTGGTCATGGCGGCGTGGCTGTCGGCCACCACCACTTCGCTAGCGCCGCCGGCGAACGCGCCTTCAATTGCGGCGTTCACTTCCTGCTCCATCAGCCCGCGGGCTAACTGGTATTCCGGCGTGCCGGGGCTGCACTGTTCCGGGCGCATCACGCCAGCGATGCCTTCGATATCCGCAGAAATAAATACTTTCATGTCAGCGTCCTTATCGCCTGTTCATCAGGCGGTTATGCGGGAAAATCCTGTGCCAGACGGTCCAGCACCTGCGTCAGGGCCGGGCGATGGTGGCCGCGAAAACCGGTGACGGCCTCGGCCTGCAACAACGCATCCAGCACCGCGTGTTCGGTGGCGTCGGCCGCCGCGTTGAGCAGCGGTTCCAGCTGTGCGTCTTCCGGCGGCTGGGGCGTCGGCTGGGTGGAAAAGGCCACCGCGATATCGCCGGACCCGTGCCCCCAGTAGCTGCCGAGCCGCCCAAGCCCAGCGCCGGCGCGGCGAGCGATACGGGTGAGCTGGCGGGCATCCAGCGCGGCGTCGATGGCCATGATGATGATGATGGAGCCGGCGTCACGTTGGGGCGCCAGTTCCGGCAGCAGCGGCGCAATCGCCTCGCCGACCTGCACGCCGTCCAGCGTCAGGGCGGGAAGGGCGCCGAAATTGGCCAGCACCAGTACGCCGAGGGTGGCGTTCAGTTCCGGAATCAGCCGGGAAGCGGTGCCGATGCCGCCTTTGAGCGCAAAGCAGCTCATGCCGCGCCCGGCGCCGACGCTGCCGCGGGCAAAATCCGCCGTGGCGTTGTCCAGCGCCGCGCGCGCCATCGCATCGGTTACCGCCAGCGCCTGAATATCGTTGAGCCAGCCGTCGTTGCACTCCAGCGCCAGCGGGTTGACGGTCGGCAAACTGCGCCCCAGTTCCGGGTTGCGGCCAATGGCGTCGCGCACCAGCGTGGTAAACAATGTGCCGATCGACAGGGTATTACTGAGCAGGACAGGCGTCTGCAAGCGTCCCAGCTCTTCAATTTGCACCAGCCCCACCGGTTTGGCGAAGCCGTTAAGCACCGCCGCGCCGCAGGGCAACGGTTGTGTAAACAGGTTATCGCCGGGCGGCACGATGGCGGTGACGCCGGTCTGAATCTCGCCGTTGGCCAGCGTATGGTGGCCGACCCGCACGCCGGGCACGTCGCTCAGGCGATTGTGCGGGCCGCAAGGCAGGCGCGGCATGCCGAGCAGGCGTTCGGTGCGCCAGCGTTGCAGCAGCGGCGCCAGCCGCGCCTGTTGATAAGGAGTCATGGTGTCTTCGCTTAACTTTTCAGTTTCGGGTCCAGCGTGTCGCGCAGCGCGTCGCCCAGCAGGTTGAACGCCAGCACGGTGCAGAAGATAGCCAGACCGGGGAACACGCTGACGTGCCATTGCCCTGCCATCATCATGCTGCGGCTCATCGCCAGAATGTTGCCCCATTCCGGCACGTCCGGCTCCGGTCCCAGACCGATGAAACTCAGGCCGGCGGCGGTCAGGATACTGGTGCCGATACGCATGGTGAAATACACAATCACGTTCGACAGGGTGCCCGGCAGAATATGACGCAGCAGAATCACCCGGTCCGGCGCGCCGGCGCAGCGCACCGCTTCGACGTAGGCGGCCTGTTTGAGCGACAGCGTGGAGGCGCGCACGATGCGGGCGAACACCGGCACGCTGAATACCGCCACCGCGATAATCACGTTATTGAGGCCGGGGCCGAGGATCGCCACCACCGCGATCGCCAGCAGCATGCCGGGAAACGCGAACAATACGTCGCAGCCGCGCATGATCAGCATGTCGATGCTGCGGCCATAATAGCCTGCCAGCAAACCGAGGGCGATGCCCGCCAGCATACCGAGCGAGACTGAGACGATGCCGATGTAGAGCGAAATGCGTGCGCCGTAAATAATGCGGCTCATCACGTCGCGGCCCAGATCGTCGGTGCCCATCCAGTGGTCGGCGGAAGGCGCTGCGCCGAGCGCCATCCAGTCAGGCTCCATCGGGCTCCAGGGGGCCAGCCAGGGAGCGAACACTGCTATCAGCACCAGCAGCAGCACGAAACCGCCGGAGGCCAGCGCCATCGGGTTGCGGATGAACGCATGCAGAAAATCGCGCCACGGTGAACGAATTGCGCTGTCGTTCAGGGCGGATGGGGTCGCCGCGGTCGGCTCTTGAGAAGTGTTCATCGCAGCTCCTAACGCAGACGAATGGCCGGGTTCACCACCGCGTACAGCAGGTCGACCAGCAGGTTAATCAGGATAAATTCAAACACGAACAGCATCACCAGCGCCTGAATCACCGGTTGATCCTGCGTTTTAATGGATTCGATCAACAACCAGCCAAGCCCCGGCCAGTTGAACACGCTTTCCACCACAATCGAGCCGCCCAGCAGAAAACCGAACTGCAACCCGAGCATGGTGATCACCGGAATCAGCGCGTTGCGCATCACGTGTTTCCAGACGATTAGCCGCTGGCGCAGCCCTTTGGCGCGGGCGGTGCGCACATAATCTTCCTGCATCACTTCCAGAAAGGCGGAGCGGGTAAAGCGCGCCATCACGGCGGCCACCGAGGCGCCCAGCGTCAGCGCGGGCAGAATAATGTCGGCCGGTTTGTTGTAACCGCTGACCGAAAAAATGCCGAACGGCATGGCGACGAACTGGATCAGCAGCAGGCCGAGCCAGAACGGCGGCATCGAGATGCCGCCAACCGCCAGACTCATCAGCGACCAGTCCTGCCATTTACCGCGTTTGAGCGCGGCAAACACGCCGATCAGCAGGCCGAGCAGCACCGACCAGGCGAAGCCGGCCAGCGCCAGCCACAACGTCGGCATAAAACTTTTCTGGATGACGGTCAGCACCGGCTGCTGGGTGCGGTAGGTGATGCCGAGATCACCGTGCACCAACCCGTCCAGCCAGTTGAGGTATTGCTGCGGCAGCGGATCGTTCAACCCCAGACGCTCACGGGCGGCTTCCACCGCCTCGATGGGGGCGTCGGGGCCGGCGTAGATCCGCGCCGGGTCACCCGGTAACAGCTTGATAAAACCGAACACCAACAGGGAGATCACCAGCAAAACCGGGATCATTTCCAGCAAACGTCGGACGATATAAGCAAACATGGCGATCCCCTGTGTGATTACTTGAACTCAGCCTGATCGAAGATCAGCGAACCGTCAGCCAGCATGTAAACGCCGGACAGATTTTTCACTTTGCCCACCAGGTTGTCCGGTACGCCCAGGAATACCACCGGCGCGTCTTTCCAGATCAGCTTCTGGGCATCGGCGTAAGCGGCGGCGCGTTTGTCGTTATCCGGGGTCGCCAGACCGGCCATGATGGCTTTGTCCACATCCGGGTTGCTGTAGTAAGAGACGTTGTAGGCTTTCGGCACCCAGGACTCGGTGGCGAACAGCGGACGCAGCGCCCAGTCGGCGTCGCCGGTGGACGGCGACCAGCCGCCGTAGTACAGGTCAAACTCGGCCTGTTTCGGGTCTTTCACGCCCCACAGTTTTTCGTTGCGCGCGCCGGAATCCATCGGGGTTACGGTCGCCTTGATGCCGACCTGCTCCAGTTGCTGTTTGAAGAACTGCGCACTGCGCACCGCGGCGGTGGTGTTGGTGGTCCACAGTTTCAGCTCCAGCCCGTTCTCATAACCGGCTTCTTTCAACAGTTCTTTGGCCTTGGCCGGGCTGTAGGTGTAGTTCGGTTCGCTCTGGCTGGCGAAGAACTGCACGCGCGGCGCCATAGCGGACGCGGCAGGCAGGCCCATGCCGGCAAAACCGACTTTCAGCCAGATGGTGCGGTTGATGGCGTAGTTCAGCGCCTGGCGCACACGCACGTCGTTCAGCGGCGCGTGCTGGGTGTTGATCGCCATGTAGTACAGATAGATGCTGGGGTCGCGCTGGATCGCCAGCTTGGCGTCTTCTTCAATGGTTTTTACCAGATCGGACGGCAGCGGGTAGATAGCGTCGGACTGGCCGGATTTCAGCGCCGCGACGCGGGTGGCGTCTTCCGGCGACGGGTAGAAGGTCACGCTGTCGACTTTCGGCCAGCCTTTCTGCCAGTAGTTGTCGTATTTCACCAGCTTGACGTCTTTACCCTGCTGCCATTCGGAAAACTTGAACGGGCCGGTGCCGACCGGGTGCACGCGCAGCTGGGTTTCGTCCGGGTACTGTTTCAGCGCCGCCGGGCTGTGCATCACCGCCGACGGGTGCGCCAGCGTGTTGATGAAGGCGCCGAAGGATTTGTTCAGTTCGATCTTCACCTGCGTCGGCGACAGTACCGTCACGCTTTTGATCATGTTGAACAGGCTGTTGCGTTTAAGCCCTTTGGTCTGGTCGGCCAGACGGTCAAGGTTGGCTTTCACCGCATCGGCGTTGAACGGCGTGCCGTCCTGGAAGGTGACGCCTTCGCGCAGGGTGATGGTGAATTCGGTGGCGTCGGCGTTACCGGTGTAGCCGGTAGCCAGCCGCGGCACCAGTTTCATCTGGTTGTCGAACTGGAACAGGCGCTCGAAGATCCCGCTCTGGATGGAGTAGCTCAGGGTGTCCGAGGTGTCGTGCGGGTCCAGCCCGGTGATATCGGCATACATGGAAATACGCAGATCCTGCGCCTGAGCCGCAGCGGCCAGACACAATGACAGCCCAAGAGCGACGGCGGAACGACGTGAAGTTACTGTGGATAGTAACGATTTCATGGTGTCTCCTGTAAATGGTATGTGTTGCTGGTTGTGTTGCTGCTTTCGATTATTGTTTGTTTTTATTACTGTTTAATTTTCCAGCTATCAGTACATTGCTGATGCGGTGATAACCCACAGACAGTGGGGTGTCCCTGGTGTTGGACGATACTATTGTTCACTACTGACTGCTGTTCACTACTGACTACTGTTCACTACTGACTACGGTTTACTGCTACTGGCAGACGGCTCAAGTCCGGCTTCGCTCACCCAGTGGTGCGGGGCGACTTCGCGGTAACGGGCTTTTTCCACCACCTCGTTCGCCTTGCGCAGCGGCGAGGGGATTTCGCTGTCGTCCAGCTCGCGCGCATAGCGGCGGCTGGGGTCGGCAATCGGCACCGAGGCCAGCAGGCGTTGGGTATACGGATGCTGCGGATTGTTGAACACCGACTGACGCGGGCCGATTTCCACGATCTGACCGAGGTACATCACCGCCACGCGGTTGGCGATGCGTTCCACCACCGCCATGTCGTGGGAGATGAAAATCCACGACACGCCGGTTTTCTGCTGTAAATCCATCATCAGGTTGACCACCTGCGCCTGAATCGACACGTCCAGCGCCGACACCGCTTCGTCGGCGATGATCACCTGCGGTTGCAGCGCCATGGCGCGGGCGATGGCGATACGCTGGCGCTGGCCGCCGGAAAATTCGTGCGGATAGCGTTGAGCGTGCTCCGGTTGCAGGCCGACGCTTTTCAGCAGCGCCTGCACCTGCGGCGTGGCGTCTTCCAGCGATTTCACCAACCCGTGCAGCAGCAGTGGCTCGGCGATGGTGAAACCGACGGTCAGGCGCGGGTTGAGCGAGGCGTACGGGTCCTGAAACACCATCTGCATTTTGCGGCGCAGCGGCTGGAAGTCGCGGTCGCGCAGACCGGCGATTTCCTGCCCGTCGAACAGCAGGCTGTCGGTCTGGCTTTCCACCAGCCGCAGCAGAGCCCGCCCGGTGGTGGATTTGCCGCAGCCGGATTCGCCGACAATCGCCAGCGTTTCGCCCGGCCACACGGCGAAATCGATCTGCTCCACCGCATGGACCCGGTGGGTGACGGAGGAGAGAATGCCGCTGCGAATCGGGTAATAGACTTTCAGGCCGCGGATGTCGAGCAGCGGCGGCGCGTCATAGCGCGCGGTGGTATGGTCCTGTTCGGGCGCGGCGTTTTGCTGCCCCAGCAGCGGGAAGCGCTTAGGCCAGGCGCTGTCGCGCATATCGCCCAATCGCGGCACCGCCGCCAGCAGCGCTTTGGTATAGTCGTGCTGCGGGCGGTTGAAAATGGCGTCCACCGTCCCGTGTTCCACCACCTCGCCACGGTACATCACCACCACGCGGTCGGCGATTTCCGCCACCACGCCCATGTCGTGGGTGATGAACAGCACCGACATGTTGCTCTGGCGCTGCAGGTCGCGCAGGATTTGCAGGATGCGCGCCTGTACCGTCACATCCAGCGCGGTGGTGGGTTCGTCGGCGATCAGCAACTGTGGGTCGCACGCCAGCGCCTGAGCGATCATCACCCGCTGGCGCATGCCGCCGGACAGCGAGTGCGGGTAGCTGTTCATCACCCGGTCGATGTCGGCGATGCGCACCTTACGCAGCAGCTCGCGCGCCTTGCGGTCGGCGCTGGCGGCGTCGCACATCTGGTGGTCCAGCAACGCTTCGGTGAGCTGGTCGCCTACTTTCAGCACCGGGTTGAGCGAGGTCATCGGCTCCTGAAAGATCATCGCCATATCGCGGCCGCGCAGCCGACGGCGGGCGTCGTCCTTCATGGTCAGCAAGTCGTGGCGGCGGCCGGCGTTATCGGTAAAGCGGATGCCGCCGCGTTCAATGCGGGCGGACGCGGCCAGCAGCCCCATCACCGTCAGGGAGGTGACCGACTTGCCGGAACCGCTCTCGCCGACCACGGCTACCACTTCCCCTTTGTTGAGGCTGAAAGAGACGCCCTTGAGCGCCAGATGGGTGCCGGAGCGGCCGCTGAAGCTAACGCTCAGGTCATCGATCTCCAGCACCGGTTGCGGCGCCGGGTCGGACGCGATCGCAGCAGGGATTGCGGTTGAGGTGGTATCCGTCATCGTCACTCCGGTAGGTTCTGTCACAGCCAGATGCGGCCGAGGTTATAGGTCAGGTACGGCGAGCTGTCCGCCGCCAGCCAGATCGGGCCGTCCAGATCCACGTGTTCGGCGGCCAGCGCCGCCGGCATGGCGGCCTCCATCGCCAGCGAGGAGCCGAGCATGCAGCCCACCATGATGCGCATGTCGTACTGGCGCGCTTCGGCCACCATCGCCAGCGCTTCGGTCAGCCCGCCGCACTTGTCCAGTTTGATATTGATCATCTCGTAACGGTCGCGCAGGGCGGCAATGTCGCCACGGTAATGACAGCTTTCGTCGGCGCACACCGGAATGGCGTGTTCAAACGTCGCCAGCGCGCTGTCCTGCCCGGCGGGCAACGGTTGTTCCACCATCGCGATGCGATGCGCGGCCAACTGGCGCAGCAGCGGCTCCAGTTCCAGCCCGCTCCAGGCTTCGTTGGCGTCGACAATCAGCGTCACGTTGGGCGCGGACTGGCGAATCGCCGCTACCTTTTCCAGAATCTGTTCCCGGTCGAGCTTGATTTTCAGCAGCAGTGCGCCGCGGGAAACCGCGTCTTTGGCGGCATTGGCCATGTTTTCCACGCTGTCGAGACTCAGGGTTTCGGCGGTGATGATCGACTGCGGCGGCGCGATGGCGAGGTGCTGCCACAGCGTCTGTCTGGCAAGCGCGGCGTTCAGCCGCCACAGGGCGCAGTCCAGCGCGTTGCGGGCCGATCCCGGCGGCAACAGCTGCTGCAACGCATCCAGACCGACGCCGTTCTCTACCACCCGACGCACGGTTTCCAACTGGCGGGTCACGCTGTCGGCGGTTTCCTGATAGTGGGCGGTGGGGGTGCATTCTCCCCGGCCGATAAAGCCGCGCTCTTCCAGCGTCACCCGTACCACGGTGACGGCGGTACGGGTACCGCGGGAAATGGCGAAAGGACGGGCCAGCGGCAGTTCCACGGTTTCGATTTGCATTTGTCGCATGGGTTTACCCCCGGGTTTTCAGCAGCGTTGCAATGTCATCGATACCGAAGCGGATCGGGTCGGTGGCGGGCACGCCAAAACGTTCGCTCAGTTCGCGGCAGTAATCGCGCGCTGCCTGTTCACCATAGTTGGAGGTATTGATGGCGAAACCGGCCAACTGTACATCCGGGTTGGTGACGCGGGCGGCGCGCAGGTTGGCGTCCACGCAGTCGCCCAGTTCCACCATCGGCTGATGGGGCAGGTGACGCATGTGCGGACGACCCATTTCGTGGCACATCACCAGCCAGTGCGGCTGTGCGCCGTGGATAAGACCGGTGGTCACCCCGGCGTAGGACGGATGAAACAGCGAACCCTGACCTTCGACGATATCCCAATGGTCATCGTCGTTGGCGGGTGACAGCGCTTCCGCCGCGCCGGCGATGAAGTCGGCGATCACCGCGTCAATGGCGATGCCATCGCCGGCGACCAGCACCCCGGTCTGTCCGGTGGCGCGGAAATCGGCTTTCAGACCCTGTGCGCGCATGGCGGATTCCAGCGCCAGCGAGGTGTACATTTTGCCGACCGAGCAGTCGGTGCCGACGGTCAGCACGCGTTTGCCGCTGCGTTTCTTACCGCTGCCGACGGTCAGCTCCGGGCGCATATGACGAATATCGAACAACTGTACCTGATGTTGCTCCGCCAGTGCCTGTAAGCCGGGGACGTCGATCAGGCGCTGATGCAGGCCGTTGGCGACGTTCATACCGGCTTCGATGGCGGCACGCACGGTATCCAGCCAGTGCGGCGGCAGTAAACCGCCGGCGTTGGCGGTGCCCAGCACCAGCGTTTTGGCGCCGCGCGCCACGGCGGACGGAATATCCAGATCATCGAGCCCCAGCGACACCGTGCTGCCCGGCAGGCGCAGCTGTCCTACGCACTGTTCGGGGCGCCAGGTGTGAATGCCGCGCGCCGTTTTTACCGCCAGCGGGTCGGTCACGTCGCCAAGAAAAAGCAGGTAAGGTTGTGGGATCAGCATGATGTCTTATCCGTAGTTGCGTAGTGATGACATAAAAGAAGATGTTTAAGACTATTCCACGATGCTTTTTTTCTGACGAATGCTTGTTTATAGGTAGGGTATAACCTGATGTTATAGGGTGAGGTTGGTTTAATTTATTGTTATTTAAGAATTACTGTTTCCAAATGCCCGCAGGGTATAGCGGCGGGTTATGTCGGGGCAGGCAGATCAAAATCTTCTGTATTGACGAAAAATACGCGCGGCGATCGTGTTTAACCGTTGATGAAACCCACCAGCAAGCTTAATGCGGTCACCATGACCGTCAGCATCAGCAGCCGCATCATCCACATCGATTGCCGGGTACAGGGATAGCCGCTGCGCAGCAGGGCGCGCAACCGCAGGCGCGACCAGATATAGGTGACTAGCGTCATCAGCAGCAGAAACAGCCCGATGACCAGCATCAGTGGCTGGCTTTTCATCGAGCCGGCTTTCAACAGCAGTACGCTGTTGACCAGCAGCACAAATGCGGTCCGCGACCAGGCAAGCCGAGTGCGTTCCGGCTGTAGGCCCGGATCGCGCGGCGGGGTATCGTCAGGGGGTATCATAGCGGCCTACAACAACAGGATAACCAACGCCAGCGCAACGGAAATGGCGCTCACGCAACTGGCGATGATAATCAGCAGGCGGGTATAAGGCAGCGCTTGCCCGGTGCGCATCGCCCGCTCGTTATCGGCCCAGCGTCGGTAAGCCATCCATGCCAGCAGCGCCGCCGCCAGCGACAGAAACACCGCAATGCCGCCCCGAACGGCGGGCGGCGCCAGCGTGGGCGCAAACTGGTCAATGGCGACGGCGCCCGCCAGAAACGCCAGCGCAGTGCGGATCCAGGCCAGAAACGTGCGCTCGTTGGCCAGCGAAAAGCGGTAATCCGGCGTCGAACCCTGCTGCTGCCACGGGGTTTTCTTGTCGGGTGACGTCGGTGGCGTCGGTGAAGAGGCTGGGTCACTCATGAGCATCAAAGGCCTGCGGGTAGACAATACCCGCATTCTACATGGCCGGGCGGCGGCTCTCCAGCCAGTGAATCGGGCGGCAACGGAAAAAAATTGATGAAATTTTAATCCCGACTGGCGGTAGGCAGGGCAGGGGGAAGACCGTATAATGCGCGCCAGTTTAATGAACCTGCCCGGAGATGAGCCATGCGCCCAACAGGCCGAAGTGCCCAGCAAATTCGCCCTCTCACATTAACCCGTCACTACACCAAACATGCCGAAGGATCGGTGCTGGTGGAGTTCGGCGATACCAAAGTGTTGTGCAACGCCACGGTAGAAGACGGGGTGCCGCGTTTCCTGAAAGGTCAGGGACAAGGCTGGATTACCGCCGAATACGGTATGTTGCCGCGCTCTACCCACAGCCGTAACGCCCGCGAAGCGGCGAAAGGCAAGCAGGGCGGCCGTACGCTGGAAATTCAGCGTCTGATCGCTCGTTCGCTGCGCGCCGCGGTCGATCTGAACAAACTGGGTGAATACACTATTACGTTGGATTGCGATGTGTTGCAGGCCGACGGCGGCACCCGTACCGCGTCCATCACCGGCGCCTGTGTGGCGTTGGCCGACGCGCTCAACGGCATGGTTGCCAGCGGCAAGCTGAAAACCAGCCCGCTGAAAGGCATGGTGGCGGCAGTATCAGTCGGGATTGTCAACGGCGAAGCGGTGTGCGACCTGGAATACGTGGAAGACTCCGCGGCGGAAACCGACATGAACGTGGTGATGACCGAAGACGGTCGGATGATCGAGGTGCAGGGCACCGCAGAGGGCGAACCGTTCAGTCATGACGAGTTGCTGTCGTTGCTGGCGCTGGCGCGCCAGGGCATCGAAGACATTGTCCGAGCGCAGAAGGCCGCACTGGCCGATTAAATTTTTTAAAGCGACCCCAGTGGTCGCTTTTTTATGCCATCGTTTTTTATGCTATGTCGTCAGAACGGCGGGACGTCCCGCCATCCGCCATCGTTACAGGAGAGGGAGTCATGAAAGCCTATCAGCGCCAGTTTATCGAATTCGCACTCAGCAAGCAGGTACTGAAGTTCGGCGAATTTACCCTGAAATCCGGGCGCATTAGCCCCTATTTCTTCAATGCCGGGCTGTTCAACACCGGGCGCGATCTAGCGTTGCTGGGGCGCTTTTATGCTGAAGCGCTGGTGGATGCCGGCGTTGAATTCGACGTATTGTTCGGGCCGGCCTACAAGGGCATTCCGATCGCCACCACCACCGCGGTGGCGCTGGCGGAGCACCACGACCGCGACGTGCCGTACTGCTTCAATCGTAAGGAAGCCAAGGATCACGGCGAGGGCGGCAATCTGGTCGGCAGTCCGCTCAAGGGGCGTATCATGCTGGTGGACGATGTGATTACCGCCGGCACCGCCATTCGCGAGTCGATGGAGATCATCGCCGCACAGGGCGCCTCGCTGGCGGGCGTGCTGATCGCGCTGGACAGGCAGGAGCGTGGCCGTGGCGAGCTGTCTGCCATTCAGGAAGTAGAACGCGATTTCCAGTGCAAGGTCACCTCAATTATCACCCTGCAGGAGCTGATTACCTATCTGGCGGAAAAACCGGAGATGGCTGCGCACCTGGAGGCGGTGAAAGCCTATCGCGCACAGTTCGGCGTGTAAAACAGTTCGGTGTGTAAAATAGCGGGCGTGAAGTAAGCGGCGTGGCGATGTGCCACGCGGTGCGTTTACTGAAGCTGGGCGGCCAGCAGCGGCCAGCGGGTATCGAAATCCTGCGTGGGCAGAGTGCGAAACTCGGAGCGGGTAAAGCGGGACAGCATGCCTTCGCAGAACGCCAGCAACTGGCTTGCCAGCAATGTTTCATCATGACGAAACGCTTCGCCGCTACGCAACTTATGTTCGCGCAGCACCTGACGTAGCTGAGATTCAATGCGGTCAAACAGCTGGTTGATGCGGCCCTGCAAGCGGTCCTGCTCGAACATCAGCGCGTGGCCGGTGAGAATGCGCGTCAGGCCGGGGTTTTTCTCCGCAAAGCCGAGAATCAGCAACAAAATCAGCCGTAGCCGGTTAAAGGTGTCTTTTTCATCCTGCAGAATCAGGTTGATGCGGGTGGTCAGGCTGTCTTCAATAAATTCGATCAGGCTGTCAAACATCCGCGTTTTGCTGGGAAAGTGCCGGTAAAGCGCGGCTTCCGAAACGCCGACGGTGGCGGCCAGCTTGGCGGTGGTAATGCGTTGACTACCGTCGCTGGATTCCAGCATTTGCGCCAGCGCCTGCAGAATTTCTTCGCGACGGTTCCTTTTCGTATTTTCTTTCTCTGCCATGTCAGAAAAGACCCTTGATAAAAATGTGACGGACAAACACCAGATAGCGCCACAGTCGCATTAACGCTGTGGCTTTATAGTTTTCCTGGGAGGCAGGGATGTGGCGTATCAGTGACGGCCGGAATGGCCGAAACCACCTTCTCCCCGTTCGCTGCCGACGAAATCGTTAACCAGATTGAATTCGGCCTGCACCACCGGCACGAATACCATCTGGGCAATGCGTTCACCGGGTTCGATGATAAAAGACTGGCTGCCGCGGTTCCAGACCGACACCATCAGCTGACCCTGGTAGTCGGAATCGATCAAACCCACCAGATTGCCCAGCACCACACCATGTTTGTGACCAAGACCCGAGCGCGGCAGGATCACCGCAGCCAGCGACGGGTCGGCGATGTGGATAGCCAGACCGGTCGGCACCAGCGTGGTTGCGCCAGCCGCCAGTTCCACCGCGGTGTCCAGACAGGCGCGCAGGTCCAGCCCGGCGGAACCCGGCGTTGCATAGGTCGGCAACGGGAACTGTTGCCCGATACGCGCATCAAGAATTTTTACGTCGATTTTTTTCATCATAACGGCTGACAATCTCGTCGATTAACTGTTGACCCAGCAGGTGCTTGCTGCCGTGCGGCAGGCGCTTATCCCCGCCCGGCCAGAAAAGATGCAATGCATTGTTTTCCGAATCAAACCCTTGATCGGAAAGGGATACATCATTCGCGCAAATCAGGTCCAGCTGTTTGCGGGCCAGTTTCTGGCGCGCGTATTCTTCCACATTACTGGTTTCGGCGGCAAACCCGACAACATAAGGCCGGTTTTCGCTCATGGCGGCCACATCGGCGATGATATCCGGATTCTTGACCAGAGTGACACTGATTTCATCGCCCTGCTTTTTGATCTTTTCGTCGGCGATCACCTGCGCCCGGTAGTCCGCCACGGCGGCGCAGCCCACCACGATATGCTGTTGCGGCGCTTCACGCATCACCGCCTGGTGCATTTCCTGCGCGCTAATGACATCAATGCGGGTGACATTATCCGGCGTCGGCAAATTAACCGGGCCGGTCACCAGCGTCACGCGAGCTCCGCGTGCGGCGGCGGCGGCGGCGATGGCAAATCCCATTTTCCCGGAACTGTGGTTACTGATGAAACGTACCGGGTCCAGCGCTTCACGTGTCGGCCCTGCCGTGACCATAACACTGAGGTGTTGCAGATCGTTGACACGGGAGAAGTGCGCGTCAGCGTTCGCCACAATCTCCAGCGGATCAATCATTCGGCCGGGGCCGACATCGCCGCAGGCCTGACTGCCGCTGTCCGGGCCCCAGATCAACGCACCGCGGGCGGCCAGTACGCCCAGATTGTGCTGTGTGGCGGCGGCGCGGTACATCTGCTGGTTCATGGCCGGCGCGATGGCGACAGGCGCCGCCGTCGCCAGACAGACGGTAGTCAGCAGATCGTTGGCCATGCCGGCCGCCAGCCGGGCTATCAGGTCTGCCGAAGCGGGGGCCAGAATCACCAGGTCCGCCCATTTCCCCAGCTCAATATGGCCCATGGCGGCCTCGGCGGCGGGATCCAGCAGATCGGTCGAAACCGGATAACCGGACACCGCCTGCAGCGTCAACGGCGTGATAAATGCGCTGGCGGCGGGCGTCATCACCACGCGAACCTCGGCGCCCCTGTCGCGCAGGCGTCGAACCAGTTCCGGGCATTTGTAGGCGGCGATGCCGCCGCTAATGCCCAGAACAATATGTTTCCCTGCGATACGTTTCCCCGCGAGATGTTTTCCCGCAGGCGATGTGTCGGAAAGCCCGCGCAGACTGGAAGAATCTGTCATCGTTATATCCGTTTGTCAGCCGAAAAGAGGCTGCATTTTATCATAAGCTGCCACAGGTCGAGGAATCTTAGGTATCGCATTTCCTGATACAGGAAAAATTGCGGAACGCCTCGCAGCCCGAGAACCGGCCCGTCGTCCCTCCGACAGACGCATGAGATGATAAGCCACCGTTCGGGGAGGAGAGTGGCAATGGCATGGAATGACGGATGTGCGCCGCGTGAAAAATTGATGGCGCTGGGCGCCGGGGCGTTGAGCGATACGGAGCTGCTGGCGATTTTCCTGCGTACCGGCATCGCAGGTACGCATGTGATGCAACTGGCGGAAAGCCTGCTGATGCAATTTGGGTCGTTGTATCAGCTCATGATGGCGGACAAGGACACCTTTTGTAACGCACGGGGCGTGGGGGTGTCCAAATACACGCAGTTGCAGGCGGTGGCGGAACTGGCCCGGCGGCTGTTTTCTTCCCACCTGGCGCGGGAGGATGCGATGCTCAACCCGGAAGTGACGCAGCAGTACTTGCAATTGCTGCTGGCGCATCATGAACGGGAGGTCTTTCTGGTGATGTTTCTGGATAACCAGCATCGGGTGATTCGTCATCAGGAAATGTTCGCCGGCACGATCAGTAGCGTGGAGGTGCATCCGCGTGAGATTGTGCGCGAGGCGCTCAAAGCCAACGCCGCCGCGCTGATCCTGGCGCATAACCATCCGTCCGGCCGGGCGGAGCCCAGTCAGGCCGACCGCTCCATCACCGGAAAAATTGCTCAAGCCTGCCAATTGCTGGATATTCGGGTGCTCGACCATCTGGTGATCGGGCGCGGCGAGTACGTTTCTTTTGCCGAGCGAGGGTGGATTTGAAAGATATTTCCGCGATCCTGGGGGATCTTTAGCTGTTCGGGACTTGAGCGCATACGCTTCAAAGCGTATACTACGCCACCTTTGAGAATCTTGGGTGTGGCGTTAAGAGCCTATCTCAGCAGGTTTACCCTGATGACAGAGTCTTTTCAGTGAAGTTGCTGAGATGGGCTCTAAAGCCTGACGAGGCGGCCGACACCCTCTACGAAGCTCGAGCTGATTTGATTTTTGGAGAATAGACATGTCCCGAGTCTGCCAAGTTACTGGCAAGCGTCCGGTGACCGGTAATAACCGTTCACACGCAATGAATGCGACTAAACGCCGTTTTCTGCCAAACCTGCACTCCCATCGTTTTTGGGTTGAAGGTGAGAAGCGTTTTGTAACGCTGCGCGTATCTGCTAAAGGTATGCGTGTTATCGATAAAAAGGGTATCGAAGCGGTTCTGGCCGATCTGCGTGCCCGTGGTGAAAAGTATTAAGGAACTGAATCATGGCTAAAGGTGTTCGCGAGAAGATCAAGCTGGTTTCTTCTGCTGGTACTGGTCACTACTATACCACTACGAAGAACAAGCGTACGATGCCGGAAAAACTGGAACTGAAAAAATTCGATCCAGTGGTTCGTCAGCACGTCGTCTACAAAGAAGCTAAAATTAAGTAATTTTAGTGGATCTGAAAAACCCGGCTTCGGCCGGGTTTTTTTATCGCTTCAGCAGGACATTTCACCGGAGGACGCATGCCAGAATTACCCGAAGTGGAAACCAGTCGCCGGGGCATTTCACCCTGGCTGGTCGGCCATACCATTCTGTATGCCGAGGTGCGTAACGCGCGCCTGCGCTGGCCTGTCTCTCCTGAAATTCTATCGCTGAGCGATACGCCGGTGCTGAGTGTGCAGCGGCGGGCCAAATATCTGCTGATTGAACTGCCGACCGGCTGGATAATCGTACATCTGGGTATGTCGGGCAGTTTGCGGGTGCTGCCGGAATACAGCGAGCCGGATAAGCATGACCACGTCGATCTGGTGATGGACAGCGGTAAGGTGCTGCGTTATACCGACCCGCGTCGTTTCGGCGCCTGGCTGTGGTGCGACGATCCGGCGACCAGTTCGGTGCTGGCACATCTGGGGCCGGAACCGCTGAGCGACGATTTTTCCGGTCGCTACCTGTTTGCCCAATCCCGCGGCCGCAAAACGCCGATCAAGCTGTGGATTATGGACAACAAACTGGTGGTGGGCGTGGGCAACATTTACGCCAGCGAATCGCTGTTTAATGCCGGTGTTCTGCCGAACCGACCGGCGGGTTCGTTGTCTGAGGTTGAAGCGGACCAACTGGTACGTTCCATCAAACAGGTATTGCAACGCTCGATTGAGCAAGGCGGCACCACGCTGCGGGATTTCCTGCAGTCCGATGGCAAACCGGGTTATTTCGCGCAGGAGTTACAGGTCTATGGCCGCAGCGGCGAGCCCTGTCACCATTGCGGCACGCCGATTGAGAGTATCAAACAGGGTCAGCGCAGTACTTTTTTCTGTAAATGTTGTCAGCGTTAAATCTGTATGCCACAGCCAATCGCTTCTCCAACCATTATCAAGGAACATCCCATGGGTCAGGTGGACCTGAGTATCATTATTCCTGTTTATAACTGTGAAGACTATATTCCGGGGCTGTTTGCATCGCTGTTGAGTCAGAATACGCTGGCGATAGAAGTGATTGTGGTGAATGACGGCTCGACGGACAACAGCCTGGCGTTATTGCAGACGATCGCCAGCGCCGATCCGAGGGTGATTCTGCTCGAACAACCTAATCAGGGATCCTCTGCTGCGCGCAATACCGGTATGGATCGCGCCCGTGGCGAGTGGATCGGATTTGTGGATGCGGATGACTGGATCCCTGACGATCTGCTGTCAGTCTGGCTGGCGCAGGCCCGAGAGCAACAGGTTGATGTGCTGATCGGTAATGCCTTCGGTTTCAAGCAGGATCCACACCAGGAGGCTGACAACCGGTTGCTGCGTAAGCAACCTTGGGGGCAGGTTATTAGCGGCGAGGAGTGGATTATTCATTGTGTCAATAATCATGAATGGCCGCATTTTTCCTGGTTGCAGCTGATTAGAAAATCGGTGATTGATGCCAATAGGCTGCGTTTTGTAAAAGGCATAACCCATGAAGACATTGTGTGGACAACCGAGGTTGCTCTCTCTGCGAAACGGATGGGATTTTGTGACTCCCGTTGCTATGGCTATCGCCGGAATTTGAACTCTGTCACTCAGTCCCAGTCAATGGACAAACTGGTGTTCAGGGCGCAGAGCTATGTCTATGTGGTTAGCTGGCTGGTGGGTATGGCTGACAGGCAATGTGTGAATCCCTCGCTGAGCGAAGCGTTACTGCGTCACGCGAAATCCGAGAGCCGCAATCTGTTCGGATTACTCAGAAAGAAAATTTCCCACCCTCCGATGAGACGTGAACTGGCGCGTCGTGTGTTCGACGACCGCCTTCATCGGGCGCTGTTTCGACGCTGTGGCAATTTTAGGTCATGGTGGTACGCAATGCGTTTCACCGCCTTGATGTTCCTGTATGCCAGATGATGGTTATCGCGGGAAGATAAGAACATGATCCCTGTGGGGGGTCATACCAGCTTCTGCTGCAACGCCAGCGCGATGGGGGCGGGTAAAAAGTGTGAAACGTCGCCGCCGTGACGGGCAACTTCTTTAACCAGTGACGATGAGATGAAAGACCACTGCTCCGATGGCATCAGAAAGATGCTTTCCAGCGTCGGCATCAGATGGTGGTTCATTTTGGCCAGTTGCAGTTCATATTCGAAGTCGGACACGGCGCGTAACCCCCGCACCAGAATCGTCGCCTGCTGCTGCCGGGCGAAATTAGCCATTAGATCGGTAAAACCAATCACCTCGACGTTCGACAGATGCTGCGTGGCTTCTTTCGCCAGCGACACCCGTTCTTCCAGCGTAAACAACGTCTTTTTGCCGGGGCTGGCGGCAATAGCCAGAATCAGGTGATCGAACATGCGCGCTGCGCGTGTCAGCAGGTCCAGATGGCCGTTGGTCAGCGGGTCAAAGGTGCCGGGATAGATGGCTCTAGTCTTCATGGTGCTGATGTTCCTGGTGAGTGTCGCGCCGGTTATTCAGGGCCCATAGACCAGTATATTTGTTAAACGTGTACTGTGCATTCACGATGGCCAGCAGCAGCCCTTGTTTGCCGTCCAGAAAGCCGGCCCGCAACAGCCAGGTTTTGATAAACGCTCCCAGCGTGTGCAGTACGATAGCGGCGAAACCGCAGCGTTTGCCCTGACGAAAACGCTCAGTGGCCCAGCTTTCCGCGTAGGCGAACTGCTTTTGCTGGAAGCTGAAAAAATCGCGGCAGGTCAGGTGTTTCAGGTCGCCATCCAGCGAAATCACCCGGGCGGCGCCGTAGTCGAGAGATTCGTGTACCGCGTTGTCGTTGTAACGGTAGTGGTTGGGATACAGGCGGATCACCTCGTCCGGATACCAGCCGCTGTGGCGCATGAAACGCCCCAGAAACAGATTGCGGCGGGCGCAGCGATAAACCGCATCGCTCTCAGGGGATTCGAGCGTCGCCTCAATGGATTGCCGCAGCGCCGGCGTGACCCGTTCGTCGGTATCAATCATGAAGATGTAATCGCCGCTGGCGTACTGCTGCGCCAGTTGACGCTGTTTGCCGAAACCGGGCCAGTCGGTGTTTTGATAGACCTGTGCGCCGTGGCGGCGAGCGACATCCAGTGTGCCGTCGCTGCTGCCTGAATCCAGCACGATAATCTCGTCGGCCCAGTCGACCGACGACAGACAGTCGGGCAGCAGCTCCGCCGCGTTACGGCTGATAAGAACGACGGACAGGCGTTTGCGGCTCATTACTGACTCCGTGGCGGCAGATAGGGCTCCAGCAGAGCCAGCAAACTTTGCAGCGCGCCCTGATTTTTGTGCAGTACGTCTACGGCATGGTGGCCGTGATAACGGCGATAATCATCGTCAGACAGCAGAGTGGTGGCCTGTTCCACCAGCGACGCGGTATCCCGCACGGTGATCAGCCCATCGGACTCTTGCAGGCGGGCGCAGATATCCTTGAAGTTGAAGGTATGCGGCCCCATCAGCACCGGTATGGCGTGCGCGGCCGGTTCCAGCGGATTATGTCCGCCTCGTTCAATCAGGCTACCGCCGACAAACGCCAGGTCGGCAATGCCGTACAGCAGCATCAGTTCACCCATGGTATCGCCAATCACCACATGAGACGAGGCGGGAGGAACGGTGCCCGCGCTGCGCAGGGTGTATTCCAGCCCGGCCTTGCGGACGATCGCTTTGGCGTCGTCAAAACGGTCGGGATGACGTGGCACCAGAATCAGCAACAGCGTAGGAAAGGTTTTCAGCAATTCGGTGTGGGCGTCGACAACGATCTTTTCTTCGCCCTCATGGGTACTGGCGGCGATCCACACCGGGCGCTGCGGCGCCCACTGACGACGCAGCGTTACGGCGCGCGCGGCCAGCTCCGGCGTGACGGAAATATCAAATTTCAGGCTGCCGGTCACGTTCAACTGGCTGCGTTTTAGCCCCAGATTGATAAAGCGTTCGCCGTCTTCCGCATTTTGCACCGCGATGAGGGTGATGCGACGCAGCAGCGTACGCATAAAGCGGCCGAGTTTGCGGTAGCCGTTGGCGGAACGTTCGGACAGACGGGCGTTGGCGATGATCAGCGGGATTTTGCGCTGGTGCAGCGCGGTGATCAGGTTAGGCCACAGCTCGGTTTCCATAATGATCACCAATCGCGGCTGCACATGATCAAGAAAGCGCGCCATGGCGCCGGGCAGATCGTAGGGCAGGTAGACATGATAGACGTCTTTACCGAAGGCAGATAACGCGCGCTCGGAGCCGGTCGGCGTCATGGTGGTGACGGTAATCGGCAGGGACGGATAGCGATGGCGCAAGGCGCGGACCAGCGGCACCGCGGCCAGCGTCTCTCCGACGGAGACGGAATGCAGCAGTATGCCTTCGGGTTTTACCTGATTCTTGTAGAAGCCGTAGCGTTCCCCCCAGCGTTTGCGGTAAGCGGGGATTTTGCGGCCCCGGAGCCAGAGGCGCAGCCAGATAAGCGGCTGAATCATGTAAAACAGAAAGGTGTACAGCGTTTGTAACATAATCATCGGTATTATAGTCGGCGATAGCGAATTCTATATATTTATAGCGGCTAAATCTATCATTTTAACCGGATACGGCTGGTGTTCTCTTTTCTACCGGAGAAACAGGGAATTAGCGCTGGAAATTGCATCGTTGCACGTTGGATTAATGATTGATGGCAAACAGGATTATTCGTCGCAGGAAACACCGTCCAGATAAAAAAGAGGCGTAATAATTAAAATAAAAGGACAAGATAAATAAATATTTACCCTGTTTTTAACCCGTGCGGGAAATATATTTATCAGTTCATGAAGTGAATTATCAAATAGTATTTAACGATGTGGTGGTTTATTTCAAAATGTGTATTATGCCGTGAGGATAAGGCGGTGGCGCTGCCGGAAAATGGCAGAAAGTTGAACAGCCTGGCGACATTCCGTTTTACGATACCGAAGGTAAATCAATCCTCTCTTGAACGTATGACGAACGCATTTTAGACAGGATTCTTCGCTGGCCTTCATGTATTATAGGCGGTTTATGATTTAAGGCTTATCTGATATAGGTATAAAAAGATGTTAGACACATCTTTAAATATATTACATACCGAGTCCTCTTGTGGTTGGGGCGGGCAGGAAATTCGTATTCTTACGGAGTCTCAGGGAATGATGAAGCGTGGCCATAAGGTCACCATTCTGTGTTGTCCGCACTCCAATATTTATCGTGAAGCGCAGGCGCGGGGCATTGCCGTGGTCGGGCTGCCGATCGAGAAAAAACGGTTGTCGTCTCTGCTGGCGCTGGTCGGTTGGCTGCGTCAGCATGGCTGCGCGTTCGATATCATCAATACGCACAGCTCCACCGATGCCTGGCTGGTCGCCGTCGCCGGGCTGATGCTGGGAAAACGTGTGCCGCCGATGGTGCGCACCCGCCATGTTTCCACCGACATCAACCGCTCGCTGACTACCCGCTGGCTGTACATGACTGCCACCCGCCACATCGCCACCACCGGCGAGCGGCTGCGTCAGCAGTTGCATCGCGACAACCGCTATCCGCTGTCGCATATGACCTCGGTGCCGACCGGTATCGACCTCAATTTTTATCGTCAGGCTGCCCGGCAGGGTGCCCGTCAGACCATCGGCGTTCCGGATCGGCCGACGCTGGGTATTCTGGCTACCATGCGTTCCTGGAAAGGGCACACCTATTTGCTGGAGGCCTGGCAGACGCTGGCGAAGGATTTTCCGGACTGGCAGTTGCTGATGGTGGGTGACGGGCCGCAGCGTCAGGCGCTGGAACAGCAGGTAGCGTCGATGGGTCTGGCCGATCGGGTGATTTTTCTGGGCAACCGTGACGATGTGCCGGACTGCCTGAACAGCATGGATCTGTTTGTGCTGCCCTCCTACGGCAACGAAGGCGTACCGCAAAGCATCATGCAGGCGATGGCCTGTGGCTTGCCGGTGGTGTCAACTACCGTGGGCGCAATTGACGAAGCTGTGGTCAATGAACAGACCGGCTATCTGATCACGCCTAAAAACACCGCGTTGCTGGAACAGAAATTGCGCCAACTGATGGGTGATGATGCGTTGCGCGCCCGGTTTGGCGAAGCGGCGCTCAAGCGTGCATCCGAGCAGTTTGGCGCGGATATCATGCTCGACAGAATGACCACCATTTTCCGGAACAGCCTGCGGTCGACTCGTTCATGAGTAAATTTTCCGCCCGGTTGCGGATTTTTCCGCGCGGTCTGCTGCAATTGCTGAAAAAGCCCTGGCGCCGTGCGCCGACGGCGGTGAAACGCATTCTGGTCGCCCACAATCTGTTGCTGGGCGATACCGTGATGCTGACGCCGTTGCTAGCCAAGCTGCGGCGTAATTACCCGCGGGCGGAAATCGTACTGCTGTGCAAGCCGCCGTTTGTCGAGGTTTATCGCCTGAATCCCTATGGCGTAGTACCGATGTCTTATCAGCCCGCTTCGGTGGCGTCGGTATCGGCGATTGTCAACAGCGGGCCCTATGATCTGGCGTTGATTCCGGGCGATAACCGCTATAGCTGGCTGGCGCTGGCGGCGGGCAGCCGTTGGATCGTGGCGCACCGACCTGCGCTGCGCAATGCCAAGAGCTGGCCGGTCAATGAATACCGGGACTATCCGGTCGAACCGATGGCGTGGGGCGACGCGATGGCCGCCCTGACGGACGGTGAGTTGCCCGCGCCTCAGCGCTGGTCTGCGCCGGCGTGCGATTTTCCCCCGCCGCAATCGCCCTTTGTCGTACTGCATGTCGGCGCCAGCAATCCAGTGCGTTTCTGGCCGCCTGAGCGCTGGCTGGCGCTGGCGGACTGGTTGACGACGCAAGGGTACACTCCGGTATGGAGCGCTGGCGGCAATGAACGGCATATCGTTGACGCGATTGACCCGGAGCGGCGTTATCGCAGTTTTGCCGGCGAATTGTCTTTGTCGCAATTGCTGACGCTGCTGGCGGATTCGAAAGCGCTGATCTGCGCCGATACCGGCGTGGCGCATCTGGCGAAATGGGTCAATACCCCGACCATGACGCTATATGGTCCGGGTAATCCGGTCGCGTTTGGCCCCGGCCGCTTCTGGCAGAATAACCCGATTATCAACCTCGGTTTCCACCCGATCCCTTGTCGCGACCAGCACACGCTGTTCGGCCGTGAACTGTCCTGGCTTGAACGGTGCAATCGGAATGAAACGCGCTGCCTGCAGTTCTGCGACGGGCAGTCGGCGTGTATGCAACAGATTTCCCTTCCTGAGATTCAAACCGCTTTTACCCATTTGTTGAGAAAGATTTAATGACTACTCAGTTATCGTTTAACACCCGACGTACCGATAATCGCGGCCTGTATTTTCTCAGTGCGCTGGCTATTTTTGTTAACCCGCTGGCCGAAGCGCCCAAAAACATCGTCATGGCACTGTTGCTACTATGGGTGATCGTTCAGGCGGTCATGAATAAAAAAGAGCGCCAGTGGTCAGGATGGGATCTGTTTTTTGCCCTTTACATACTCTCGTATCTGGTCGGTATGCCGTTTTCCGCTTATCACACCGAGGTGCGCTCACTGACCGATGTAGCCCGCTATATGCTGTTCGGCTGGGTTATTTATCGCGCCAGTTTCAGCGAAAAGCAGAAAATCGGTCTGGTGTTCTGGGCCTCGCTGGGGACGTTCATCGGCCTGATTTATGGCGCGTGGGAACACTTTTATCTCGGTAGCGAAACGTACTGGACGCTTAACTCAGTCGGTCATGTGAATCACGCCGCCATCTATAACGCCATTATTTGCGGGATGGCGTTGACTGTTCTGTTCAGTTACTGGTCGACCTTGAGCGTTGGCAAACGTCTGATGTGGATCGCTATGCTGACATTGTCCCTGGTGTATGTGGCGTTTGGCGAAAGCCGGGCGACCTTTGGGGCGATGATGGCGGTTGTGGCGATACTCTGTCTGGGGTTCTCCAAAAGAAACAAACGCCTTATTTATCTGCCGGTGCTGTTTGTCGTTGGTCTGATCGGTATCGCTTTGCTTAGCAATGCTCGCGTGGTGGTTAAGCAGGAGCAAAATGAGGCGGCCAATAACGTACTGAGCTATCGCGATATCATCTGGCGCTCGGCGCTAACCGAAATCAAACAGCATCCGCTGTTTGGCGTCGGCAAGGAAAACTTCCAGAAAGTGGATATTGTGAATCCGGGCGATGTGATCGGCCACATTTCCCATTCACACAATGTCTATCTCAATGTGCTGACGGAAAACGGCATCTGGGGCGCCTTTTGGGTCTTTAGCCTGTTTGGCGCGATGGGCGTGACGCTGGTGCGTTATATACCGAAGAGAAATGCGTTACCGGTTTCCTGGCTGTCGTGGGGAGCGGCCTGCTCGGCGTTGGTAATCACGCTGGTGGTCGGGTTGGTTAACACCACTTTCCATCATGAACACGCCAATCTTAGCATGCTCTGTTTTGCGCTGTGGCTCAGCCAGTATCGCTACGATCGCCAGCGCTTTATCTGATTTGAGGGCCGGGTCATGGACGTCATGTTGGTCGTGACCCGGCTTATTTACCGAAACGCGTAGTGCCCCCGGTATTGCATCAAATCAACTGTTCATAAAGTTTGAGCATGTTATCGCTCAGGAAGCGCAGATCGTAGCGCTCCACTTTGGCTCTCGCCTGCTCGCCAAACCCGTCGAACCCGGTTTCGCAAGCCTGTCGCACCGACTGGCGCAGACCGTCATAGTCCAGCGAGTCGCAGACAAACCCGTTCACACCAGACTGGATAAACTCTTTGCCGCCGCACTGTTGTGAGGTAATCACCCCCAGTCCGCTGGCCATCGCTTCCAGTACCACATTCGGGAACGGGTCGTACAGCGTCGGCAGCAACAGCATATCCGCCGCACCGTAGTAAGGCCGGGTATCCGGCTGCATACCGACGAAATGTACCCGATCGGCAACACCGAGCCGCCGGGCCAGGCGCTGGTAACGACGGCTGTGTTTATCTTTCCCCACCACCATCAGGTGCGGATGCTGAGGAACGCCGCTGATGGCGTGGATCGCGCCCGCCAGCCCTTTGCGCTCAAAGCCGGAGCCGACAAACAGCATCACCGGCGCGTTGTGCGGCACACCCAGTTGCTGACGTAAAGTGTGACGGTGGATTGCGCGCAGGTCGGGGGTAAAGGTGTCGGTGTTCACCCCGTTGTAAATCAGATGAATTTTGTCGGCAGGCACGCCAAAGTAGTGGCGAATCTCATCCGCCACCATCTGCGAGTTGCAGATCACGGCTTTCAGCGATGGATGCTGATACATCGCTTGCTCCTGCGCCATCACATAGCGGTGAAAGCCGGACCACCACAGCAGACGTCGCTGCAACGGGTTGAGAATCCGCGAGCGTTGGGTCAGCCAGGAGTGATGAACGCCGTCGCCGGCGCGGTAAATATGGCAGCCCGGGATCCGTTCGTGACTCTGCACCAGATCGAACGCGGCGAAGTGTTGCTGAGCGGCCTGCGCGAATGCGCTTTCCCGCTGAACCCGTCCGGTAATGCGCGGGTTACAGATGATAACGTTGCGGTTGGCCTGCTCCGCACCTTCCCAACTGCGGGTGATGACGCTGACATCCAGCGAACGGTGGTTGCTGAGCGCGTCGAGCGCTCTGGAAACGAAGCGTTCCGCCCCGCCGTCCGGACGGTATTTCTGCCGCACGATCGCCAGTTTCATCCCTGCGCCTCCAGCAGTGCTGAATCAACCGCCAGCAATACCTGCTGAACGCTGATTTGCTGCAGACAGTCGCTGACCTTGCTGCCGCCGCAGCCGTCTTTACCGCAAGGGCGGCAGGGATGGCGGTCGGAGACTATTACCCGATTGACGGTCATCCACGGCGCCCACTCTGTCTCTCCGCTGGGGCCGAACAGCGCCACCACCGGCGTCTGCATCGCAGACGCGATATGCATCGGCACCGAGTCCACGCCCAGCAGCAGTTGCGCGTTGCCGATCAGGCTCGCCAGCTGTTTGAGCGTCAGTTGGCCGGCCAGATCCAGTACCGGATGGGTCAGCCGCGACTTGATGTCGGCAATCATCGCCATCTCGTTTTCCGCCGGCGAAGCGCTGAGCACAATGGTGTGGCCGCGTTCGCACAGCGTGTTGATGGCTTCCGCCATAGCGCTGCTCTTCCAGCATTTGAACAGCCAGCGCGACGTTGGATGCACCACGATGAAGGGTTGCCCCTGCCATTGTTGGGCGCGTAGTTTCTGGTCTACCGCTCGATCGGCGTCCTCACCGGCAATGAGTTGTAACCGACGTTCTTCCGGTTCCGGCTGGATCCCCAGTATCCGCAGGGTATCCAGATGGGATTCCACCGTGTGACGGCGCGAGACGCGCGGTACACGATACTGAAAGGTCTTTTTCCAGAACGACAGTTTATCGCGCGCGTTGTTGCGAAAGGTGACGCCGAGTGGGATGCCCGCCAGACGCGCGATCCATAAACCGCGCATACTCTCGGTCAGGTGAATGATGGCGTCATAACGTTGCGCCCGCAGCGTTTTCAGCAGCGCCCACTCTTTCGCCAGATGACCGAACGTCCCGAGTTTTTTCCATTTTTTGTCGACGGTATAAAGCTGGTCAATCGCCGGATGCAGCGACAGCATTTCCGCCGTGTCGGCAAACACCAGCGCGTCGATTTGGGCGTCCGGATAACGCTGGCGCAGAATGGAAAACAGCGGCGATGTCAGCAGCACATCGCCATGATGGCGGAATTTGGTAATAAGGATTCGCCGGAGTTCAACCTTGCGCGGTGAGGTCACAGTAAAACCGCCTTATTCAGTCAATAGAGAAGCACAGTGTTGCCACACATCGGCGGCGTGGAGATCCGCCAGATTGCGACTGCCTGCCGGACGGCAGACATGCTGATTTTGGCCGTAGCCGCCGATCAACCCTGGGTCGGTCGGGCCGTACAGCGTGATGTTGGGACGGTCGAGCGCGGCGGCGAGGTGGCTGAGCCCGGTATCCACCGAAACCACGGCTTGCGCGCCCGCCAGCACGCCCGCGACCTGTGCCAGCGTCAGCCGGGGCAGCACGTCCACGTGGGAAAAACCGGCTGCCAGCCGCTGCGCCCGCTGGTGTTCGTGCTCCGCGCCCCAGGGTAATTTGATGCGCAGCCCGCGAGGTTCGGCCAGCGCGATCAGCTCGCGCCAGTGTGCCTCAGGCCAGTGTTTTTCATCCCTTGTGGTGGCATGCAGAAACACCAGGTACGGCTGGCTGTCGGCGGGTTGCGCCGCCAGAAAACGCGCCGCAATCGCGTAATCGCCCTGTTCCGTCGGTTTACGGTAGTTCAGGCTGACGGAAAACAGTTCCCGGATGCGTTCTACCGCGTGCTGCTGGCGGCCGATCGGATGCCGATACTGATAAAACCAGCTGGCCAGCGGCTCGCGGGCGCTTTTCCAGTCCAGTCCGTGCTTGTTGCCGAGGGCCAGACGGGTCACCAGTACCGCGCTTTTCAGCAGCCCCTGCGCATCAATGACCGCATCGTAGCGCTTTTCACGCAGCTGTTTTTTGAACGCGGCCCGCTCTGCGCGGGTTTCACGGCTGAACCAGCTTTTGCGCCAGCGGCGAATCGCCACCGGAATGACGCGGTCAACCGCCGGATGCCATCCGGGGATCTGGGCAAAACCTTCTTCCACCACCCAGTCGAACTGGATGCCGTGAATCACCTGCATCGCATCGGTGAGTGCGGGCAGGGTGTGCAGCACATCGCCCATAGAAGACGTTTTGACGATCAATACCCTCATGCAGGCTCCCCTTTGGCGGGCAGATAGCGTGACAGGGCATCCAGCACCTGTTGTGGTTGAATATCGATCAGGCTCTGATGATACCCTTGTTCGGCATCGCCCTTGCGTACCCGGTGATAACCGGTAATCAGACGGATGACCTCGGCCTGATGGGAGAGCGGCGGAGTGAAGTCCGGGCTGCTGGGACCGTACAGCGCCACCAGCGGGCGGTTGAGCGCCGCCGCCACGTGCATCAGACCGGAGTCGTTGCTGACGATCGCCTGACAGGCGGCGATCAACACCACCGCCTGATCCAGCGCCGTCTGCCCAGCCAGATTGAGGCAATGCTCGCGGGCGTCGGCACTCAGGGTTTGGCGGATGTCCTCACCCGCCTGATGGTCGTTTTTCGAACCGAACAAGACCACCTGATAACCTTGCTCAATCAGCGTTTGCGCCAGCGAGCCGTAGTGGTAATGCGGCCAGCGCTTGGCCGGGCCGAATTCGGCGCCGGGGCAGAAGCCGATCAGCGGCCGGTTGTCGGTCAGATTAAAGGCGGCGGTGACATCCGCAATTTCGGCGTCGTTTACCGCCAACTGCGGCCACAGTAAAGGCTGGGGCAAATCAGCGGCGGTATGAATGCGAGCGCGGTCATAAGCCAGCGCGACATAGCGCTGCACCATCAGCGGGAAAGCAGCTTTGTCCAGAATCCGTAGGTCATTGAGCAGACCGTAGCGCATTTCACCACGCCAGCCGGTGCGATGCGGAATGCCGGCAAAAAAAGGCACCAGCGCCGACTTGAAGGAATTGGGCAGCACATAGGCGCGATCGTATCGCTGCTCACGCAGCGATACGCCCAGTCGCCGACGTTCGCCGAGCGCCAGCATGCCGTGCCCCAGCGGCATGGGTAATGCCTGATGTACTTCGGGCATGCGCGCCAGCAGCGGGCGACACCAGGCCGGCGCCATCACATCGATGATGGCGTCCGGGTGTTCGGCCTTCAGGGTGCGGTAAAGACTGTGCGACATCATCATGTCGCCCACCCAGGAAGGACCGATAACCAGAATTTTCATACCGTTCGTGTTTCCTTACGGCAAAGCGAATCAGGCGTTGCGGTTCAGCCAGGCCAGATAGTCGGCGACCCCTTCCGCTACGGTTTTGAACGGTTTGTCATAACCCGCGGCGCGCAGGTTGGTGAGGTCTGCCTGCGTGTAAGCCTGATAGCGGCCTTTCAGTTTTTCCGGGAAGGGGATGGACTCTACGCCGTCTTTCTGGTGGTAGTCCAGTACGGCATCCGCCACGGCCTGAAAGGACTCGGCGCGGCCGGTACCGCAGTTGAAGATACCGGAAACTTCGTGTTGCCAGAACCACAGGTTCACCGCCGCTACGTCGCCGACATAGATGAAATCGCGTTTGAAGTTTTCGCTGCCGGCGAACAGTTTGGGTTTTTCACCCTGATTGATCTGGTTATTCAGGTGGAACGCTACGCTCGCCATGCTGCCTTTGTGGCCTTCGCGCGGCCCGTAGACGTTGAAGTAGCGAAAGCCGCAAATCTGTGAGTTGGTCTGCGGCAGAATTTCACGCACATACTGGTCGAACAGGAACTTGGAATAGCCGTAGACGTTCAGCGGCTGCTCATACTGGCGGTCTTCCACGAAGTTGTCGGTGCGGCCGCCGTAGGTCGCGGCGGAAGAGGCATACAGGAATGGAATCCCGCGCTCCAGACAGTAGTGCAGCACGTCCTTGGAGTACTGATAGTTATTGTCCATCATGTACTTACCGTCCCACTCGGTGGTGGAGGAACAGGCGCCTTCGTGGAAAATAACGTCGATATCGCCCAAATCGTCACCGGCGACGATGCTGGCGAGGAAGTCTTCCTTATCCATGTAGTCGGCGATGTCCAGATCGACCAGATTGGCGAACTTGGTGCCATCCTTAAGGTTGTCGACCACCAGAATATCCCGGTACCCGTCGTCATTCAGCGCCTTGACGATATTGCTGCCGATGAAACCAGCGCCGCCAGTTACGATAATCATGGGAGTTACCTGCTAATCTTGCTGGTGGAGCACCGTGCTCCACACCTCTTGACCGCTATAATAGCATTTCGACGCATCACAGACATCCTGTGCGGATTTTCCCGCCGTTTCTTGCCAACCGCTTCGCATTTCCGGCGTGACCGCGGTGGCATTTTGTGGCTGACCCGTCAGCCCGGCTCGCATTTCTCCACTACCTTTACCTCCATGAGATCCGCTTTAGCGCTATGAAACCTACCGCCGCCCGGCGGGAATTACGATGCGGACGAAAAGACGAAAAGGAGAGCTGTGCCATGCCTGATGCGTTTTATCACCAACTGACCACCCAGCTTGCCTCGCTACGCGACGAGGGGCTGTTTAAGGATGAGCGGCCGATCGCTACGGCGCAGCAGGCGCAAATTACGGTGGCGGACGATGGCGAGTTGATCAATTTCTGCGCGAACAACTATCTGGGGCTGGCCAATCACCCGGCGGTGATTGACGCGGCCAAAGCCGGGCTGGATAGCCGCGGTTTTGGCATGGCGTCGGTGCGTTTTATCTGCGGTACGCAGGATATTCACCAGACGCTGGAGCGCCGGCTGGCGGAATTTCTCGGCATGGAGGACGCGATGCTCTACTCCTCCTGCTTCGACGCCAACGGCGGGCTGTTCGAAACCCTGATGGGGGAAGACGACGCGATCGTGTCCGATGCGCTCAATCATGCGTCGATCATCGATGGCATTCGCCTGTCAAAAGCGCGCCGCTATCGTTACGACAATAACGATATGCATCAGCTGGATGCACAGTTGAAGCAGGCCCGGGCGGAAGGGGCGCGTAACCTGATGATCGCCACCGATGGCGTGTTTTCGATGGATGGCGTGATCGCCAATCTGCGCGGCATTTGCGATCTGGCGGAGCGCTACGACGCACTGGTGATGGTGGACGACTCCCACGCGGTGGGCTTTGTCGGCGAACAAGGGCGCGGCACCCATGAATACTGTCAGGTGATGGGGCGGGTGGACATTATTACCGGCACGCTGGGCAAGGCACTGGGCGGCGCGTCCGGCGGCTATACCGCTGCCCGGCGGGAGGTGGTGGCGTGGCTGCGTCAGCGTTCCCGGCCATATTTGTTTTCCAATTCGCTGGCGCCGTCGATTGTGACGGCGTCGATCAAGGTATTGGAACTGTTACAGGGCGGGCAGGCGCTGCGTCGGCGTCTGTGGCATAACGCCAGTCTGTTTCGTCAGCGGATGACCGAGGCGGGGTTTACGCTTGCGGGCGCGGATCACGCCATTATTCCGGTGATGCTGGGTGACGCCCGGCTGGCGCAGGCATTCGCGGCGGCGCTGCGACAGCAAGGTATCTATGTCACCGGTTTCTTTTACCCGGTGGTGCCGCACGGGCAGGCGCGCATCCGTACCCAGATGTCGGCGGCGCATACGCCGGAACAGATTGAACGAGCGGTGGCGGCGTTTATCCACGTCGGCCGTCGGTTGGGCGTGGTGAGGTGAAGTGAGGTGAGGAGAACAGGATGAAAGCGCTGGCGAAACTGCGCCCGGAACCGGGCATCTGGCTGACTGATGTTCCCGTGCCGGAGCCGGGCCACAACGACGTGATGATCAAAATTTGCAAAACCGCCATTTGCGGCACCGACGTGCATATCTACAACTGGGATGCGTGGTCGCAGAAAACCATCCCGGTGCCGATGGTGGTCGGGCATGAGTATGTCGGCGACATCGTGGCGATCGGGCAGGAAGTGGAAGGGTTCAGGATTGGCGATCGGGTTTCGGGCGAAGGGCATATCACCTGCGGCTATTGCCGTAACTGTCGCGCCGGCCGTCGCCACCTGTGCCGCAATACCTCTGGCGTCGGCGTTAACCGACCTGGTGCCTTCGCCGAATATCTGGTGATTCCGGCGTATAACGCGTTCCGTCTGCCGGCGGCGATTCCCGATGACATCGCCGCTATTTTCGATCCGTTCGGCAACGCGGTGCACACGGCGCTGGCGTTTGATCTGGTAGGGGAAGACGTGCTGGTGAGCGGCGCCGGGCCGATTGGCGTCATGGCGGCGGCGGTGTGTCGTCATGTCGGCGCCCGACACGTAGTAATTACCGATGTTAACGATTACCGGCTGGCGCTGGCGAAACGGATGGGGGTAACTCGTGCGGTGAATGTATCGCGGGAATCGCTGGCCGATGTGATGCGTGAACTGGGCATGGCCGAAGGGTTTGACGTCGGGCTGGAGATGTCCGGCGCGCCGGCGGCCTTACGCACGCTGTTGTCGGTGATGAACCACGGCGGTCGCATCGCCATGCTGGGTATTCCGCCGGAAGCCATACCGGTGGACTGGAGTGAAATCATTTTCAAGGGGCTGGTGATTAAAGGCATCTATGGCCGCGAAATGTTTGAAACCTGGTACAAGATGGCGGCGTTGATCCAGTCCGGACTGGATCTGTCGCCGATCATCACCCATCGCTACGCCGTTGGCGATTTCCAGCATGGGTTTGATGTGATGCGCTCCGGCCAGTCCGGCAAAGTCGTGCTGAGCTGGGAGTAATGCGCCGCACGGCCGGGAGCGTCATGTTACCCCAGCCAGGTCTGCCAGTGTTGTTTTAGGTAGCTGACGGCGGGGCTGGTCGCCAGATTACGTCCAAGTTGTCGCCACAGCTCCGGTTGCGATATTGCCGGCAACGGTTGTTTGATCGCGCAGACTTGAATCGGGCGCAGCCGTTTTTGCGCCGGGGCGACCGGTTGCGAGGCGAGGTACGTCGGCACCGGCTCATAGCGCGGTTCCGGTTCGTTCAGCAACTGACTGGGGCGCACCAGCACGATATCGGCCGGCAGCGTCGGCAACATCTGCTGCAACACCTGAATGGTGGTGGGATGAGGGTGACCGATGGCGATGGCGTACCCGCTGCGTTGTGCTATCTCCACCGCCCGGCTGAACTGGCGCCGGATATCGGCGACGTTCTGGGTATCGTCCAGAAACACCTTGCGTTTGAGTACTTTGATGCCGGTGCCTGCCGCCGCCCGGCTGGCCTGACTGCTGCCGATGGTCATGCTGTCGAGAAAATAGAGGCGATAGGCGGTCATCGCCTGCATCACCTTTTGCATGCCCGGCAGGCTGGCGGTCATGGCGCTGCCCATGTGGTTGTTCAACCCGACGGCGTAAGGCACCTTATTGACCGCGTCGCGCAGGATGCGGGCGATTTCCTCGCTGCTCATGTCGGGGCGCAGCGTGTCCCGTTCCAGCGGTTGCTTGCTCATGGGCGCCATCGGCAGATGGATCAACACTTCTCTGCCTTGCGCGTGGGCCTTGGTCGCCATGTCGCGGGCGTAGGGCGCATTGGGCAACACGGCCACGGAAATGGCGGTGGGCATCGCCAGCACCTGATTTTCGTTATGCGGGCGGTAGCCGAAATCATCGATCACCAGCGCCAGTTTGCCCGCCCAGACGGGGAGGACCAGCAGCGTGCTGGTGAGGGTCATACCGGCGATAGCCAGCACGCGGGAAATTAATGGATGCAAACCTACCTTCCTAGCCAGGGTAAGGGGTTGACCGCCTGTCCCTGACGCCGAATTTCAAAATAGAGGGCGGGCTGATTCTGCCCGCCGCTGTTGCCGACCAGCGCCACCGGCTGACCGGCCTTCACCTGCGCGCCTACCGACACCAGCGCGCTCTGGTTATAGCCATACAGACTCATGTCGCCCTTGCCGTGTTCCAGCACCACCACCTGACCATAGCCCTGCAGCCAGTCGGCCATCAGCACGGTGCCGTCGGCGATGGCACGCACCTCGGTGCCTTCGGAGGCGCCGATTACCAGCCCTTTCCAGCGCAATTCGCCCTGCAACGGTTCGCCGAAACGGTGCAGCGTGCGGCCGCGCACCGGCCACACGTACTGGCCGGCCGGCTGACCCAGACCGCCGGTACGCGCCATCAGCGAGCGCTCCTGTTCGGAGGGCTTATAGCTGGCGCCCTTGCGTTTGGCCTGCTCTTCTTTTTCGCGCACGCGGGCGGCTTCGCGGGCTTCACGCTCCGCTCGCGCCTTGGCTTCCCGTTCCGCCCGCGCGATCTGGTCGCGCAGGCGGGTTTCGTTCTGGCGCAGCTCCGTCAACTGTTGCTGGTCTTTTTCCAGCGCGTTTTCCAGCGCGCCCAATGTCTTCTGACGTTCGCCCTGCGCCTGTTCCAGCGTTTTCTGCTGTTGCTGTTGGTCGCCGAGCAGGCGTTTTTGCTGCGCCTGTTTCTGCTCCAGTTGCTGCTTCTGGCCGGCAAGCTGTGTACGGGTTTGCTGTAACGCGGCGATGGATTGCTCGCGCGCCTGATTCAGGTAATTGAAGTAGGCGAGGATGCGCTCGCGCCGCTGGCTTTCTTCACCGCTGAGGATCAGTTGCAGGGCGCCATGCTGGCCCTGGCGGAACGCGGCATCCAGCTGTTTCGCCAACAGGTTTTCCTGCGTTTTCTGCTGGGTTTGCAGTTTGGCGATGGAGGCGTTCAGACTGCCGATATCCTGATTCAGGCGTTCAAGGGTGGAGCGGGTGTCGCGTAGCTGACGGGTGGATTGAGCGATCGACTGTTCCTGCTTTTTCAGTTGTTCAAGCAGGGCGCTGCGACGCTGTTGCTGTTCCCGGACGCTTTTTTCCTTCTCTGCGATGTCTTGCTGCAGGGATTTCAACTGCTGCTGGCCGTCGTCGCTCCAGCCGGGGCATGGCAACAGCAGCACGCCGACACAAAGCACACTGGCGCACCGGATTAGCAGTTTGTCACGACCCGTCGGCAACGGTACAGAGAACGCTTTTTTGCTCATGGCGAAAGATTATTCCACGATGAACAGCGCCTTACCAGTTGTCTCGTCAGGGATTTCTATTTCCATCCATGACAGTGGTCGGCCTCGAATCCTGCGGATAAATGCAATCCGCCGCGCATAATCATGACGCGATGTTGGCTTACAGGCTGTAATTGCGGTATCGCATAGGTATACTCAGACTCCCTGTATTTGAATTGCTTAACTGATTTCGGAGTCGTTACACCCCATGCAAGAGATTATGCCATTCATCAGCCGACACCCGATTCTGAGCGTGGCCTGGATTGCCCTGCTGGTCGCGGTCATTGTGCTTACGGTGAAGAGTAAACTGTCCAAGGTAAAAGAAGTGGCTCGTGGTGAAGCGATCCAACTGATTAATAAAGAAGATGCGGTGGTGGTAGACACCCGTAATCGTGATGATTACCGTCGTGGACATATCGCCGGCGCCATCAACCTGTTGCCGAACGACATCAAAAACGGCAGCCTGAGCGAACTGGAAAAACACAAAGCGCAGCCGGTGATTGTGGTTTGCGCCAACGGCATGGCATCCCGTGAGCCGGCAGAGAACCTGTTCAAAGCCGGGTTTGAGCGCGTCGTGATTCTGAAAGATGGGCTGGCTGGCTGGAGCGGCGAGAACCTCCCGCTGGTACGCGGTAAGTAATGCGACGCCCCGTCAGAGGGGAGTCTGTTTATGTTATGGCGTGTCCTTCCTGGCGAAGGGAAGCGCGCAAGGAAATCTAACGAAAGGGTATTATTCAACATGTCTGAACAAAACAACGGCGAACTGACTTTCCAGATCCAGCGTATCTACACCAAGGATATTTCTTTCGAAGCGCCGAACGCGCCGCAGGTGTTCCAGCAGGAATGGAACCCGGAAGTCAAACTGGACCTGGATACCGCATCCACCCAGTTGGCTGACGATGTGTACGAAGTGGTGCTGCGCGTGACTGTGACTTCCACCCTCGGCGAAGAAACCGCATTCCTGTGCGAAGTGCAGCAGGCGGGTATTTTCACCGTTGCCGGCATCGAAGGCACCCAACTGGCCCACTGCCTGGGCGCTTACTGCCCGAACGTGTTGTTCCCGTACGCGCGCGAATGCATCACCAGCCTGGTATCCCGCGGCACCTTCCCGCAGTTGAACCTGGCTCCGGTTAACTTTGACGCGCTGTTCATGAACTATCTCGAACAGCAGGCCGGTCAGGACGGCGCCGCTCAGACGCTGAATGCCTGATGAACCCGTCTGACGCAGCAATGACGGTGATCGGTGCCGGATCTTACGGCACCGCACTGGCGATCACGGTGGCCCGCAATGGCCACCGTGTGGTGCTTTGGGGCCATGATCCCGTTCATATTCAGGCGCTACAGGCCGCGCGGTGCAATCAGGCGTTCCTGCCGGATGTGCCATTCCCGGACACGCTGCAACTGGAAGCGGACCTGTCGCAGGCGCTGGCCGCCAGCCGCAACATTCTGGTGGTGGTGCCGAGCCATGTGTTCGGCGATGTGCTGCGCCAGCTCAAGCCCCATTTGCGGGCGGACGCGCGACTGGTGTGGGCCACCAAAGGGCTGGAAGCGGAAACCGGCCGTCTGTTGCAGGACGTCGCCCGCGAAGCGCTGGGTAATACGATCCCGCTGGCGGTGCTTTCCGGGCCGACGTTCGCCAAAGAGCTGGCGGCCGGGTTGCCTACCGCGATTGCGCTGGCATCGACCGATCAGCCGTTTTCCGACGATTTGCAACATCTGCTGCATTGCGGCAAAAGTTTTCGCGTCTACAGCAACCCCGACTTTGTCGGCGTGCAGCTGGGGGGCGCAGTGAAGAACGTGATTGCCATCGGCGCCGGCATGTCTGACGGTATGGGGTTCGGCGCCAATGCGCGTACCGCGCTTATCACCCGCGGTCTGGCGGAAATGACGCGGCTGGGCGTGGCGCTGGGGGCTGATCCGACCACGTTTATGGGCATGGCGGGTCTGGGCGATCTGGTATTGACCTGCACCGACAACCAGTCACGCAACCGTCGTTTCGGCATGATGCTGGGACAAGGGATGGACGTGGTTAGCGCTCAGAACCAGATTGGTCAGGTGGTGGAAGGTTACCGTAATACCAAGGAAGTGATGGCGCTGGCGCAGCGCTACGGTGTGGAAATGCCGATCACCGAGCAGCTCTGGCAGGTGCTGTATTGCGGTAAAGACGCGCGTGAAGCGGCGTTGAGCCTGCTGGGCCGGGCGCGCAAAGACGAAAGCGCCAGCCTGTGACGGCAGGGCATTGATCGGGCTTCCCACGGGAAGCCCGTTGTTGTTTTATGCTGATAGAGCGTCGTGCAGTAGCAAGCGGTGAAGCGGTGGGTTGACGGTTTTTCAAAGAGGTGTCGCGATGTCGAATGATGAGCTGGAACTGGTTTGGAAAAACATTAAGGAAGAGGCGCGCAGTCTGGCGGAATGCGAACCGATGCTGGCCAGTTTCTTTCACGCGACGCTGCTGAAACATGAGAATCTGGGCAGCGCATTGAGCTACATGCTGGCGAATAAGCTGGCTAACGCCATCATGCCGGCGATTGCCATCCGTGAAGTGGTGGAAGAGGCCTACCGCGCCGAACCGCAGATGATTGCGTCCGCTGCCCGCGACATTCTGGCGGTGCGTTTGCGCGATCCGGCGGTGGATAAATACTCGACGCCGCTGCTCTACCTGAAAGGATTTCATGCTCTGCAGGCTTACCGTATCGGCCACTGGCTGTGGCGGCAGGAGCGGCAGGCGCTGGCGATTTACCTGCAAAACCAGATTTCCGTGTCATTTGGGGTGGATATCCACCCGGCGGCGCGCATCGGTTGCGGCATCATGCTGGACCATGCCACCGGTATCGTAATCGGTGAAACCGCCGTGGTGGAAAACGACGTTTCCATTCTGCAATCGGTCACCCTGGGGGGGACCGGCAAGACCAACGGCGACCGCCATCCCAAGATTCGGGAAGGGGTGATGATCGGCGCTGGCGCCAAGATTCTCGGCAATATCGAAGTGGGCTGCGGCGCCAAGATTGGCGCGGGTTCGGTGGTGTTGCAGCCGGTGCCGCCGCATACCACTGCCGCTGGCGTGCCGGCGCGAATTGTTGGCCGCCCGGAAAGCGATAAACCCTCGCTGGATATGGATCAGTACTTCAACGGTTCGTTGCGCGGTTTCGAAGACGGCGACGGCATCTGATATTTTTCCGGCCTGCCTGCACGGCAAGCCGGATAATACGCTTCTTTCATCCGCACCCTGCGGTTTTTGGTTTTGCCTGCCTGACTCGACGCCGGCGCTATTATTTCAGGGATTGCCGGAGCATCCCTTTGCTTGCATTTTGACCTCTCCATTACGGCAGATCCGGCTGTTTATCCTATGCTTTAGCTAAGAAGTCTCTCAAAAATACCGGTTAGCCCGGTAATTCAGCGTTAGCTGTATTTAATCCTGCGAGAATCGTTGTATATCAGTGGTCGGACCATAAAACATCATGGAAATAAGTATCAGGTAACCCGACTCGCCGGTTGTTGGCGATTTTGCTTTTTGGGAATGCTGTTTATGCGATTAATGCCGTTTATGCGATTAAAATTGACCTCACACACCTGCCTCTTTGCTCTGTCTTCCTTGCTGGTTACTCCTGCATTTGCCGCACCGTCCGGCGACAATACGGCATCTGATGCCGTTGAACGCGGCTCGGAACCGGGAATCTGGCAGCGCGCCGGCAACAATCTGTCGGATACCTGGCATCACTGGCAGTCTCAGGAGCTGTATGTGCCGGCCATGACCTGGCATAACCGCTGGGCTTACGACAAAGCGAAGACCGACAGATACAACGAGCGCCCCTGGGGCGCGGGCTATGGCGTGTCCCGACTGGACCGCGATGGCGACTGGCACAGCCTGTACCTGATGGCGTTCAAGGACTCTTTCAACAAGTGGGAGCCTATCGGCGGCTATGGCTATGAAAAACGCTGGCGGCCGCTGGAGAATCAGGATGTTCAGTTGGGGCTGGGTTTTACCGCTGGCGTGACCATGCGGGACAACTGGAAATACATTCCGATCCCGGTGCTGCTGCCGATGGCGTCGGTCAGTTATCAGCGCCTGTCTTTTCAGGCGACTTATATTCCCGGCACGCATAATAATGGCAACGTGTTCTTTGCCTGGCTGCGCTGGCAGTTCTGATCAATCGATTGGTGATATTTTGTTCTGATGTAAACCAAGTTGAAAGAAATGCGACCACGTAACTCGACTACAATGCTTATCCTGTTACACGTTATAGAGCGAGTCATGCCGTGCCGTTATTGATCATCACCACGATTTTGTGGTCGTTTTCCTTCAGCCTGATTGGCGAATACCTGGCCGGCCAGGTCGATAGCTGGTTCTCAGCCATGTTCCGGCTGGTGCTGGCGGCGCTGGTGTTTCTGCCTTTCCTGCGCTGGCGCGGCTATTCCCCCAAAGTGCTGGGGTTGTATTTGCTGGTAGGCGTTTTCCAGCTCGGCGTCATGTACCTGTTCCTGTTCCGTAGTTACCTTTACCTCAATGTACCGACGATCCTGCTGTTTTCGGTGATGACGCCGCTGTACGTCACGCTGATTTACGACCTGCTCAGCGGGCATCGCCTGCGCTGGGGTTATGCATTCAGCGCCTTGCTGGCTGTTCTGGGCGCCGCGGTGATCCACTATCACGGCGTGAGCGATCATTTCTGGTGGGGGCTGCTGCTGGTGCAGGCGGCCAATGTCTGTTTTGCCGTGGGGCAAGTGGGATATAAACGGCTGATGGAAGTGTATCCGATGCCGCAGCACAGCGCCTTTTCCTGGTTCTACCTCGGCGCCGCGCTGGTGACGCTGGTGGCTTGGGCGCTGGTCGGCAATCTGACCAAACTGCCCACCGCACCGGTGCAGTGGGGGGTTCTGGTGTTTCTTGGCGTGGTGGTGTCGGGCCTGGGCTATTTCATGTGGAACTATGGCGCCACCCAGGTGGATTCCGGCACGTTGAGTATCATGAACAACTTTCACGTCCCGGCCGGGTTGCTGGTCAACTTCGCGTTCTGGCAGAAAACGCCGAACTGGACCAGCTTTCTCATCGGTTCGGCGATTATTGCGGCGGCCTTGTGGGTACACCAACGTTGGGTCGTGAAGCATCCCGCACAAACGGCAGATGCTCACAGGCATGCTGGCGCGCGGAACGAATAAACGCTTCGATAACCGGCTGGCGCTGCTCGCCATCGCGTACGGCGGCGTACAGCCGGCTCCACAAGCCGTCTCCCAGGGTTTTCGTCACCACCAGACCCTGACGTTCAAAACTCTCCACCACCCAGTGCGGCAGCGCGGCGATGCCCATGCGCGCCGCCACCATCTGGATCAACAGCAGGGTATTGTCTACGCTTTTTAGCGACGGGCTGACGCCAGCCGGTTGCAGAAAGTGGCGCCACACATCCAGCCGTTGACGTTGCACCGGGTAGATCATCAATGTTTCCTGCGCCAGATCGTCAGGCGTAATTACGGCTTTGGCGGCCAGCGGATGATCCGGCGACAACACCAAACGTACCTCAAAGTCGAACATCGGCGAGTAGTGCAGGCCGCTGCGCGGCAGAATGTCGGAGGTCATCACCAGGTCCAGCTCGCCTTGTTGCAGCGCAGGTTGCGGGTCGAAAGTGACGCCGGATTTGAAATCCATCACCACCTGCGGCCAGCTTTGGTGGAAGTTCTCCAGCGCCGGCGTCAGCCACTGAATACAACTGTGACACTCGATCGCCAGCCGTAGCGTTGTTTGATGCGGCTCGTTGCACGCCTGCAGCGCCTGCTGAATCTGCGGCAGGATCTGCTCGGCCAGTTGCAGCAGAATTTCCCCCTGCGGCGTAAAGCGTAGCGGCTGGCTCTTACGGACGAACAAGCGGAATCCCAGCCGTTGTTCCAGATCGCTGAACTGATGCGACAGGGCGGATTGCGTCTGATGGAGCTGTGCGGCGGCGGCGGCTAACGATCCTGTGTTGCGCAGCGCCTGCAGCGTCCGTAAGTGTTTAAGTTCGATCATGAGAGTCCTTCACAGTGACAGTGAATAAATTGCGCTTGTACTTACTACACTACCTGCGGATTATGGATGTGTAAACATCTGGACGGCTAAATGGGAATTCAAGCATGGCAATTTTAAATCACACTCTCGGTTTTCCGCGCGTCGGTCTGCGTCGTGAACTGAAAAAAGCACAGGAAAGCTATTGGGCAGGGAACAGCACGCAGGAAGCGCTGCTGACCGTGGGTCGTGAGCTGCGCGCCCGCCACTGGCAACAGCAGAAAGACGCCGGCGTGGAACTGCTGCCGGTGGGCGATTTTGCCTGGTACGACCATGTGCTGACCACCAGCCTGCTGCTGGGGAACGTACCTGCCCGTCACCAGAACGCGGATGGTTCCGTCGATCTGGATACCCTGTTCCGTATCGGCCGTGGCCGCGCACCGACCGGTGAGCCGGCTGCCGCCGCTGAAATGACCAAATGGTTCAACACCAACTATCACTACATGGTGCCGGAATTCACCAAAGGCCAGCAGTTCAAGCTGACCTGGACCCAACTGCTGGATGAAGTGGACGAAGCGCTGGCGCTGGGCCACAAGGTGAAACCGGTGCTGTTGGGCCCGGTGACCTACCTGTGGCTGGGCAAAGTCAAAGGCGAAGCCTTCAACCGTCTGGATCTGCTGAACGCGGTGCTGCCGGTGTACCAGCAGGTGCTGGCCGAACTGGCTAAGCGCGGCATCGCGTGGGTGCAGATTGACGAGCCGCTGCTGGCGCTGGAGCTGGACGCCGAATGGAAAGCCGCCTTCAAACCGGCTTACGACGCGCTGCAAGGGCAGGTGAAACTGCTGCTGACCACCTATTTCGACAGCATCGGCCAGAATCTGGACGTTATCAAAGCGCTGCCGGTACAGGGTCTGCATGTCGATCTGGTGCACGGCAAAGACGACGCCGCGGCGCTGAACGTGCAGCTGCCGGCTGACTGGGTGCTGTCGTTGGGCGTGATCAACGGCCGTAACGTATGGCGCGCCGATCTGGCGAGCTGGTTCGAGCGCCTGCAACCGTTGCTGGGCAAACGTGCTCTGTGGCTGGGCAGCTCCTGCTCCCTGTTGCACAGTCCAATCGATCTCAGCGTCGAAACCCGTCTGGATGAGGAAGTGAAAAGCTGGTTCGCGTTTGCGATTCAGAAGTGTCAGGAACTGGCGCTGCTGACCCGCGCGCTCAACAGCGGCAACGGCGATGAGCTGGTGGCGTACAGCGCGCCGATCCGCGCCCGCCGGACTTCCACCCGCGTTAACAACCCGAATGTGGCGAAGCGTCTGGCGGCGATCACCGCGCAAGACAGCCTGCGTCAGAACCCGTACCCGGTACGCGCCGACGCACAGCGTGCGCGTTTCAACCTGCCGGCCTGGCCGACCACTACCATCGGTTCATTTCCGCAGACCACCGAAATCCGCAGCCTGCGTCTGGACTTCAAACAGGGTCGTCTGGATGGTCAGAACTACCGTATCGGCATCGCCGAGCACATCAAACAGGCGATTGTGGAACAGGAACGTCTGGAACTGGACGTACTGGTGCACGGTGAAGCCGAACGTAACGACATGGTGGAGTATTTCGGCGAGCATCTGGACGGCTTTGTGTTCACCCAGAACGGCTGGGTGCAGAGCTACGGTTCCCGCTGCGTGAAACCGCCGGTGGTGATTGGCGACATCAGCCGTCCGGAGCCGATCACGGTCGAGTGGGCGAAGTATGCCCAGTCGCTGACCGACAAGCCGGTAAAAGGCATGCTGACCGGTCCGGTCACCATTCTGTGCTGGTCCTTCCCGCGTGAAGACGTCAGCCGTGAAACCATCGCCAAACAGATTGCGCTGGCGCTGCGCGACGAAGTGGCGGATCTGGAACAGGCCGGCATCGGCATCATCCAGATTGACGAACCGGCGCTGCGTGAAGGTCTGCCGCTGCATCGCTCCGACTGGGCGGCGTATCTGGAGTGGGCTGTTGACGCGTTCCGCCTGAATGCGGCGGTAGCGAAAGACGACACCCAGATCCACACCCACATGTGCTACTGCGAATTCAACGACATCATGGATTCCATCGCGGCGCTGGATGCGGACGTGATCACCATCGAAACCTCGCGTTCCGACATGGAACTGCTGGAATCGTTCGAAGAGTTCGAGTACCCGAATGAAATCGGCCCAGGCGTGTACGACATTCACTCGCCGAACGTGCCGAGCGTAGAGTGGATTGAAGCGCTGCTGCGCAAAGCGGCTCAGCGTATTCCGTCCGAGCGCCTGTGGGTGAACCCGGACTGCGGCCTGAAAACCCGCGGCTGGCCGGAAACCCGTCAGTCGCTGGCGAATATGGTGGAAGCGGCGAAGCGTCTGCGCGAAACCGCCGCGTAAGTTAACTGAAAACGGTGATGGGGAATGGCGCGAAGGATGGCAGGACGCGCATGAACCACAGGATGTGACAACAGGACAGGGGCATTCCGTATCACCGCCAGAAATGACTAAGGGAGACGATAGCGTCTCCCTTTTTACTGCCAGCCCTAAACCACTTCCCAAGGCGGTGGTGATGGTTAGTGCATTTCGGCATCGGCGGAAAACTACCGAAGGATATGCCGCATCAGCGCGAAAGAGGCTTGGCCTAACCGGCAAAGTGGATCAGCACGCCGGAAAACGTATGGTTTACCGCGCCGGTGATGCCGTCACCTGTGACCGTCGCCGCACCGCTGTTGCCGCTGGCCGGGTCATAGGCATACAGGCCGGTGGTATCACGCACGATGGCGATCCAGTGGTTGCCGCTGTCGACCAGAACAAGGTAATAGCCGTTGCTTCCCAGCAGATCCTGCAATTTATCCGTTTTCTTCTCCTGTACGCTGGCTGTCGTACCGATACGCGTGATTTCTGACGGGATCAGCGGCGCCAGCGCTGCCGGAATAGCCGACGTATGTGTAACCTGGGCGTTGGCAAATCCTCTGGCAATCCCCAGCGCTACAAGGGTTGACGGCAGAGAACGCGGGTCGGTTCCCTTGAACAATGCGGGATAGGCCGTTGGGAGATGGGCCTGTGCCTGAATGACTTCGTTGTAAATATCGCTTCCTGCCGGGCTATTGAGCGGGCCGGTATTCTTCGCATTAATTAATGCCGCCAATGAAAAGGCGCCGCAGGATTCACTGCCTGTCGGCTGTTTCTCTGTGTACTGGGCAAATACATTGGGCATAGGGATTCCTCATGTGTTTGTGAGTCATGGTGCGTCGGTGTGACGCGACATGCTGGGGATGATGCGAACGGAAGCAGCGAATCGTCGCTGTCTCAATGTCGCTGCCCCAATGAGGAGCATAAAAATGCGCTGGTTGCGGCGCGCGGGTGGAAAAACGATATCGCCCGTTAAAATGCGCCTTTGCGTGGGTTAAAAAATGCGAGGAAGTTAACCGTGGTATGCGTAGTGCGTAGTGCGCGTTGCGTATGTTTCGTACTCATTGCGTATTGATAACGCACATCGCGCATTAGGGCGGATGAAAGCGGAATGCCGGATTCCGCTTTCATCCGAAAACCGATTACACCACGCCGTAACGGGCGAACCACTCCAGCATCCGTTGCCAGCCGTCTTTGGCGGAGGCTTCGTGGTAAGTCGCGCGGTAATCGGCATGGAAGGCGTGATCCGCTTCCGGATAGACCACGATCTCCGCATCGGCATTGACCGCCCGTAACGCCTGACGCATGGTTTCCACCTGCTCCAGCGGAATGCTCTTATCCTGCCCGCCGTACAGGCCCAGCACCGGCGCGCTCAGGTCTTTCGCCACATCCACCGGATGCTGCGGCGAGGTCAGCGTTTTTTCGGCGACCAGCTTGCCGTACCAGGCGACCGCGGCTTTTAACTGCGGATTGTGCGCGGCGTACAACCAACTAATGCGGCCGCCCCAGCAGAAACCGGTGATCGCCAGCCGGCTGGCGTCGCCGCCCTGACGCACCGCCCAGTGCGCGGTGTGGTCGAGGTCGGATAGTATCTGGTTGTCCGGCACCGTGTTGACCAGTTCGCGCATCAGCGTCGGAATGTCGCCGTACTGTTGTGGATCTCCCTGTCGGAAATAGAGCTCCGGCGCGATCGCCAGATAGCCTTGTTTAGCCAGTCGCCGACAGACATCGCGGATGTGTTCGTGCACGCCAAAGATTTCCTGCACCACCAACACAATCGGCAGCAGGCCGGCGGCTTTTTCCGGTTTGGCGATATAAGCGGGCAGGTTGTCGCCCTGCGAAGGGATGGTGGTTTCGCCGGCAACCAGCCCGGTGGCGTCAGTACTAATCGCGGAAGAAGCCAGCGGCATGACGGCTGGCGAAAATGCCCGTGTGGTCTCTCTGAGAGTCAGTAGCTCATCGGTTTTCATTGCCTTTCCTTTATCAAGACTGGAGTCTGTCAGCGGGATGATACCGCCCCCCGCGTTAAGCAAGTGTAGGAACTTTGTAGTGTATTGCGAATACCGGCGACCAGATAGGGCAATCGGTGCCACGCCTGTGCTACGCAATGTCGGGTGATTACAACCTGAATTGTGATTAATATCACAATATTAATGTAAATAGACGTTTGTTACTTTCCAATCAGCGACGCACTTCACTTAACAGCCGCAGTGCGTGCGCTAAGATCGTTCTGTACCTGACCGTTGCCTGGAGGCGCTTATGTCCGATGTATTTCATCTCGGTTTAACAAAGCAGGATTTACAAGGGGCCACGCTGGCGATTGTGCCCGGCGACCCGGCCCGGGTGGAGAAAATCGCCCGGTTGATGGAGAACCCGGTATTTCTGGCATCGCATCGGGAATTCACCTCCTGGCGCGCGGAACTGGCGGGCAAGCCGGTGATTGTCTGTTCCACCGGTATCGGTGGCCCGTCGACGTCGATCGCGGTAGAGGAACTGGCGCAGCTGGGTGTGCGCACTTTCCTGCGCGTCGGCACCACCGGCGCCATTCAACCGCATATCGCGGTCGGCGATGTGCTGGTGACTACGGCGGCGGTGCGTCTGGACGGCGCCAGCCTGCACTTTGCGCCGCTGGAATTCCCGGCGGTGGCGGATTTCGCCTGTACTTCCGCCCTGGCGGAAGCGGCGCGTGAAGCGGGAACGACGCTGCATGTCGGCGTGACGGCTTCTTCGGATACCTTCTATCCGGGTCAGGAGCGTTACGACACCTATACCGGCCGCGTGGTGCGCCGTTTTCAGGGGTCAATGGCGGAATGGCAGAGCATGGGCGTGCTGAACTATGAAATGGAGTCCGCCACGCTGCTGACCATGTGCGCCAGCCAGGGGCTGCGTGCCGGCATGGTGGCGGGCGTGATTGTGAACCGCACCCAGCAGGAAATTCCCGATACCGCCACGATGCAGAAAGCGGAACACGCGTCCGTCAACGTGGTGCTGTCGGCGGCCCGCAAACTGCTGAGCGCCTGAGTGTGATTCAACCGCCAGGCGATATGTCCGGCGCGTGCGGTACGAGACAGCCGCGTCCTCGTACCGCTTTTTCAGTTTCCGTGGGAATTTCCCCACGCGCGGTTCATCTGTATGCCCGCCTTCATGCTAATTTAATTGTCAGGTCTGATAATACGAGCTGGTTTCCATCATCCGACGGTGAGTTAACCGTAACCACTCAGCAGCGATAGCCCAGTCTTGATAGCTTGGCATTCATAACTCAGTGCATTCATGACTCAGCGTTGATTACTCGACATTATAACTACAGGGAAAAATATGACTTTAACCTCATTACTGCATCCCTCGTTGCTGCCGCTTGAAGGTGGCGTCAATTTCCGTGATCTGGGGGGAATCCGCGTGGCGGACGGGCGCCAGGTCCGCCGTGGCAGGCTGTTTCGCTCCGGCGCGCTGGACATGCTGAGCGAACGCGACATCGACCATCTCGCCAGTGTGCCGGTGGCGCATGTGGTGGACTATCGCGATCAGGATGAAGCCTCGCAGCGACCCGACCGATTGTGGTCCGGCGCCCGTTATCATCAGGTTTCCGCCAATCCGCTGCGGCATGAAGTTACCGCCAGCCTGGAAACGCTGGGCTCGGAAAAGCTCGAAGCGTTCGATTCCCGCGCCTTTATGCTGGAGCTGTACCGCCGCCTGCCGTTCGGCAATCCGGCCTACCAGCATCTGGTGGCGTTGCTGCGCCAGCCTGACGATGGCGCGCTGGTGCAGCATTGCGCGGTGGGCAAGGATCGTACCGGCATTGGTTCCGCGCTGGTGTTGTTCGCGCTGGGCGCGGATGAGCAAACGGTGATGGAGGATTATCTGGTCACCGAATCCACCCTGATTTCATTCCGTCGCCAGTTGCTGGAAGACCTGGCGTCGAGCCTGAGCGAAAAGGCGCTGAAACGCTTTGATTTCGTGCTTTCCGCCCGCGAAGAGTTTCTGGTGACCGCGCTGCATACCATCCGCGAGCGACACGGCTCGGTGGATAACTGGCTGGAGCAGGATTACGGGCTGGACGCCTCGGCGCGGGAAGGGTTGCGGGCGAAGTATCTGGCGTGATGGGGTGAACGATTGCAGTAAAAACCGGGAGCGATGGCTCCCGGTTTCCGTGTTGTGCCGGCGATTAGCCGGTATTGCGCATCCCGGCGGCGACGCCGGCGATGGTGACCATCAGCGCCTGTTCCACCTGCGGGTCCAGTGTTTCCTGCTGGCGTGAACGGTGCAGCAGCTCCGCCTGCAGCACGTTGAGCGGGTCGGTGTAGACGTTGCGCAGCGCGATGGATTCGGCGATCCACGGCAAATCAGCCATCAGATGGTCGTCGTTGGAGATGGTCAGCACCGCTTTGATGTCTTTCTCCAGTTGCTCACGCAGCTGTTTGCCGAGCGACCACAGTTTCTCTTCCACCAGCCGCTGATCGTAGTATTCCGCCAGCCACAGGTCGGCCTTGGCGAATACCATTTCCAGCATACCGATACGGGTGGAGAAGAACGGCCAGTCGCGGCACATCGCTTCCAGCTGGTTCTGGTGACCGTCGTCGATCACTTTTTGCAGCGCGGCGCCGGCGCCCAACCAGGCGGGCAGCATCAGGCGGTTCTGGGTCCAGGCGAAAATCCACGGGATGGCGCGCAGGCTTTCCACCCCGCCGTTCGGCCGACGCTTGGCCGGACGTGACCCCAACGGCAGTTTGCCCAGTTCCAGTTCCGGCGTGGCGGCGCGGAAGTAGGGCACGAAATCCGGGTTTTCCCGTACGTAGCCGCGGTACATGTCGCAGGAAATGCGCGACAGCTCGTTCATGATGTGATGCCACTCCTGCTTCGGCTCCGGCGGCGGCAACAGGTTGGCTTCCAGAATGGCGGACGTGTAGAGCGACAGGCTGCTGATGGTGACTTCCGGCAGGCCGAACTTAAAGCGGATCATCTCGCCCTGTTCGGTGACGCGCAGGCCGCCTTTCAGGCTGCCCGGCGGTTGGGAAAGCAGCGCGGCGTGAGCCGGCGCGCCGCCGCGGCCAATCGAACCGCCGCGACCGTGGAACAGCGTCAGCGCGATGCCGTATTTCTCGCAGGTCTTGATCAGTGCGTCTTGCGCGCGGTACTGCGCCCAGGAGGCCGCCATTACCCCGGCGTCTTTGGCGGAGTCGGAATAGCCGATCATCACCATCTGCTTGCCCTGAATGAAGCCGCGATACCAGTCGATGTTGAGCAACTGGATCATGACGCTGTCGGCGTTATTCAGGTCGTCCAGCGTTTCGAACAGCGGCGCCACCGGCAGCGCGTACGGACAGCCGGCTTCTTTCAGCAGCAAATGCACCGCCAGCACGTCGGACGGGGTGCGCGCCATCGAAATCACGTAGGCGGCGATGGAGTCGCGCGGGGTTTCGGCGATCACCCGGCAGGTTTCCAGCACTTCCTGGGTGTCGGCGCTCGGTTCCCACTGACGCGGCAACAGCGGACGCTTGGAGTTGAGTTCACGGATCAGGAACGCCTGCTTGTCGGATTCCGACCAGCTTTCGTAGTCTCCCAGCCCCAGATAGCGGGTGATTTCCGCCAGCGCGTCGGTGTGACGGGTGCTTTCCTGACGCACATCGATACGCACCAGCGGCACGCCAAAGCAACGTACCCGGCGCAGGGTATCGAGTAACTGGCCGTCGGCGATGATGCCCATGCCGCAGGCATGCAGCGACTGGTAACAGGCGTACAGCGGTTCCCATAACTGCTCGTTGGTGACCAGCAGATCTTTGGGCGGCACTTGTTGCCCGCCTTTCAGACGCGCGTCCAGATAATCCAGGGTAGCGGTCAACTGTGCGCGCAGCGCTTTCATCAGTTCGCGGTAGGGTTCCTGCACCTCGTCGCCGCCTGCCAGCTGTTGCAGCTCCGGCGTACAGGTGGTCATCGACAGTTCGGAAACCAGCACCTGTACGTCGCGCAGGAACAGGTCCGCGGCTTTCCAGCGGCTTAGCAGCAGCACGCGGCGAGTGACTTCAGAGGTCACGTTCGGGTTGCCGTCGCGGTCGCCGCCCATCCAGGAGGTGAAGCGTACCGGCACCGAATCTACCGGCAGACGGTAGCCCAACTCTTTACCCATCTGCTCGTCGAGTTCGCGCAGAAACGCCGGCACCCCTTCCCACAGGCTATTTTCCACCACCGCGAAGCCCCACTTGGCTTCGTCCACCGGCGTCGGGCGGATTTTGCGGATTTCATCGGTATGCCAGTATTGGGCGATCAGCTGGCGCAGGCGGCGCATGATCTGGTGGCGTTCATAATCGGCCAGATCGTCGTGATCGAGCTGCTTGAGGCAGGTATTCACTTCAACCAGTTTGTGGATCAGCGTACGGCGGGTGATTTCGGTCGGGTGCGCGGTCAACACCAGCTCGATGGAGAGCGACTCCACCGCGTCGCGGATGTCTTTATCGCTCAGGTTGTCGCGGCTTTTCAGGCTGCGAAACACCGTCGCCAGCGCTTCCGGGTTACTGGCCGCTTCGCCGTGCGGAGAGATACTGTGGTATTGCTCGGCGGTGTTGGTCAGGTTAAGGAACTGGCTGAATGCGCGGGCGACCGGCAGCAGTTCATCGTTGGACAGGTTCTGCAGTGTGGTCAGCAGTTCCTGACGGTGTGTTTCGCTGCCGGCCCGCGAGGCTTTGGACAGCTTGCGGATTGTTTCAACACGCTCAAGGATATTGGCGCCCAGCGCATCCTTGATGGTGTCGCCGAGTAGTTTACCCAGCATGCTGACATTGCTCCGCATGGCGGAATATTGTTCATTCATAGTTACCCTGACCCATCTCTTGATTTTGTAAATTTATTACACACAAAAATTGTGTGGTTACTGTCTGTTATCTAGCCACGTTCGCCATTGTTCGTCAATGAACGTCCCTTAATCCCTACAGTTGTACCCGTTTAACCGGTGCAAAGGCAATTTGTGAAATTTAATTACAAAAGCTTGCAGATAAGTGACTCTTATCTTAGAGCGACGGAGAAGGCAAGGGCGGCGAAAGAAGGAAGGCAATAAAAAACGCGTTGCCTGACGGTGACTGCCGGGCAACGCGCTGAGATCAATGCTGACAGAAGTGATGCACCAACTGAGTAATCAAGGTGCGCGTCGGTTTGATGAACGACATGTCGATAAATTCATCCGGCTGATGCGCCTGATTGATCGAGCCGGGGCCGAGCACCAGCGTCGGGCACAGTTCCTGAATGAACGGCGCTTCGGTGCAGTAATTCACCACATCGGTCGGCTGCCCCACCAGTTTTTCCACCACCTGCGCCAGATGATGATCCGCCGGGCATTCGTAGCCCGGAATCGGCGGGTGCAGTTCGCTGATGGTCAGGCGTCCCGGCCAGCGCTCGCTGACCGGCGCCAGCGCTTCGCTCAACAGGCCGTTGAGATCGCTCAGCGTCATGCCCGGCAGCGGGCGGATATCCATGTGCAGGTCGCAGCAGGCGCAGATGCGGTTAGCGGCGTCGCCGCCATGAATGTGGCCGAAATTCATGGTGGGGTAAGGAATGTGGAACGCCGGGTTGTGATAGCGCTGTTGCAGCGTATTGCGCAGCACCATCAGCTCGGAAATGGCTTCGTGCATCAGTTCGATGGCGTTGACGCCGCGCGACGGATCGCTGGAATGGCCGGACTGGCCCTGAATACGAACGACATTCGACATATGGCCTTTGTGGGCGCGCACCGGCTGCAGTGACGTCGGCTCGCCGATAATGGCGCAGTCCGGGCGAATTCCGGTCGATTCGGAGAAATACTTGGCGCCCGCCATTGTCGTTTCTTCATCGGCGGTAGCCAGAATGTACAGCGGTTTGGTCAGCTTACTGGCATCCACATCGCGCAGCGCATCGAGAATAAAGGCAAAAAAGCCTTTCATGTCGGCGGTGCCGAGCCCGTAGAGCTTATTGTCGTGTTCGGTCAGGGTGAACGGGTCGCGGGTCCAGCGGCCGTCGTCGAACGGCACCGTGTCGGTATGGCCGGCCAGCAGCAGCCCGCCGCTGCCTTCTCCCAGACGGGCCAGCAGGTTGAATTTGTTAAACGTGCCGGGCACCGGCTGCACGTCGACATGAAAACCCAGATCGCCAAACCATCCCGCCAACAGATTGATTAAGGTCTCATTGCTTTGATCCAGGGCGCGCTCGGTGGCGCTGATGGACGGGGTGGCGATCAATGCCCGGTACAGCTCCATAAAAGGGGGTAAATTCATCTTCACTGTTGACAGCCTCTGGGTTAGGATAGTATCAATATTCATGCATTAATTGTGAATAAAAATACAATAATGCCGGACGAAATGAAATCATAAGCTGTGCGGCGATGCGAGATTGTCGCATAATCGTTTCTTCTGGCTTTGGTGGGTGAACGGCGTGGCCGCGCTGATGAGCCTGCTCCCTGTTCCACCTATCTGGCAATAAAGGTATACCGAACTCATGCTGAATACGTTGATCGTTGGTGCAAGTGGCTATACCGGCGCTGAGCTGGCCCTGTACCTGAACCGTCACCCGCAGATGAACATAACCGCTTTGGCGGTTTCCGCGCAAAGCGTTGATGCGGGAAAACGCATTTCCGACCTGCATCGCCAGCTTAAAGGCATTATTGACTTACCGGTACAACCGCTGACCGACGCGGCCGACGCCGCCAAAGGCGTGGACGTGGTGTTTCTGGCCACCGACCATAAGGTGAGTCACGACCTGGCGCCGCAGTTCCTGAGCGCCGGCTGCACCGTGTTCGATCTTTCCGGCGCGTTCCGCGTGCAGGACCCTGAATTCTACACCCGTTACTACGGCTTCGAGCACCAGCATACCGACTGGCTGGCGCAGGCGGTGTACGGCCTGGCGGAATGGCAGGCGGACGGCATCAAGCAGGCGCAGCTGATCGCGGTGCCGGGGTGTTATCCGACCGCGTCCCAGCTGGCATTGAAACCGCTGGTGGAAGGCGGCCTGCTGAACCCGAACCAGTGGCCGGTGATCGACGCCACCAGCGGCGTCAGCGGCGCTGGTCGTAAAGCGAGCATGACCAACAGCTTCTGTGAAGTCAGCCTGCAGCCGTACGGCATCTTCAACCATCGCCATCATCCGGAAATCGCTACTCATCTCGGCATTCCGGTGATTTTCACCCCGCATCTGGGCAACTTCCCGCGCGGCATTCTGGCTACCATCACCTGCCGTCTGCAGCCGGGCGTTACCGCGCAGGACGTGGCGGAAGCCTACCACAACGCCTACCATGATAAACCGCTGGTGCGGTTGTATGAAAAAGGCGTGCCGGCGCTGAAATCGGTGGTCGGTCTGCCGTTCTGCGATATCGGCTTTGTGGTGCAGGACGAACACCTGATCGTGGTCGCCACCGAAGATAACCTGCTCAAGGGCGCGGCGGCGCAGGCTGTGCAGTGCATGAACATTCGCTTCGGTTTCCCTGAAACCCAATCTTTACTCTGATGACACCCTGAGGCGCAAAGACCGATGAATCCGTTAATTATCAAATTAGGCGGCGTATTACTGGATAGCGAAGAGGCGCTGGAGCGCCTGTTCACCGCGCTGGTGACTTATCGCCAGCAGCATCAGCGTCCGCTGGTGATCGTGCATGGCGGCGGCTGTCTGGTAGACGACCTGATGAAGAAGCTGTCGTTGCCGGTGGTCAAGAAGAACGGGCTGCGCGTGACGCCTGCCGACCAGATCGACATCATTACCGGCGCGCTGGCCGGTTCCGCCAACAAAACCCTGCTGGCCTGGGCGATTCGTCACGGCATCAACGCCGTGGGCCTGAGTCTGGCGGATGGCGGCAGTACGGTGGTCACGCAACTGAACGACGAACTGGGGCACGTGGGTAAAGCCGAAGTCGGCTCTCCGGCGCTGCTCAACACCCTGCTGAATGCCGGTTATCTGCCGGTCATCAGTTCCATCGGCATCACCGCCGGCGGCGAACTGATGAACGTCAACGCCGACCAGGCCGCCACCGCGCTGGCGCAGACGCTGGGCGCCGACCTGATCCTGCTGTCCGATGTCAGCGGTATTCTGGACGGCAAAGGCCAGCGCATCGCGGAAATGACCGCCGGTAAAGCAGAAGATCTGATCGCGCAGGGCATTATTACCGACGGCATGATCGTCAAGGTCAATGCGGCGCTGGACGCGGCGCGCGCGCTGGGGCGTCCGGTGGATATCGCCAGCTGGCGCCACGCCGAGCAGTTGCCGGCGTTGTTCAACGGCGTGTCCATCGGCACCCGTATTCTGGCGTAAACCGCGAACATCAAACACGTTTTCTCCCGGCGAAAACCGCAGGAGAGACACGGGCAGTTCAATGGCGGGTCGGACAGGAGTCGGCCTGCCTTTATCAAAGAGACCGGGAGTGTAGTTATGGCTTTGTGGGGCGGACGGTTCACGCAGGCGGCAGATCAACGTTTTAAACAGTTCAACGATTCACTGCGGTTTGATTACCGTCTGGCGGAGCAGGACATCATCGGATCCATCGGTTGGTCCAAGGCGCTGGTGACGGTGAACGTACTGAGCGCTCAGGAACAGCTGCAACTGGAGCAGGCGCTCAATACGCTGCTAAAAGAGGTGCAGGCGGATCCCGAGGCTATCCTGCAAAGCGATGCGGAAGACATCCACAGCTGGGTGGAGCAGAAGCTGATCGAGAAAGTCGGCGATCTGGGCAAGAAACTGCACACCGGGCGCAGCCGTAACGATCAGGTCGCTACCGATCTGAAACTGTGGTGCAAGGCGCAGGTGAGCGAGCTGGCGCAGGCGATTCGTCATCTGCGCGCCGCGCTGGTCGCTACCGCTGAAGCCAATCAGGACGCGGTGATGCCGGGGTATACCCACCTGCAGCGCGCACAGCCGGTAACCTTCGCCCACTGGTGTCTGGCCTATCACGAAATGCTCTCGCGTGACGAAAGCCGTCTGGAAGACACGCTCACGCGTCTGGACGTCAGCCCGCTGGGATGCGGCGCGCTGGCAGGTACCGCGTACCCTATCGACCGCGAGCAACTGGCCGGCTGGCTGGGCTTTGCCTCGGCGACGCGCAACAGTCTGGACACGGTATCCGATCGCGATCACGTGCTGGAACTGCTGTCCGATGCGTCCATCGGTATGGTGCACCTGTCGCGCTTCGCCGAAGATTTGATTTTCTTCAACAGCGGCGAAGCGGCGTTTGTCGAGCTGTCCGACCGCGTTACCTCCGGCTCTTCGCTGATGCCGCAGAAAAAGAACCCGGACGCGCTGGAGCTGATCCGCGGCAAGTGCGGCCGGGTGCAGGGCGCGCTGGCCGGCATGCTGGTGACGCTGAAAGGCTTGCCGCTGGCGTACAACAAAGACATGCAGGAAGATAAGGAAGGGCTGTTCGACGCGCTGGACACCTGGCACGACTGCTTGCTGATGGCGGCGCTGGTGCTGGAAGGCATCCAGGTGAAACGTCCGCGCTGTCAGGAAGCGGCGCAGCAAGGCTACGCCAACGCCACCGAACTGGCCGACTATCTGGTCGCTAAAGGCGTGCCGTTCCGCGAAGCGCACCACATCGTCGGCGAGGCGGTAGTGGGGGCCATTCGTCAGGGTAAAGCGCTGGAAGCGTTGTCGCTGGCGGATCTCAAACAGTTCAGCGCCGTAATTGAAGACGATGTGTATCCGGTGCTGTCGTTGCAGTCCTGTCTGGAAAAACGCGCCGCGCAGGGCGGGGTATCGCCGGAGCAGGTCGCACGCGCCATCGCCGACGCAAAACGGCGTCTGGCGTAGTCTCTGCGATAAGTTACAGAACCGGCCCCTGGGCCGGTTTTGTTTTTTCTGTCGCCTGCTTTCTGAAGTCGGCTCGCATTTTCTCGTTTGACAGCGGCTTTTTCGGCCGATTTCTCGCGTAACCTCTGGACATATATACAGCCTCATTTTACCTTGGCGGGCAGTGGTACACATAACCCGGAGGCGGTGTGGAGATCTCCTTGTTTTATGGCGTCGGCGGTGGCGTGGTTGGTCTGTTGCTGGGCTGGCTGGCCGCCAGCCTGTGGCAGCAGCAGCGTCAGGCGCGGCATGACACCGAATTGCAGTTGCAACAGCAGGCGCTGGAGCAGACGCGCCAACAGCTGATTGAAAGCCAGCAGATACGGCTGCAGGACCAGCAGCGGCTGGATCAGCAGACGCAGGAATTGCGCACGCTGCACGGCCAACTGGCGGCCGGCGAGGAAAAATTGCGGCAACTGGCGGAGCTGCGGGAAGAGTGCCTTCAGCTTAATCAGGAATTGCGTGCGCTGCGCGAAGCCAACGGCGCGCAGGAAGCGGAACTGCGCGAAGTGACGATCCGTCTTGAAGAAACCCGGCTGGCGGCGGAAGAAAAGCAGCGGTTGTTGATGAACAGCGAACAGCGGTTGTCCACCCAGTTTGAAAACCTTGCCAATCGCATCTTTGAACAGAACGGGCACAAAGTGGATCAACAAAATCAGCAGAGCATGGAAAAGCTGCTGACGCCGTTGCGCGAACAGCTGGACGGTTTTCGCCGTCAGGTGCAGGAGAGCTTTGGCGCGGAATCGAAGGAGCGGCATACGCTGGCCCATGAGATCCGTAACCTGCAACAGCTTAACGCCCGTATGGCGCAGGAAGCCATCAACCTCACCAACGCGCTGAAAGGGGACAACAAAACCCAGGGCAACTGGGGAGAAGTGGTGTTAAGCCGGGTGCTGGAAAGCTCCGGGTTGCGCGAAGGGCATGAATATGACACCCAGGTCAGCGTGCAAACCGGCAACAACAGTCGCCTGCAACCGGATGTGATCGTCCGGCTGCCGCACGGCAAAGATGTGGTTATTGACGCCAAAATGTCGCTGGTGGCCTATGAGCGCTATTTCAACAGCGACAACGAGGCCGAACGGGCTGCGGCGCTAAACGAGCATCTGCTGTCCATCCGCAATCATATCCGGCTGCTGGGCAGCAAAGACTATCAGCAACTGCCGGGGTTGCGTTCGCTCGACTATGTCCTGATGTTCATCCCGGTCGAGCCGGCGTTCCTGGTGGCGATCGACCGCCAGCCTGATCTGATTACCGAGGCATTGCGTCACAATATTATGCTGGTCAGCCCCACGACTTTGCTGGTAGCGTTACGGACGATTAACAATCTCTGGCGTTACGAGCAGCAAAGCCGCAATGCGCAACTGATCGCCGAACGGGCGTCCCGGCTGTATGACAAACTGCGTTTGTTCGTTGATGACATGGCCGCGCTGGGGCAGGGGCTGGATAAGGCGCAGGCCGGTTACCGTCAGGCGATGAAAAAGCTGGCGTCCGGGCGCGGCAACCTGATCGGTCAGGCCGAAGGGTTTCGTGCGCTAGGGGTGGAGATTAAGCGGCCGGTCAACGTGCCCGTAATGCAAGACGAACCGTTGGCGTATGATGAGCTGCCCGCGCTGTCGCAGGATCTGGATGACGATGCGGCTGAACGCGGTATGGATGATGTGCCAAACGGCACGGCGGTATGATGTTGATCAGGTTCGATGTTCAGGGTGAAAAGAAGGGCGGTCGCTTTTAGGCGGGGTCTGTTACACTCTCTGTCCATTAATGCTACCCATTAATGGGTAACAAGATCCTGAAGTTGAAAAAGCAGGCGGATAACATGGTAGACGATTCGGAAAAAACGACACATTTTGGTTTTCGCACGGTGGCTAAAGACGATAAGGAAGCCATGGTAGCGGGTGTTTTTCATTCTGTGGCGGCCAAGTATGACCTGATGAACGATCTGATGTCGTTTGGTATTCACCGCATCTGGAAACGGTTTACCATCGAATGCAGTGGTGTGCGCCGCGGTCAGCGCGTGCTGGACCTGGCTGGCGGCACCGGTGACCTGACCGCTAAATTCTCCCGTCTGGTGGGGGATGAAGGCGAAGTGGTGCTGGCGGATATCAACGCGTCGATGCTGAAAGTAGGGCGCGAGAAACTGCGTAACCTCGGCGTGGTGGGTAATATCAGCTATGTTCAGGCTAACGCCGAAGCCCTGCCGTTCCCGGAAAATTTTTTCGACTGCATCACTATTTCGTTCGGTTTGCGTAACGTAACCGAAAAAGAGAAGGCGTTGCGTTCCATGTATCGGGTGTTGAAGCCCGGCGGTCGCCTGCTGGTGCTGGAGTTTTCGAAACCAACCGTGAAAGCGTTGAGCAAGGTATACGATGCTTACTCTTTCCATGTGCTGCCCCGCATTGGCGAAATGGTAGCCAGCGACGCCGGCAGCTACCGCTATCTGGCGGAGTCTATCCGTATGCACCCGGATCAGGAAACCCTGAAAGGGATGATGGCCGAGGCCGGTTTTGACAGTGTGGACTACTTCAATCTGACCAGCGGTATCGTGGCGCTGCATCGCGGATTTAAATTCTGAGTTGGATACTCCCATGTTGATAATGCCTGTGTTGACGGCGGCCCTGGAAACAGCGCTCAACCAGCTGTTGTTCCGTGACCGGAGCATGAAAGCCGCCCGTCAGCGTTTGCACGGAAAAACGTTGCGAGTTGAAGTGGCGGAGCTGGATACGCCGTTGGTATTGGTTTTCTCTGAGCACCGTCTCGATGTCATGAGTCAGTGGTCGGCGCAGCCGGATTGTTTATTGCAGACCCGTCTGTCGGCGCTGGTGAAACTGCGCGACCGGCAGCAATTGTCGGCGTTGATGCGCAGTGGCGAACTGGTGCTGGAAGGCGACATTCAGGTTGCGCAGCAGTTTGTTACCCTGCTGGATCTGGCGGAGTTTGACCCGGCGGAGTGGCTGTCGCCCTGGCTGGGCGATGTAGTGGCGGAAGGGTTGAGTCAGGCCGCTGGCAACGTGGCTGGGATGCTGATGCGTTCAGCGTGCCGCCGGCAGCAGGCGTTGTCGGAAACGGTGACCGAGGAGTGGCGTCTGGCGCCGGGCAAACTGGAAGGGCTGTGGTTTGCCGATGAAGTGGACGCGCTGGCGCAGTCGGCGGAAATCCTGTCCAACCGGCTGGCAAAACTGGAGGGAGCGCCATGACGCCGGGAGAATTATTTCGGTTGTACCGGATCATCGGGGTACTGCTGAGCTATGGTCTGGATGAACTGATTCCGCGTATTCCTATGACGACGCCGCTGCGTCTTTGGCGTTGCCTGTGGTTCTGGCTGCCGAATCGCCACAAGGACAAACCATTGGGCGAGCGTTTGCGTCTGGCGCTGCAGGAGCTGGGTCCGGTGTGGATCAAGTTCGGTCAGATGATGTCGACTCGTCGTGACTTGTTCCCCCCCGCTATCGCCGACCAACTGGCGATGCTGCAGGATCAGGTGGAGCCGTTTGACGGCGAACTGGCCCGCCGGCAGATTGAGACGTCGATGGGTGGAAAACTGGAAACCTGGTTCGATGATTTTGACGTTAAGCCGCTGGCGTCGGCGTCGATTGCCCAGGTGCATACCGCCAGGCTGAAAACCACCGGCAAAGACATTGTCATCAAAGTCATTCGCCCGGATATTCTACCGATCATCAAGGCAGACATGCGGCTGATGAATCGTCTGGCCGGCTGGCTGCCGATTCTGCTGCCGGATGGGCGTCGTCTGCGGCCGCGCGAAGTGGTGCGCGAGTATGAAAAAACGCTGCTGGATGAGCTGAACCTGCTGCGTGAAGCCGCCAACGCCATCCAACTGCGGCGAAACTTTGAAAACAGCCCGATGCTGTATGTGCCGGAAATCTATTCCGATTACTGCACCGAGCAGGTGCTGGTGATGGAGCGCATTTACGGCATTCCAGTGTCGGATGTGGAAGCGCTCAAACGGCATGGTATCAATATGCCGCTGCTGGCCGAGCGCGGCGTGCAAGTCTTTTTCACCCAGGTGTTCCGCGATAGCTTTTTCCATGCCGACATGCATCCCGGCAATATCTTCATCAGCTACGAGCATCCGGAAGACCCGCAATATATCGGCATTGACTGCGGTATTGTCGGTTCGTTGAATAAAAACGATAAGCGCTATCTGGCGGAAAACTTTATTGCCTTTTTCAACCGCGATTACCGCCGCGTCGCCGAGCTGCATGTCGACTCCGGCTGGGTTCCGCAAGACACCAATGTAGAAGAGTTCGAGTTCGCTATCCGCACCGTCTGCGAGCCAATATTTGAAAAGCCGTTAGCAGAAATTTCTTTCGGTCATGTATTATTGAACCTCTTTAATACGGCGCGTCGCTTCAATATGGAAGTGCAACCCCAACTGGTGCTGCTCCAGAAGACGTTACTGTACATTGAGGGAGTGGGGCGCCAGCTCTACCCGCAGTTGGATTTGTGGAAGACGGCCAAGCCTTTTCTGGAAACCTGGCTGAAGGATCAGGTTGGATTGCCCGCCATGTTGCGCGCATTTAAAGAGAAAGCGCCGTTTTGGGTGGAAAAACTGCCTGAGATTCCCGAATTGTTCTATGACGGTTTACGCCAGCATAAGATGCTGAAGCAGAACATGGAGCTGTTGACCAGCGAGCTGCGGACACAACGCACCCGCCATGGTCGGGCCCGTTATCTGCTGGGTGTCGGGGCGACGCTGCTGTTGAGCGGGACGATACTGTTGGTCAGTCAGGTGGAGGCCGATGTCGTACCGGCCGGTCTGATCGCCGCCGGTTTTTTGGCCTGGATTGTCGGCTGGCGTTGCACCCGTTGAACAAGTGCCTCATCAGGCACCTGACGGTTCCTGATGAACGTGTCACATGAATTCCTTTTGAGTAAAGAGGTAAGCACAGTATGGGCGGTATTAGTATCTGGAATCTGTTGGTTATCGCGGTGATCGTGGTACTGCTGTTCGGAACCAACAAACTAAGAACCCTGGGCTCCGACCTGGGCGCGTCAATTAAGGGCTTCAAGAAAGCGATGAGCGACGATCAGCCCGCTGCCAACGACGACAAGCAGCAGGACGCTGACTTTGCGACCAAATCCATTTCGGAGCAGAAGCCGCAGGCCAGTCAGGAAGAGAAAAGCCAGCATAAAGAGCAGGTGTAACCGGTGTTTGATATCGGGTTTAGTGAACTGCTGCTGGTGATGGTGATCGGTCTGGTGGTGTTGGGGCCTGAACGCCTGCCGGTAGCGGTAAAAACCGTGGCGGGATGGATTCGCGCGCTGCGCTCGCTGGCAACGACAGTACAGAATGAGCTGGCGCAGGAGATGAAACTGCAGGAATTGCAGGACAGCCTGAAGAAAGTCGAGCAGGCCAGCCAACTGCAGAATTTGTCGCCGGAGCTCAAAGCGTCGATGGATGAACTGAAAGAGGCTGCCGAAGCGATGAAGCGCCCTCACAGCATCAAGCTGGATGGCGGCGACGCGCCGGAACATGTCCCGCTTGCCGATCCTGAAGCGGCGCACGATGGCGTTCTGGAAGCCGAGCGCAATGTCGGGCCAACGCCTGCGGTCACCGCGACTTCCGCTGTGGAGCCGGCGATGCGCGGCGATACAATGACGGCGGCACCGCCGACAGCGCCGGTGTCTGCAGATGCGGCACCCGCCAGCAATGCCGAAAGCAAGGGCAAATCTGAACCGACGGCGTCAGTGTCTTCTTCCCAACCTTCTGGTGATCGTTAACCTATGGCTGTTGATCAAACCCAACCGCTGATCAGCCATCTGATCGAACTGCGCAAGCGGTTGTTGAATAGCATTATCAGCGTGCTGGTGGTGTTTCTGGCGCTGGTCTATTTCGCTAATGACATCTATCAGTTCGTCTCCGCGCCGCTCATCAAACAGTTGCCGGCCGGTGCCAGTATGATTGCGACCGACGTGGCATCGCCGTTTTTCACCCCGATCAAGCTTACGCTAATCGTGTCGGTGTTTTTGTCCGCGCCGTTGGTGCTGTATCAAGTGTGGGCGTTTGTGGCCCCGGCGTTGTACAAGCATGAGCGGCGGCTGATGATGCCGTTGCTGGTGTCCAGCAGCCTGTTGTTCTACATGGGGATGGCGTTCGCCTATTTCGTCGTCTTCCCGCTGGCGTTCAGCTTCTTTGCCCAGACCGCGCCGAAAGGGGTGCTGATTGCCACCGATATCAACAACTACCTCGACTTTGTGATGGCGCTATTCATGGCGTTCGGCGTGTCGTTCGAAGTACCGGTGGCGATTGTGCTGCTGTGCTGGAGCGGGGTGGTGACGCCGGAGAGCCTGAAACAGAAGCGGCCCTACGTGCTGGTGGGCGCGTTCGTGGTTGGCATGCTGCTGACGCCGCCGGATGTGTTCTCCCAGACTCTGCTGGCGATCCCGATGTATTTGCTGTTTGAGATCGGGGTGTTTTTCGCCCGGTTCTACGTCGGTAAGCGACGCCGGACGGACGAGGAAGAAGACGTGGACGAGTCTGCGCCGTCTTCCTGAGTGGCGTCTCGCCGTAAAACGGCGGCCTTCTTACTGTAACACCTCTTTCGGGAGGTGTTGTTTTTTGGGGTTATCCATCGGGATAACCGCGATGGATTTTTGGATATCTGCGCATGTTCGACATTGGCGTTAACCTGACCAGCTCACAATTTCGCTCAGATCGGGAACAGGTAGTGGCGCGCGCCCGTCAGGCAGGTGTGACCGGTCTGTTGCTGACGGGGACCAGCGCCGAAGAGAGTGAGCAGGCATACCTGCTCGCCGCGCAATATCCCGATTACTGTTGGTCGACCGCTGGGGTTCACCCGCATGACGCCAGCGGCTGGAGCGACGATACCGCCGGGCTGATTCACCAATTGGCGGGGCGTGAACAGGTGCTGGCGATTGGCGAGTGCGGGCTGGATTTCAATCGTAACTTTTCCACCCCGCAGGAACAGGAGCAGGCGTTCAGCGCGCAGCTGGCGATTGCCGCTGAGCGCGCGATGCCGGTTTTTCTGCATTGTCGCGACGCGCATGCGCGTTTTATGGCGTTGCTGACGCCGTGGCTCGATAAGCTGCCGGCCGCGGTACTGCATTGTTTCACTGGGTCCGGCGACGAGCTGGACGACAGTTTGCGCGCCGGGTTGATGATCGGCATTACCGGCTGGGTGTGCGATGAGCGGCGCGGCCTGGCGCTGCGCTCGCTGTTGCCGCGTATTCCGGACGATCGGTTGCTGCTGGAAACCGATGCGCCCTACCTGTTACCTCGGGATTTACATCCTAAACCTGCATCCCGCCGTAACGAACCCTGTTTTCTGCCGCATATTGTCCGTCAGGTTGCGGCCTGGCGCGGGCAGGATGCCGAATGGCTTGGCAGAAATGTGGATGAAAACGCCCGCCGGATTTTCCGGCCGGGTCAGAAAGGAGAATAATTATGAGTCATGCTTTTCCCGGTACGTTTCCCGGACGGCGCATGCGTCGCCTGCGCCGTCATGATTTCAGCCGCCGTCTGGTGGCGGAGCATCAGGTCACGGTTAACGATCTCATCTACCCGGTATTTGTCATGGAAGGCAAGCAGGGACGTCAGGAAGTGCCCTCTATGCCGGGCGTGTATCGTCTGACGATCGATGAGCTGGTCAGGGAAGCGGAAATCATCGCTAAATTGGGCATCCCGGTGCTGTCGCTGTTTCCGGTGATTGAAGCGGACAAAAAGTCGCTGCTGGCCGAGGAAGCCTACAACCCGGACGGGCTGGTGCAACGCACCGTGCGCGCGTTGAAAGATGCGGTGCCGGAACTGGGGTTGCTGACCGATGTAGCGCTGGACCCTTACACCACGCACGGTCAGGACGGTGTGATCGATGAAGACGGTTATGTGGTCAATGACATCACCAAAGAGATTCTGGTGCGTCAGGCGTTGTCCCACGCCGAAGCCGGCGCTGAGATCGTCGCGCCCAGCGACATGATGGACGGCCGCATCGGTGCTATCCGCGACCGGCTGGAAGAACAGGGGCTGGTGAACACCCAGATCATGGCGTATTCAGCCAAGTATGCGTCCTGTTACTACGGGCCGTTCCGTGATGCGCTCGGCTCGTCGGGTAACCTGAAAGGCGGCAACAAGAAAACCTACCAGATGGATCCGGCCAACACTAATGAGGCGTTGCAGGAGATCGCGCAGGATCTGCAGGAAGGGGCAGATATGGTGATGGTGAAACCGGGGATGCCGTATCTGGATGTAGTACGCCGCGTGAAGGACACCTTTGGCGTACCGACCTTCGCCTATCAGGTGTCCGGCGAATACGCGATGCAGATGGCGGCGATCCAGAATGGCTGGCTGCAGGAACAGCCGCTGGTGATGGAGTCGCTGCTGTGCTTCAAACGCGCCGGGGCGGATGGGGTACTGACCTATTTCGCCAAACGCGTGGCCGAATGGCTGCGGGATGAGGCGTTACGACGCTAATGATAAACCGTCAGGGCTGTGCCCTGACGGTTTACGCTTTTCGGAACTGGCGGTTGTCGATGCTTTGCCGCACCTGCTTGTTCAGCAGATTGAGCAGCAGCATGGAGCGCGCTTCGCCATCCGGTTCGGTATAGATGGCCTGTAGGCCGCTGAACACCCCTTCGGTAATGGTTACCTGGTCGCCGGGTTGCGGCGTTTCCGGGTCGATATGCATGGCACACGGATGTTGCAGCAAATCGTCAATCACCTGCTGAGGCACCAGTGCCGGCAGGTTGCCAAAACGGACAAAATGGCTCACGCCGCGCGTTGAGCTGATGGTGGTGGTGTGTATGTGCTCAGGGTCGAACTCGACGAACAGGTAGTTGGGGAACAGTGGCTCGCTGACCTCGGTTCGTTTCCCTCGTACGATTTTCTCCAGCGCGATCATCGGGCTCAGGCAGACCACTTCCTGACGTTCCAGGTGTTCTTTTGCCCGTAACAGTTGGCCGCGCTTGCAATAAAGTAGGTACCAGGCTCGCATAATTTCACTTTTCTGTGGCTCTCACAGCGGAAAAGGATAACAAAAGCGTTACGCCTTGCGGGATAAAAATTTCCGGGAGAAATACCTAATCGCGTGTCGCGTTAGCCATAAGGGCGAGCAGGCCGCCGCCAGAAATAGCGCGGGTGGGAAGCGACAGCATGACCAAGAGCCTCTATAATAGCCCCACCACTGACCTTTCTGATGATTTAGCATGAAATACCGTGACTTACGTGAATTTCTCGCTCAACTCGAAGCGAGAGGCGAGCTCAAACGTATCCACCAGCCGATTGACCCCTATCTGGAAATGACCGAAATCGCCGATCGCACCTTGCGTGCCGAAGGCCCAGCCCTGCTGTTTGAAAATCCCAAAGGTTATGGTATGCCGGTGCTGTGCAACCTGTTCGGCACGCCCAAGCGCGTGGCGCTGGGTATGGGGCAGGAGGAGGTCAGCGCGCTACGCGATGTCGGTCGCTTGCTGGCGTTTTTGAAAGAACCGGAGCCGCCGCGCGGTTTCCGCGATCTGGTGGACAAGCTGCCTAAATTCCGTCAGGTGCTTAATATGCCGACCAAACGGTTGTCGAACGCGCCCTGCCAGGAGCAGGTGTGGGAAGGCGACGAGGTGGATCTGGGACGGATTCCGATTATGCACTGTTGGCCGGGCGATGCGGCGCCGCTGGTCACCTGGGGGCTGACGGTGACGCGCGGGCCGTTCAAAGAGCGCCAGAATCTGGGTATTTACCGCCAGCAATTAATCGGCCGCAACAAGCTGATTATGCGCTGGCTGTCGCACCGGGGCGGGGCACTGGATTTTCAGGAGTGGCGCCAGCAACATCCCGGCGAACGTTTCCCGGTGGCGGTGGCGCTGGGCGCCGATCCGGCCACGATTCTGGGCGCGGTGACGCCGGTGCCGGATACTTTGTCCGAGTACGCTTTCGCCGGATTGCTGCGTGGCCACAAGACCGAAGTGGTGAAATGCCTGTCCAGCGATCTGGAGGTGCCGGCCAGCGCAGAAATCGTGCTGGAAGGCTATATCGACCCGGATGAGATGGCGCTGGAAGGCCCTTATGGCGATCACACCGGTTATTACAATGAAGTCGATCATTTTCCGGTTTTTACCGTCACCCATGTCACCCAGCGACGCGACGCCATTTACCATTCCACCTATACCGGGCGTCCGCCCGATGAGCCGGCGGTGCTGGGCGTCGCGCTGAACGAGGTGTTCGTGCCGCTGCTGCAAAAGCAGTTTCCGGAAATCGTTGATTTTTATCTGCCGCCGGAGGGCTGTTCTTACCGTCTGGCTGTGGTTACTATGAAAAAACAGTATGCCGGGCATGCCAAACGGGTAATGATGGGCGTCTGGTCCTTTCTGCGCCAGTTTATGTATACCAAATTCGTTATCGTCTGCGATGATGATATTGATGCCCGCGACTGGAAAGACGTGATCTGGGCGATCACCACGCGTATGGACCCCGCGCGCGATACCGTGTTGGTGGAAAATACGCCGATCGACTATTTGGATTTTGCCTCGCCGGTGTCCGGGCTCGGCTCTAAAATGGGGCTGGATGCTACCAATAAATGGCCGGGCGAGACGCAGCGAGAATGGGGTCACCCGATTACTAAAGACCCATCGGTTGTCGCCCGTGTGGATGCCATATGGGACGAGTTAGCCATATTGAATGACAGCGGTAAGCCGCGCTGACGGCGCTTATCCTGTTCTCCGTTTTGCCTTGACCCTACAGAGGGATCGCATGACAACGTTGAGCTGTACAGTAACGTCGGTGGAAGCTATCACCGATACGGTTTACCGGGTGCGCTTATTGCCATCGGCGCCTTTTTCCTTCCGTGCCGGGCAATATTTGATGGTGGTGATGGACGAGCGCGACAAACGTCCGTTCTCCGTGGCTTCCACGCCTATTGAGCAAGGGTCTATCGAACTGCATATCGGGGCCTCCGAGATGAATCTGTATGCGATGGCGGTGATGGATCGCATTCTGAAAGAAAAGTCGCTGGTGGTGGATATTCCCCACGGCGAAGCCTGGCTGCGTGAAGACAGCGATCGTCCGCTGATTCTGATTGCCGGCGGCACCGGATTCTCCTACGTACGTTCCATTCTGCTGACGGTGCTGGCAAACCAGCCGACGCGCCAGATATCCGTGTACTGGGGCGGGCGCGAACTGCGCCACCTGTACGATCTGGGGGAACTGCAATCGCTGGCGCAGGCGCATCCCAACCTGAACGTGATCCCAGTGGTCGAGCAGCCGGACGAGCAGTGGCATGGTCGCTCCGGTACGGTGCTGAGCGCGGTGCTGCAGGATTTCGGTTCGCTGGCGCAACACGATATTTATATCGCGGGCCGTTTCGAGATGGCGAAAATCGCCCGCGAGCGTTTCTGCAACGAACGTGGCGCCCAGCTTGCGCACATGTACAGCGACGCTTTTTCTTTCATCTGATCCTTTCTGCGTTGTCCTGTCGCGGCCGGGGGTTATGCCCGGCCGCGCTGTTTTTCGACCGATATCATTCTCCGGCTTGTCTACTTGTCTACTTGTCTACTTGCCTACTGCGCGACGAATGCCCGATAGGTTATGAATCCGCCGGACAGATTGCGGGCGTGAAAGCCCCGTTGAATCAGCAGACGGTAGGCCACATGGCCGCGCAGGCCGGACTGGCAGCCAATCAGAATTTCTTTGTCGGCGGGCAGTTCCTGCAAGCGCCGGCGCAGCGTATCCAGCGGAATGTGCAGCGCATTCGGGTATTCGCCGTGAAGGTGCAGCTCTTGTGCGCCGCGGATGTCCAGCAAGCACTGGGTCGCCGGGTCGAGATTGATGATGTCTTCAGGGTGGCAAATAGCCGTATCGCCCTGAAGCACGTTGCTGGCCAGCATTCCCGCCTGATTCACCACATCCCGGGCGCTGTTGAACGGTGGTGCGTAGGTGAGTTCAAGGTCTTCCAGATCCCGTACCGTCAATCCCGCCCGTTGGGCGACGGCAATCACGTCGATACGCTTGTCGACACCGGCTTTTCCCACCGCTTGTGCGCCGAGAATCGCGCCGGTGTCAGGCGCGAACAGCAGCTTGAGTGAGATTGTGCTGGCACCGGGATAATAACCGGCGTGGTCCGCCGCGTGGACATACACCTTCTGGTAAGGGGTTCCCGTACGTTGCAGCGTTTTTTCGTTTATGCCGACGCTCCCGACGGTGTGGTCGAATACCTTACAGATGGCGGTGCCCTGAGTACGGGTGTAATGGTGTTCCCGACCCAGCATGTTGTCGGCGGCGATACGCCCCTGACGGTTGGCCGGACCGGCCAACGGGAACGGCGTCGGCGCGGCATTCACCCAGTCCGGGGTTTCCACCGCATCGCCGACCGCGTAGATATGCTCATTCGAGGTTTGCATCCGTTGATTGACCTGAATACCGCCGCGGGCGCCCAGACGCAGCCCGGCCGCCTGCGCCAACTGCGTTTCGGGTTTGACGCCGATCGCCATCAGCAGCATGCCGGTAACCCGTTGCCGGCCGTCAGCCAGCGTCAGCATCAGTTTGTGGTCGCCGCCTGAGACGTGATTACCGCCTGAGACGTGGTCACTGCATGGAGCGATGGCACTTAGCCCCGCGTTCAGCAGTAATTCGACGCCATGTCGCCGTATCACCTGATGCAACGGCGCCGCCATTTCCGGATCGACCGGCGCCATCACCTGCGAATCGCGCTCCAGCAGCGTCACCGACACACCGCGATTCACCAGCGCTTCGGCGACTTCCAGCCCGATGAAACCGCCGCCGGCGACCGTGACCTGTCGGATATCAGACTGTTGCAGATGGGCCAGAATCCGGTCCATGTCCGTGATGGTGCGCAGGGTAAACACACCGGGCAGGTCGATGCCAGGCAACGGCGGCACGATCGGGTTAGCGCCTGGGCTCAGCAGCAGCTTGTCGTAGTGCTCGGTGTAGACCCGGTTATCCGCCAGATCGGCGATTTGCAGGGTACGAGCGGCAGGATCGATGCTCAACACCTCGTGCCGTACCCGCACGTCAATATTAAAGCGGTCGGCGAAGTCCGTCGGGGTTTTCAGCAGCAGTGCGGAGCGGTCTGGAATATCGCCGCCGATATGATATGGCAACCCACAATTGGCGAATGACACGTAAGGGCCGCGTTCCAGCATGATGATCTCTGCCGATTCCGACAGCCGACGGGCTCTGACGGCGGCCGACGCACCGCCTGCCACGCCGCCGATGATAATAATTCTGGTCATAACAACTCCTCGAAACGTAAGGGTGGATGAGGTCCGGCTGTGATAGTCGGGGTCGGCTTGACTACGATATACAATAATATATTATATAAAAAAATATATTATATTTTGCAAGCAAGAAAAGGTGACTTTATGGAAGCGGCAGATTCGGAAATCACACAGCAGATGATGCGCGAGGCTGCACACGGCGCGGCGGATGTGCTGCGGGCGCTGGCGAATGACGACCGGCTGATGCTGATGTGCTTTTTGAGCCAGGGCGAGGCGTCTGTCGGGCAGTTGGAACAAGCGCTGGGGATTCACCAGCCGACGTTGTCGCAGCAGCTTGCCGTCATGCGGCGGTTAAAGCTGGTGGCGACGCGGCGTGAAGGCAAGCAGATTTTCTACCGTATTGAGGACCCGCGCATCCTGACGCTGCTCAATACGCTTTATGCGTTGTATTGTCCCAAACCGGCCGAAGGAGTCGATCATGACGATTAATATGCAGGCATTTACACCGCTGATGAGCCTGACGGGCGGCGTTGTGATTGGCGTCGCGGTGGTGATGCTGGCGCTGTTCTGCGGGCGTATCGCCGGCATCAGCGGCATTCTCGGCGGCCTGTTGGGCCGAACATGGCAGGATAAAGGATGGCGGCTGGCGTTTGTGTTGGGGATGTTCGCTGCGCCCTGGCTCTACCGGCTGGCGGCGCCGCTGCCGGAAATCGCGATAGCCACGCCGATGCCCTGGTTGGTGGTATCGGGCCTGTTGGTGGGGTTCGGCACCCGATACGGGTCGGGCTGCACCAGCGGACATGGCGTGTGTGGTTTGTCCCGTTTGTCGCTGCGATCGCTGGTGGCGACGTTGACCTTCATGGGGGCGGCGTTTGTCACCGTCTGGGTGCTGGGCATGTTTCGTTGAGCATGAGGCACGTTAAGGAGCGAAAATGAACAACCTGTTTTCTTTTCTGGCCGGGCTGGTTTTTGGCCTTGGGCTGTTGATCAGTGGGATGGCGAACCCGCAGAAAGTGCTGGGTTTTCTGGATATAACCCGGCAGTGGGACCCATCGCTGGCGCTGGTGATGGGCGGCGCACTGGCGGTCGGATCGCTCGGTTTTCGCGTGGTCGGCCGGATGTCAAAGCCGCTGTGCGCGGCGTCGTTTTCCCTGCCGCTAAAAAAAGCGGTCGATAAACCGTTGGTGGCGGGCAGTTTGCTGTTCGGAATCGGTTGGGGAATGGCCGGTATTTGCCCCGGCCCGGCCCTGGTGTTGCTGTCGTATGGCACCGCGAAAGGCGGGGTGTTCTTTGTCTCCATGCTTGCAGGCATGGGGCTGTATGAGTGGTTTTCCACTCGCCAGCGTGCGCGTGCTCCCTGAGGTTGGCGTTTGGATTAACCGGGGCTGCCGACGCGGCCCCGGCAGGTGGCTGTTATACCCGCTCCAGCACGGTGGCGATGCCCTGACCCAAACCGATACACATGGTGGCGACGCCGAATTCCACATTCCGCTGTTCCATCAGATTGATAAGCGTGGCGGTGATACGCGCGCCTGAGCATCCCAGTGGATGACCGAGCGCGATGGCGCCGCCGTTCAGGTTGACCTTATCGTCCAGACTGTCCATCAACCCCAACGCCTTGATGCAGGGCAGCGTCTGGGCGGCGAAAGCCTCATTCAGTTCGAACAGACCGATATCGCTCAGGGAGAGCCCGGCACGCTGTAACGCTTTGTGGGTGGCGGGCACCGGACCGTATCCCATCACTGACGGATCGCACCCGACTACCGCCATGGCACGGATGCGTACCCGAGGCGTCAGCCCCAGCGCCAGCGCGCGGGATTCGCTCATCACCAGCAGCGCCGCCGCGCCGTCCGACAGCGCCGATGAACTGCCGGCGGTGACCGTGCCGTTGACCGGATCGAACGCCGGGCGCAGCGCGGCCAGCGCATCGATACTGGCCTCCGCCCTTATCACCTCATCGTAGTCAAACGGTTGCAGCGCGCCGTCGGCGTTATGGCCGGTGGTGGGGATAATTTCGCGGCGAAAGGCGCCGGATTGGGTGGCAGCCCAGGCGCGCTGGTGCGAACGGGCGGCGAACGCGTCCTGCATCTCTCGGCTGATGTGGTGCTGACGCGCCAGCAGTTCCGCCGTCAGCCCCATCATCGCCGCCGCTTTGGCGATGCTCTTGCCGAGTCCGGGATGAAAATCGACGCCGTGGGTCATCGGCACATGCCCCATGTGTTCGACGCCGCCGACCAGACAAACCCCGGCGTCGCCCACCATGATGGCGCGCGCCGCGTCGTGCAGCGCCTGCATGGACGAGCCGCACAGACGGTTAACGGTCACGGCGGGCACCGAATGGGGGATTTCAGCCAGCAGCGCCGCGTTGCGCGCCACGTTGAAGCCTTGCTCCAGCGTCTGTTGCACGCAACCCCAGTAGATATCGTCAATCTTGTCCGCTTCCAGCGCCGGATTACGGCTCAGCAGGCTGCGCATCAGGTGAGCGGACAGGGTTTCCGCCCGTACCTGACGAAACGCGCCGCCTTTGGAGCGCCCCATCGGGGTGCGCACCGCATCAACAATCACTGCGTTTTCCATCGTCGTGCGTCCTTATGCCGGTTGGTGAAGAGAAAGATTGGCGTGAGGTTCAACCGCCGGGTAATAGCGCTGCCGGCGCTGCGCCATCTGCAACAGGCTGTCCGGCACGGCGTAGAGCGGCCCCAGCGGCGCCAGCGACTGGGCGATGTCCACATACCGTTGGCTGCCCAGCGTATCCAGATAGCGGCAGGCGCCGCCGTGGAACGGCGGGAAGCCCAGACCGTACAGCAGCGCCATGTCGGCTTCCGCCGGGGTAGCGACGATGCCTTCTTCCAGACAGCGCGCCACTTCGTTGAGCATCGGCACCATCAGGCGATGGATAATCTCTTGCGCGCTGAAGGTTCGCTTCGGTTCGCAGACCGCATCCAGCAAGATATCGGTTTGCTCATCTTGTTCCCGGCGCGGTTTGCCTTTGGCATCCGGATAGTAGCGGTAGAAGCCCGCGCCGCTCTTCTGGCCGAAACGCTGATGCTCCACCAGCACATCGACGGCGTCGCGGTAGGTTTTCGCCATGCGCTGCGGAAAGCCTGCCGACATCACCGCCTGAGCGTGGTGAGCGGTATCCAGTCCGACTACGTCCAGCAGGTAAGCCGGCCCCATCGGCCAGCCGAACTGTTTTTCCATCACCGCGTCCACATCGCGGAAATCCGCGCCGTCGCGCATCAGCAGGTTGAAGGCGGCAATGTAGGGGAACAGTACGCGGTTGACGAAGAATCCTGGGCAGTCGTTCACCACGATAGGGGTTTTGCCGATCTTACTGGCGTAGGCCACCACGCGGGCCAGCGTTTTCTCATCGGTCTGGGGACCGCGAATCACTTCAACCAGCGGCATACGATGCACCGGATTGAAAAAGTGCATACCGCAGAAGTTTTGCGGCCGCTGCAATGAGGCCGCTAATTGCCCGATGGGAATCGTCGAGGTATTGGAGACGATCAGCGTCTGCTCGCTGACGCAGGCTTCCGCCTCTGCTAGCACCCTGGCTTTTACCTGCGGGTTTTCCACCACCGCTTCGATAATCAGGTCGGCCTGTTCAAGCCCGTTATTGTTCAGTGTCGGGTGGATGCGGGCCAGCACCCCCGCCATAGTCATGGCGTCCAGTTTGCCGCGTTCCAACTGTGCGTTAAGCAGCTTAGCCGCTTCTTCCATCCCCAGTGTCAGCGCTTTTTCACTGATGTCTTTCATCCACACCGGCACCCCTTTGCGCGCCGACTGGCAGGCGATGCCGCCGCCCATGATCCCGGCGCCCAGCACCGCGACACGTGCTGGCGGCGAGGCGTCGGCGGCCCATTGTTTGGCGGCGCTTTTTACGGCCTGCTCGTTAAGGAAGACGCCGACCAGCGCATGCGCCGCCGTCGTTTGAGTCAGCGCGACGAAATTGTCGGTTTCGATTTTTAGTGCGGCGTCGCGGTGCAGCCCGGCGGCGGCTTCGATGGTTTTGAGCGCCATCACCAGCGCAGGGTAGTGGCGGCCCGCCGCCTGTTGCACCAGCGCGTTGGCGGTGGCGAAACTCATGGCGGCTTCGATACGGTTAAGCCGTAGCGGCGACTGTTTCTGGCGGCGACGGTCACGCCAGTCGAGTTGGTCGGTCATTGCCAGACGCAGCATATGCAGGGCGGCGGGCAGCAGTTTGTCGCTGTCCAGGACGGCGTCAACCAGCCCGACTTTCAGGGCCTCGCCGGCGGGCAAGTCTTTACCGGCGGTGATGATTTCCAGCGCGCCGTCCGCGCCCAGCAACCGCGGCAGCCGGACTGTGCCGCCGAATCCCGGCATGATCCCCAGTTTGACTTCCGGCAGACCGATGCGAACGTCAGGCGTCGCAATGCGGAAGTCGGTCGCCAGCGCGCATTCACATCCCCCGCCCAGCGCATAGCCGTTGATGGCGGAGAGCGTCGGGACCGGCAAATCCTCCAGTTGGCTGAAAATGGCGTTGGCTTCGGTCAGCCATTGATGCAACGTTTCCGGCGGGGCGGCAAACAGCGACAGGAATTCGGTGATATCCGCACCGGCGATGAAAGCCGGTTTATCCGAGCGCAACAGCAGGGCGCGTAGTGACGGTTGGTTCTTCAGATGGTTTAGCGCCTCGCCAAGGCTGGCTACAGTGCGGGTATCCAATTTATTAACGCTGCCGGGCGCGGCAAAAACCAGTTCGGCAATGCCGTCTTCCAGCCAGTTGAGGTACAGCGTGTCGCCTTGATAGATCATGGTGTTCTCCACTGTTATCCGTGATCTGGTATGACCAGATGTAAGAAATTGTGGTTTTGATGTTAATGAAATGCAAACAACACGTGAGGGATTTGCCGGGAGGATCACAGGGCGAGCAACGCTGCCGTCGCCGGGGCGCTGTGTTACACTGGGAAACAGGCTGTTATCAATGGGGATTGTGATGGAAACGCTGGCTTCTTTGTATCATCAACATGTGGCGACCCTGCAGCAACGCACGCAGGCGGTTCTGGCGCGGCATAATCTGGATGCCTTATTGATCCACTCCGGTGAGTTGATGATGGCGTTTCTGGACGATCATGCCTATCCGTTCAAGGTTAATCCGCAGTTCAAAGCCTGGCTGCCGGTAACGCAGGTGCCGAACTGCTGGCTGTGGGTGGATGGGGTCAATACGCCGAAACTGTGGTTCTACTCCCCCGTTGATTACTGGCATAACGTGGCGCCGGTGCCGGACAGTTTCTGGACCAAATCGCTGGATATCCAGGTGCTGCGCAAGGCCGATGACATCGGCCAGCAACTGCCGGTTCAGCGTCAGCGAGTCGCCTATATCGGTTCCGCGCCGCAGCGTGCGTTGAATCTGGGTGTCGCGCCGGAACACATCAACCCGAAAGGCGTGCTGGATTATCTGCATTACCACCGCGCCTACAAAACGGATTATGAACTGGCCTGCATGCGCGCAGCGCAGAAAACGGCGGTGGTCGGCCACCGCGCTGCGTACGAAGCGTTCCAGTCCGGTATGAGCGAATTTGATATCAACCTGGCGTACCTGACCGCTACCGGCCACCGTGATACCGATGTACCTTACGGCAATATCGTCGCCCTCAACGAACACGCGGCGGTGCTGCATTACACCCAGCTTGAACACCGGGTGCCGGCGGAAATGCGCAGCTTCCTGCTGGATGCCGGCGCGGAATACAACGGCTATGCGGCGGATATTACCCGCACCTATGCCGCGCAGGATGACAACGAATATGCTGCGCTGGTGAAAGATCTCAACCGCGAGCAACTGGCGTTGATCGATACTCTGAAAGCCGGGGTGCGTTACACCGACTACCATTTGCAGATGCATCACCGAGTGGCGGTGCTACTCAAACGTCACCAACTGGTAACCGGGCTGAGCGAAGAAGCGATGGTGGAACAGGGCGTTACCTCGCCTTTCCTGCCGCACGGTCTGGGTCATCCGCTTGGTTTGCAAGTGCATGACGTCGGCGGATTCATGCAGGACGACACCGGCACGACACAGCCTGCGCCGTCGGCCCATCCTTACCTACGCTGTACCCGAATTCTGGAACCGCGCATGGTGCTGACTATTGAGCCGGGTATCTACTTTATCGATTCGTTGCTTGAGCCCTGGCGTCAGGGCGAACTGCGCCAGCACTTCAACTGGCAGAAGCTGGATGTGTTGCGCCCGTTCGGCGGTATTCGTATTGAAGACAATATCGTGGTGCACGACAAACGCATTGAAAACCTGACCCGTGCGCTTGATTTGGCCTGATGCAGTCATACCCGGTTCCTGCTGCGTCTGTCAGCGTTCATGAAGAGATTAAAAAGAGCCGTTTTATCACGCTGCTTGGCCCGGCTAGCGGCGTGGACGCGGCCCGAGGCGTGATTCAGCAGATCCGCGAACAACATCCTTCGGCAGCCCACCATTGTTGGGCGTATGTTGCGGGCGCGCCGGATGATTCGCAACAGCTCGGGTTTTCCGATGACGGCGAACCTTCGGGCACCGCTGGCAAACCGATGCTGGCTCAATTGATGGGCAGCGGCGTCGGCGAAGTGGTGGCGGTGGTGGTGCGTTATTATGGCGGCGTCAGGCTCGGCACCGGCGGGCTGGTCAAAGCCTATGGCGGAGGTGTGCAGCAGGCGCTGAAACAACTGCCTCTGCAGCAGAAAGTCATGCAACGGATGTATCGGTTGCGGTGCGACTATGCTCTGTTGCCCCAGGTCGAAACCGTGGTGCTGGCGCTGCAGGGGCAAGTCGTCTCGACGGAGTACGCCGGCGAGGTCTCGCTCCAACTGGCGTTTCCGGTAACGGCAGTGGAAGACGCGTCGCGTCGGCTGCGCGATATTAGCCGCGGCGCGTTGCATTTGCAGCCAATTTCACAATAATCCCAGCGCGTAATCTTGAACCATTTAAGGAAGGCTCCCTGATGCACTTGCGTGCCATAACCCGCATTGTCGGACTGCTGGTCATCCTGTTTTCCGGCACCATGTTCATTCCCGGCATGGTGGCGTTGATCTACCGCGACGGCGCCGGTCGGGCATTTATCCAGACGTTCATTGTGGCGTTGGTGATGGGGCTGTTGCTGTGGCTGCCCAACCGTAAACACCGGCATGAACTGAAGGCCCGCGAAGGGTTTTTGATCGTGGTGCTGTTCTGGACGGTGCTGGGCAGCGTCGGGGCTTTGCCGTTTCTGTTTGTCGAGCGCCCCAATCTGTCGGTGACGGATGCGTTTTTTGAGTCCTTTTCCGGCCTGACCACAACCGGCGCGACCACGCTGGTCGGGCTGGATTCGTTGCCGAAAGCCATCCTGTTCTACCGGCAGATGCTGCAATGGATGGGCGGCATGGGAATCATCGTGCTGGCGGTGGCCATTCTGCCGATTCTGGGCGTCGGGGGGATGCAGCTTTATCGCGCCGAAATGCCGGGACCGCTGAAGGACCATAAAATGCGGCCCCGTATCGCGGAAACCGCCAAAACCCTGTGGTTGATTTACGTGTTGCTGACCGTGCTCTGCGCGCTCTCGCTATGGCTGGCGGGTATGTCGGTGTTCGATGCCATCAGCCATAGTTTTTCCACTATCGCCATCGGCGGGTTCTCAACTCATGATGCCAGCATCGGTTATTTCAACAGTCCTACCATCAACACCATTATCGCGGTATTTCTACTGATTTCCGGCTGTAATTTTGGTTTGCACTTTGCGGTACTGAGCGGGCGCAGCCTGCGGGTGTATTGGCGCGACCCCGAATTCCGGATGTTTATCGTCGTTCAGATGTCGCTGGTTGTGATTTGTACCCTCGTTTTGTGGGGGCACGGTGTGTACAAGAATGGTATGGAAACCCTGAATCAGGCGTTCTTTCAGGTGGTTTCCATGGCGACTACCGCGGGCTTCACCACCGATAGCATTGCCTCCTGGCCGCTGTTTTTACCGGTGTTGCTGCTATGTTCCGCGTTTATTGGCGGGTGCGCCGGTTCGACCGGCGGTGGCCTGAAAGTGATTCGCATCCTGTTACTGTTCTTGCAGGGCTCTCGCGAACTGAAACGATTGGTTCATCCGAATGCGGTCTATACCATTAAGCTCGGCCAGCGCGCGTTGCCGGAGCGGATACTGGAAGCGGTGTGGGGATTTTTCTCAGCTTATGCGCTGGTGTTTATCGTCAGCATGCTGGCCGTGATTGCGACAGGGGTGGACAATTTCTCCGCCTTTGCGGCGGTGGCTGCCACGCTGAACAATCTCGGGCCGGGGCTGGGGACGGTGGCTGACAATTTCACCTCCATGAATGACGCAGCTAAATGGATCCTGATTGTTACCATGCTGTTTGGCCGTCTGGAAGTGTTCACCATGCTGGTGCTATTTACGCCCACCTTTTGGCGGGAATAACGGATAAGGGAACGTGCTATGAAAGCATTAATATTGTTTTCCAGTCGGGATGGTCAAACGCGTGCGATAGCGTCTTACATCGCCAATAACCTCAAAGGGACGTTGGAGTGTGATGTCGTTAATATCTTGAGCGTCCATGAGGTCGATCTCGACAAGTACGACAAAATAATGATCGGCGCGTCAGTGCGCTACGGGCATTTTCATCCGGCGGTGGAAAAGTTCATCCGTCAGCACCTTGCCTTGCTGCAACAAAAGCCCAGCGCCTTCTTTTCTGTCAACCTGACCGCTCGCAAGCCGGAAAAGCGTTCGCTGCAAACCAACGCGTATACCCGTAAATTTCTGTTGCGGTCGCCCTGGCAGCCGGATTTAGGGGCGGTCTTCGCCGGCGCGTTGCGTTACCCGCGCTACCGCTGGTTCGACCGTGTCATGATTCAGTTCATTATGCGTATGACCGGCGGCGAAACCGATAGCACCAAAGAAATTGAGTATACCGACTGGGAACAGGTGGCGCGTTTCGCCCAGTCTTTTGGTCAGCTCGTCCAGAAAAAGGCGGTGTAATGCGGCTTACAACGGAGTGATGGCGAAAAAAGAGACATTCGGAAACTTTTTTGAAATTAGTGCTTGTCAGCGACGGAGAACTCCCTATAATGCGCCTCCACTGACACGGCAACGGCGAAACGCCAGCGCAGTTTCAGTAAGAAATCAGGCGCATATCGCTTGACTTCTTTTCGGGAAAGCATAATATATGCGACCCGCGACCACGGTAAATGGTCATGCTCTTTAACAATCAATCAGACAATCTGTGTGGGCACTCGCAGGACACTTCACTAAAAAATTATGTGAAAGTCTTGAAGAGTGACAACAGTTAATTCATACGAACTAACAGTAAATTCTTTGAGCACCGCTTCTTCGGAAGCAGCATCAAACTTTAAATTGAAGAGTTTGATCATGGCTCAGATTGAACG